>CAYGBW010000047.1:0-26852 GCA_964348185.1 uncultured Thermodesulfobacteriota bacterium | reverse complement strand
GGTCAGGATTAGCTATGACCAAAAACCCTACCGGCGCATCCTGATGGAGACCTGGGGAGCTCATTGTGTTCCCAGCCCCAGCCCGGACACCAAATCAGGACGAGACATGTTGGAAAAATGGCCGGATTGCCCCGGCAGCCTGGGGCTGGCTATCAGTGAGGCGGTAGAGGATGCCGTAACTCGTGATGACACGCATTACTCTATTGGCAGTTGCCTCAACCATGTCCTCCTTCATCAAACCATTATTGGGGAGGAGACCAGGAAACAGATGGAGATGGCAGATGCTTATCCAGATGTTATCGTAGGCTGTGTTGGCGGCGGCTCGAACTTCGCCGGGCAATTCCTGCCCTGGATCAGGGATAAGATGAGTGGGGAAAAGCCAGACCTGCGCGTTGTCTGTGTTGAGCCCGAAAGCTGTCCGACCATGACCAGGGGAATCTATGCCTACGATTTTGGTGATACAGCCGGGATGGCGCCCATAGTCAAAATGCACACCCTGGGCCATGCCTTCATTCCGCCCCCAATTCATGCCGGAGGCCTGCGCTATCATGGGATGGCGCCAATCATATGCCATCTCTATAGACTTGGCCTCGTTGAAGCCGTAGCCGCGCACCAGACTGCCATCTTCGAGGCCGGGGTGAAGTTTGCTCGCGCCGAGGGCATTGTCACCGGTCCTGAGCCGTGTCACGACCTGAAGGTGGCCATCGATGAAGCCCTCAAGTGCAGGGAATCTGGTGAAGCAAAAACGATCCTGATCGCTCACAGCGGACATGGACACTTCGACCTGGCTGCCTATGATGCCTATCTGTCGGGTAAACTCCAAGATTATGCTTATCCTGAGGAAGAGGTAAAGAAGGCGCAGGCCGAACTGCCCAAGGTCTAAGCCCCCGGGAATTGTGTTGCTGGAAACGCCGTGGTGTGGTTCTCTAGCGGGTACACTCGCAGGCTCTGTTCCTTCGGGCCTGCGAGTGCGTCCCTTCTGCTGTAGGAGGCGAGTAGATTGACCGAGCAATACGACGACAAAGAACTCCGATGCCCCAAGTTAGGGGGTGAGGTCAACTTCAGGTACTGCCGTCTCGAGAATAGCAGGCTTCCCTGCAGATGGATAGCCGGCTGTTGGGAAACACGCATGGATATCAAGAGGTTTCTGGGAGACCATTACTCCAAGGAAGAATTGGACCGAATATTTGACCTTCCTAAGCCGAAATTTCAGACCCTGGTCGAGCTGATCGAAAAGGCAAAGAAGGCTGGCAAGGAATCATCTTGATCTCTCGATTTTTTTGGGGCGTCTGTGTTCATTTTTTCACATAACGACAAACCGGATTCTCTGTAATTCCAGAGTATTCGACCGGGAAGAACTCTCAGGGTTCGGCCGAATTCTTCAGGAAACTCAAGAGAGTCTTTAAATGTTCCCCTTTTTTAGGGTAAAATAGAGGAGTTGCCATGTCGGGCGATGCCTTCCCTTAAGGATGGGGAGATGAAAGGGGCTATTCCCGTAATCAGGTATCGTGGAATGCATGCCATCGAGACGCTTCATGATGTTCAGCGTGACCACGTCAAAACCGTCGTTAATCTGAGCCACATTTTTGGCGTGGCGAAGAATCTCCAATAATCCAATCACGCCACTTTCTTTGTGAGACGGCACAGGAAGCAACGTTGCCCCTGCCCACGGGTCCGACACTTGCGTAATGAAAGGGCTCCCAAAACTGAAAAGGTAAGCATTGACCCATCACAAGCCTCGTGAGGAGAAGAACCGATGCACCTCGATTCGGGGGCTGTCACTGAAATCCTTGAAAAACATGGGTACAAGGAATCCCATCTCATAGCGATCTTGCAGGACATCCAGGCTCGGACGAACTTCCTTCCGCGAAATGCGCTTATCCAGGTGGCAAAAAGCCTCGACATATCCCTCACCAGAGTCTACGAAATTGCCACGTTCTACAAAGCCTTCAGCCTCGAACCCAGGGGGAAACACACCATCCAGGTCTGCCTGGGAACGGCCTGTCATGTGCGAGGAGGCGTCAGAATTCTCGATTACCTTGAAAATCGTCTGGAGGTTAGGGCCGGGGGCACGACAAGAGATATGAGATTCTCTCTCGAGAGTGTCAATTGCCTCGGGGCCTGTGCTCTTGGCCCCTTGTTGGTTGTCGATCAAGCCTATCACGGAAGGGTGAAGACGAAGACAATCGAATCCATTCTGAAAAAATATCGCGAAAGGCCATAGGGATGGATCATCGAATCGCGAGCATTTCAGCCCTCAGAGATCTTCGTCAATCACTCCAAAAATCCAGGGATGAGAGCAGACCATGCATCACCCTCTGTGGTGGAACCGGTTGTCTCGCCTCTGGAGCCAGGGGTGTGGCCGATGCCTTCAGAGAGGCGCTAAAAGACCAGAATACTGATGGACAGGTTGATTTTCGAGAGAGTGGCTGCCATGGCTTTTGCGAGCGGGGACCCTTGGTTGTTATCCGTCCGAAAAACATCTTCTATCAACAGGTTCGCCCCAGAGATGTCGCCGAAATCGTCGGAGAAACCGTCAAGGCCGGCAGAATCGTCGATCGGTTGCTCTACGTGGACCCCACGACCAGAGAGAGATGGGTCAACGAAAGTGAGGTCCCTTTTTACCGACTCCAGAGGCGGCTCGTTTTCGGAAGGAACGGAGAGATCGATCCCTCACAGATCGATGACTACATAGCCATCGGTGGCTACCAGGCTCTGGAAAAGGTCCTTTCCGAAATGACCGCGGAGGAGGTCATTGACACGATCAAGAAATCGGGTCTGAGAGGTCGCGGGGGCGGGGGGTTTTTGACCGGGGAGAAATGGGCCGCCTGCCGGCGAACGTCTGGAAAAGAGAAGTTCGTCATCTGCAACGCGGATGAAGGCGATCCTGGCGCCTACATGGATCGGTCCCTGCTGGAGGGTAACCCCCACAGCATTATCGAGGGAATGCTTATTGGCGCCTATGCTATCGGTTCCGAGGAGGGGTACGTCTATGTCCGTCGCGAATATCCCCTCGCAGTCGCGCACCTCATCCGTGCCATCGACCAGGCCAAGGCGTATGGCCTGCTTGGGAGAAACATCGTGGGGTCGAACCTGAGCTTCACCCTCAAGGTGAACCGTGGGGGAGGCGCCTTTGTGTGCGGAGAATCAACGGCCCTCATGGCCTCTCTCGAGGGAAGGGTTGGGGAACCTCGCGCCAAATACATTCACACTGTCGAGCACGGCCTCTGGGACCAACCCAGTAACCTGAACAATGTGGAGACCTGGGCCAACGTTCCGATCATCATCAACATCGGCGCGGGTGAGTATTCGGCCATCGGAACGGCACGGTCAAAGGGCACGAAGATCTTTTCACTGGTTGGCAAAATCAACAACACGGGCCTCATTGAGGTTCCCATGGGGATGACCCTTCGCCAGATTATCTACGATATCGGAGGGGGAACCCCGGCAGGAAAACGGTTTAAAGCGGTTCAGACAGGTGGACCCTCCGGTGGCTGTCTTCCTGAAGGCCTTCTCGATCTCCCCATAGATTTTGATCGACTTCAGGAAGCAGGGTCCATGATGGGCTCTGGCGGTATGATCGTCATGGACGAAGACACCTGCATGGTGGATATGGCCCGTTATTTTGTCCGGTTCCTCGAGGAGGAGTCTTGCGGGAAGTGTACTCCCTGCCGGGAGGGGCTGCTCCAGATGGATGAGATTCTCACTCGAATCTGTGAGGGGAATGGCAGGGAGGGAGACATTGACCTTCTCGAGGATGTGTCTCAAGCCATGGTAGAGACGTCCCTCTGTGCTCTGGGCTCGACGGCGCCGAATCCGGTCCTGTCGACGATTCGCTATTTCCGGGATGAGTACGAGGCCCATATCAAAGACAAACGGTGTCCAGCGAGGGTCTGCAAGGGACTGATCATGTATGGTATCGACCCTGAGACATGCACCGGTTGCGGGGCCTGTCTCAAGGTTTGTCCGGTGGAGGCAATCTCTGGAGAAAAGAAGCATTCCCATCGGCTGGATGGCGACCGCTGCGTCAAATGTGGCGTCTGTTATGAGACCTGCAAGTTTGACGCAGTCTCAGTTAAATGAGCTGCGGGCAACCAGCGGCCACCCCATTGGCCACTGCCTGCAACCTAATGAGTAATGATGAAATCCGAAGCACGAAATCCGAAATTCGAAACAACATCGAAATCAAAAATCCAAATGTTCTAAACGCCGTTTTGATCTTCTGTCATTTGATATTAGAGTTTGTTTCGGATTTCGATATTCGAATTTCGAGTTTGTTAAGCCAGGGTCTTCACCCAAAGGTGGGGGGGCTTCACCGATCCCTCGGGCGACAAAACACGCAGGAAGCCCACTTATGATTACACTGACTGTCAACGGAAAAAGGGTAAGGGCAGAGGCGAATACCCCCCTTCTGGAGATCACCCGGAAGTTGTCGATTCCCGTTCCGACCCTCTGTTATCATCCAGACCTAACCCCCTATGGCTCCTGTAGACTCTGTACCGTGGAAGTTGTGGAGAATGGAAGGTCCCGTCTCGTGACGGCGTGCAACTACCCTGCCCGGAAAGGTATCGAGGTCAAAACCCATTCGAAAAGGGTGCTTCGGGCCCGACAGGTCCTGATTGAGCTTCTCCTGGCAAGGTGTCCTCAGGTCGTCCCGATTCAAGCCCTTGCCCGGGAGCTTGGGGTCCAACAGAGCCGCTTCAAGACTGAAAATCCAGAAAACGACTGTATCCTCTGCGGGCTGTGCGTCCGGACCTGTCAGGAGATCGTGGGAGCCCATGCCATCGGCTTTTCAAACCGAGGGATCGGAAAACAGGTCGGAACCCCCTTCAACATCGATTCTGAGAGTTGCGTGGCCTGTGGGGCGTGTGAGTATATCTGCCCCACGGGGGCCATAAAAATGGAGATGAATCGGATCAGAAAAATCAACCAGTCCGACACGGGGACACTGCGGTACTGCCGGTACATGCGGCTCGGGCTTGTGGATTTCATGATCTGTTCAAACGGTTTTGAGTGCTGGCGTTGCGAGGTGGATCAGATGATGGAGGACCGATTTGAGGTACACCCCGCCTTTGCCGTCAAACCCGGCAAGAGCCTCCTGCCCTTCCAGGTGAATGGATTCACCTTCTTCCCGGGGTTCCATTACAGTGACCACCATGTCTGGGCCAAGCCCTTCGACCGATGGATCAGACTGGGACTGGATGACTTGGTTTCCACCTTTGCCGCCGGGGCCGGTACCCTCAGTCTCCCGTCCATCGGCAGCTCTCTCAAGAAAAACGATGTTCTCGTGGAAATCACAGCAGGGGACAAGAGGGTAGACATCCCTTCGCCCCTTGAAGGAACCGTCTCTAACGTGAATCGTGAGCTGGAGGGGGACCCTGCCCTGGTGTGGAAGGCGCCATACGATCGGGGATGGCTGGTCATGATAGAGCCTGAACGTTCTGACGATCTCTCGACCCTTCACTCAGGGCCATCGGCCAGAGAGTGGTTTGCAAAACAGGCCTTGTCCTTGGCTACCCATTTCTTGGAATGGGCAGGGGACACGGGGGACGCAGGGGCAAACCCCTCGGAATCCCTGGCGTCTCTTGACGGCCAATTGATTCGGGAGATCGTCCACTGCCAGTGGGATAAAATGAGAGACATCCTTTTGACCCACTGAGACCAAAAACAGGGAAGCCCGTGACGATGTCGAATTCTGAGGCGAGAATACTCCTGGGTAATGAAGCCATTGCCAGGGGGATTGTTGAGAGCGGATGCCACTTTATGGCAGCCTATCCGGGAACCCCCAGTTCCGAGATCCTGCCCGCCGTCGTTCAATTCAAGCAGGAGAATAATCTGAACACCTATGTCGAATGGTCTACAAACGAAAAAGTTGCTCTAGAAAACGCTCTCGTGGCATCCTACACGGGAAAACGAGCTGCAGTGGCCATGAAACAGGTGGGGTTGAATGTGGCCACCGATCCGCTGATGAGTTCAGCCTACATCGGGACGATTGGAGGGCTCGTGATCATCAGCGCGGATGATCCGGGTCCCCACTCCTCCCAAACTGAGCAAGACACTCGGTTCATGGCCATGTACGCAAAAATCCCGGTCTTTGACCCGGCAAGCCCCAAAGATGCCCAGCACATGATGCCGATCGCTTTTGAGGTGTCGGAAAAATTCCAGATTCCCGTGCTGTTCCGGTCGGTCACGAGGGTCTCCCACGCCCGTCAGATCATCCGGTTCAACCCCATCCCCAGGATTGAGAGGAAGGCCAACTTCCAGCGAAATCCTCAACGCTGGAGCGCGACGCCGAGATTTCGCTTTCTCCTCCATAAGCAACTCAACATGAAGCTCAAGGACATAGAGAGAGCCTTCCTTTTCATGGAGTCTGTCAATTTCGTTGAGCACGACCGGGATGAAGCGGCTCTAGGTATCATCGCCGGTGGAATCTGTCATGCCATGGTTCGAGATGCCCTTCTAGAAATGGGTCTTGGGGAAGACATCCCTGTTCTCAAGATCGGTACCCCCTATCCCCTCCCGACAGAGATGGTGGAGCGCTTCATCGAAAAATGTGAGAACGTCCTAATCCTGGAGGAGACCGAGCCGGT
Source organism: uncultured Thermodesulfobacteriota bacterium (assembly GCA_964348185.1). Taxonomy (GTDB): domain Bacteria; phylum Desulfobacterota; class BSN033; order WVXP01; family WVXP01; genus CAYGBW01. The sequence continues at coordinate 20,262 of CAYGBW010000047.1, read as the reverse complement.
CATCGAGCTCCAAATACGCGACAAATCAAAGATCCAGGGGCGACTCGATGGAACGGTCCCCAGGGAAGGCGAAATGATCCCTGAGATCGTCGCCCGAATTCTGTCAGGTCTCTGCCAAGACCTCTCGATCCCCGTGCCTGATGAATCCTCTCCCGAGACGCTGGAAAAGATGATCGTCGATCTTGACCTACCCGTCCGTCGACCCTCCCTCTGTTCGGGCTGTCCCCACCGGGCATCCTTCTTCTCCTTGAAGCGGGCCTTTCCAAATGCCATCTTCACCAGTGACATCGGATGCTACACCCTTGGAATGAATATGGATACCGTCGATACCGTTCACGACATGGGGGCGAGCATCACCTTTGCCAGTGGCTTCTACCATGCCTACCACCAGGACGGTGTCGACGTGCCCATCATCTCCACCATTGGAGACTCGACTTTTTACCATTCTGGGGCTCAGGGGCTCCTAAATTCGGTTTACAACGGCGCACGGTTTATTCTGGTCATCCTTGACAATTCGACTACCGCCATGACAGGAATGCAGCCGACACCGGAATCTGGAGTCACAGCGGATGGACATCCCGGTACCCCCCTCTCCCTGGAGGAACTGGTCAGAGGATGCGGTGTCAAGTACATTCGCGTTGTGAATCCCTACGACATGAAGAATCTCGTTAGGGAGGCCAGGCGGGCACGGAGATACACCCAACAGTCTGACGGCGGTGTGGCGGTCCTCATCTCCAGATATCCCTGTATCACCCATCAGAGAGAACAGTTAAAGATTAACCCCATCCCCGTTGATATTCACCACGTGCCTCCCCTAGAAAGGGATCTTCCCCAAGTGAAAAGTGGGGCCATGGTCCCATCTCTTTTGCCTACATATCGGGACAAAATCGCTCCCTGCACCGCTGCCTGCCCCATCCAGGTCGATGCACGGGGCTATACTGCCCTCATATCGATGGGAAGATTTGATGAGGCTTTGGCCCTTGTCCGCGAAAAGAATCCCTTTCCCGGCATCACGGGTAGACTCTGCGCCCGGCCCTGTGAAAAGATCTGCCGACGGGGAGAGGTGGACCAGCCGATTGCCATCGACCTCTGCAAGCGGTTTCTTGCAGACAGGGAAGAGAGGCTTGCCATGGACCTCACGCCGGGCCGTGAAAAGACCGAAAAGGTTGCCATTGTAGGATCGGGGCCGACAGGCTTGATGGCGGCATACGATCTGAGACGTCACGGTTACCCGGTGACCGTGTTTGAGGCTCTTCCTCTGGCTGGGGGTACAATGGCTGTGGGCATCGGGCGCTTTCGGCTCCCCGAAGAAGTGCTAAACCGGGAGATTGAGATCGTCCGGAAGCTCGGGGCTCAGTTCCGCTTGAATACGCGAATCGGAGATGACATCTCCCTGAGCGACCTCCAGGCGCAGGGATTTAAGGCCATCCTTTTGGCTCCAGGGGCGCACAAAGCCAAGGGCCCTGATCTTCCAGGCCGCGAGGCCGAAGGGGTCGTCGACACGCTCACCTTTCTCAAAAAAGCCGCGATGAACCAGAGTATTCCCATGGGGTCCCGAGTGGTCGTGATTGGAGCAAACGACCGGGCCCTGGATGCGGCGCGAACCGCGTTGAGGCTTGGAGCACAAGAGGTCACGGTCCTCTACAACCGTACGCGAAAGGAATTGCCTGCCGAACCGTCAGAAATCACTGAGGCAGAGCGAGAGGGCGTTGGGTTTCGCTTTCTTTCGATTCCGTCGAAGATCATCACGGCCAATGGCCGGGCCACAGGAGTCAGCTTCAGGACCGCCATTCTCGGTACACCCACAAGCCTCGGCAGGACCAGAGTCTTGTCTCCGAAAGGCCCGACAAAAAGGCTGAAGGCCGATCTTGTGATCACCTCTCCGACCTATGTTCCAGACCTGTCGGGTCTGGGCGATACGCTTCCCTCAACCCCTTGGGGCACCATCACCGTGGATCCTGTGACTTCGGCCACTCCCGTGGAAGGGCTCTTTGCAGCAGGAGATGCCGTGACAGGCCCCAAGAACTTCATAGAAGGTCTGGCTGCTGGAAGAAAGGCCGCCCTCTCCATTGACCGATACCTGAGAGGGGAGAACATGAGAGGAGATCGGGAGATGGAAGGCCGCTCCACGGCGCTGGTATCGGTCAGTATTGATAAGGTAGAAAAGCAGCCCAGGGTGGAGGAACCTGTCCTCCCAGCCGAAGAACGAAAGAACGGATTCAGGGAGGTTCATCTCCTGCCCGAACAGGAGGCGATCGTCGCTGAGGCACGCAGATGTCTGCACTGTGGGGCTTGCCATCACTGTGATACGTGCCTCCTTCAGTGCCCTGAGAGGGCCATCTCGAAAACCGATGAAACCTATACCATCGACTGCGAGAAATGTACCGGCTGCCGTATCTGCTTTCAGGAATGTCCCACTTCAGCCATTGACATGCCAGCTGTGGGGGCCTGTATCGCCTGTGGCTACTGCCTCAAGCGGTTTGAATGTCCCTCCCTGGTCCAGGGAGAAGACGGCAGGGTGGAGATCAACCGCTCGACCTGCGTGGACTGCGGTCTCTGCGCGGAGGTTTGCGCTCAAGAGGCGATCTTCAGGGTAGGCGAATCTTAAGACAGGGATCGGGGGTCGGCTTTCAGTTGTCAGGTCAAATGGATCTCAAAACACCGTGAGAGGAGATCAGAAAGCTGATCCCTCACCGCTGGAGCCTGGAGACTGGGGGCTTTACCATGCGGATTCAGATGATCATTTCCGGTGTGGGGGGACAGGGAGTCCTTTTTGCCACACGGATTTTTTCAGAGATGGCCCTGGCTGAAGGGTATTCCCTTATTGGCTCGGAGACCCACGGGATGAGTCAGCGGGGGGGATCCGTGATCACCCACCTGAAGATCGGTGAGTTTGAAAGCCCCCTCGTCAAGAAGGGGAGCGCTGACATTCTCTTCTCTCTTGAAAAGAATGAGGCATACAGGACCCTCTCCTTCCTCAGACAGGGAGGCAACGGTAAGGCCGGCGGCCTTTGTTTTATTAATGCGCCAGATCCCGACTACATGAGCAAGCGGATCCGGGTCTACATTGAGAAAAGAGGAATCGATGTCCACGTCTTCGGGGCGGATAGGTTAGCTCAGGAGATGGGCTCTATCCGATCTGCAAATGTCGCCCTCATTGGCTTCGCCTGCGCCCATCCCAGGTTACCCTTCTCCCCAGAGAGAATCCGGACAACCCTTGAAAAGACCACCCCCCCGAAACTTCGCGACCTCAGTCTCAAAATCTTTGATAAGGCTTTCTTGGAAGGCCGAAAGTCTCTGAGATCATAGCCTTTCATGAGGCGCGTCTGAAGCCGGATTCTTTCAAATCCTGAGTTCCAGATTGATCATGTCCCCCCGGGTGAAACCAGCCTTCTTGAAAAAGTGGAGCAAATCCCAGCTCGACCAGTTGACAAGGGTATAGATCGTCTCCACCCCCCGCTGGCGGAAGTTCTCGACCATTCGATCCAAAAGGGCAGTGGCCAGACCCCTTCTCTGATAGGCCGGATCAATGCCGAGGGTATCGATCCACCCAATAGTATTTGGGATATGAAACTCCCATCCACTGATTTCTCCCAGAATGAAACCCACAACCTTTCCCTCTAACTCCGCAACCAGACGGGTTCTTCTGAGACTCTCGTTTCTGAGACCAATCTTACTCTTCCAGTATTCGATACGTTCCTCTCCCAGGACCTTCCGGTCGATCTCAACAATGGCATCGAGGTCGCCTTCGGCCATGGGCCTAACCCTGATCTTGTCCAGCACATTCTCTGGCACACGCTTCTCCGAGGATAATCAAGGAGTTTGTACCATTTTTAACAAAATATGGTCCCCTTGTCAACCGCCAAACGATCACGTCTCATGCGCTCACCGCCTCTCTTGCCAATTAATCTCCCAATCAAGCGTACTCCGGGCCTCGCCTACCCTTCGTGTTGAAAGGGGGATGAAATTCTGGTAAGAACTTAACACCATATCGTGAGGACCCGATGAGCGGAGTGACCCGACCCACAGTGAAGGATCTCAGACAGCGGATTGACGCGGCCATGGGCCGAAGGGAAGTGGATCTTCTCCTACGGGGGGGGAGAATTGTTGACGTCTTCTCTGGCTGCCTCCGGGAGGCGGATATTGCCATCAGCCAGGATCGCATCGTGGGGCCTGGGAGGTATGGGGCGAGAAAGGAGATCGACGTTTCTGGACGCTTCGTCTCACCGGGTTTCATGGATGGCCACGTCCATATGGAAAGCAGCATGGTCACCCCACCCCAGTACGCCAGAGCCACCGTTGCTCACGGAACAACAGCCGTCGTGATCGATCCTCATGAAATCGCCAATGTCCTGGGACCGAAAGGCATCCAATGGATGGTAAGATCTATCGCAAAGAATCCCCTCCGGGTATTTGTCATGGTGCCCTCATGCGTCCCCGCCACGGGCATGGAGACTTCGGGTGCCTCCCTCTCTGAAATCGAGATCGAAGCCCTCATTGACAAACCGTGGGTGTTGGGGATTGGCGAGATGATGAACTTTCCGGGGGTCATCACCGGTGCTGCGCAGACTCTGAGAAAGCTCACCGTCTCTCATGGAAAGCGCATCGACGGCCACGCTCCCGGGCTGTCGGGAAAAGACCTCTATGCCTACGTTGGGGCCGGAATCACATCGGATCATGAATGCACGACCATTGAGGAAGCCCGGGAAAAGCTCGCCAGCGGTATGGTCATTATGATCCGGGAGGCGTCCTCAGCCAAGAATCTGGCTGACCTCGTCCCTCTGGTGACACGGGACAATTCCCGTCGATTCATTCTGGTCTCTGACGACCGCCACCCTCACGACCTTGTCCACGAGGGCCATATGGACGCCATCCTCAGAAAGGCGATCCAGTGCGGTCTCGACCCGATAACGGCTATCCGCATGGTAACCCTCAACCCGGCAGTGTATTTCGGACTCCACCACATGGGGGTTATTGCTCCCGGCTACCGGGCCGCTCTGTTGGTTCTTGAAAACCTGGAAGATTTCCGCGTGGAATGGGTCATTCACGGAGGAAGAGCGATCGTGGAGGATGGCGCCGTCCAGGAGTCGGCGTTTCAACTGAAAAGCCCGTCCCTCGCGAGTTCCGTCCATGTACCCAAAATTCAATCAGGGGACCTCCGCCTTTCGGCTCCCTCCCATAGGGTACGGGTCATCGAACTCCTACCGGACCAGGTTGTCACAAATGGATCCATAGAATCGATCCCCGTTGTCAACGGATTCGCCCTGCCAGATCTCGACAGGGACATACTCAAAGTCGTCGTGGTGGAGAGACATCACGGTTCCGGCAGGATGGGAAAGGGGTTCATAAAGGGTTTCGGCCTGAAGGAAGGGGCCATTGGCTCTTCGGTATCCCATGACTCCCACAATATCATCGTGGTGGGAACAAACGATGGGGACATGGCCCTGGCCATCAATGAGATCTCCCGAATGAGGGGGGGGCTTGTTGCAATTGCTCAGGGTCGCGTTCGCGCCGCCCTTGCTCTTCCTCTGGCAGGCCTCCTGTCCGATCGACCCGTGGAGGAAGTTGACGAAAAGCTCACCCTCCTCCAGAGGGAGGCGAGTCGCATGGGGTCCAGCCTGGCGAGCCCCTTCATGACCCTCTCTTTTATGGCCCTCCCTGTCATTCCCAGGCTCAAAATCACTGACAAAGGCCTGGTGGATGTCGATACATTTCAGGTCGTCGACGTTTTTGTCTGACGTCTCCCCTTTCCCAGGTATCTCTCTTTTTCACTGTAGATGCATCCACAGTACTGCTGGCGGTAGAGGCCCATTCTTTTTGACGCCTCGATCCCCTCTTTCCAACCCGGGCGGAAATCTTCATAGTAAAAGGGGATCCTGAATCTTCGGCCCAGGTTCTCTCCCATCTCTCTAATCAATTCGTGCTGCTGGTGTTTGCTGTAGAGGAGCGTTGTGGTGAAGGCGTCGAATTTGCCCTTTCTCGCGATCCGGGCCGTTGCCTCCAGACGGCGATGATAACAGTAAGGGCACCGGTTCTCTTCCCGGAAAACCACATTCCTCAGGAAACCCTCAAGGTCATAGTCATCCTGGACGATCAGCCGCACCCCTTGAGATCGAAAAAAGGATTCCGCGGTCTCCCGTCGCCGTTGATACTCCTGAAAGGGATGGACATTGGGGTTATGAAAAAAACCGGAAACCTCCGTATGGCTTTCTCTTAACCGCTTGAGGGGAAAAATAGCACAGTTGGCACAACAGATGTGAAGGAGAACACGTCTCATCTTCCCCTTCCTCTCTGCCCAAAAAATGGCCTCTCCCTTTACTGCCACGACGGACAGCCCCAAGAACTCCTAAAGGCTCTCTCCGAGGACCTCTCTCCGTGGCGACCATCTAAAACCTATCGGATGATCCCTTTTTGTGTCAAGATACCGACCGGAAATGAGGGGGAAATCCCGTTGCCACAAATCATGAAACAGGGGAAGGCTGTGTCGTTTAAAGAGGTAACCCATTGAAGCAGCAAGTCGGTTTCCTCAAACGATTCTTGGCGGAAGGGTCCTGCGCATACCCAAATTTGGCCAAATTGGAATCTCCTTTGACGGGGTCCTGGAAGGGGGGTTGTGACATTCTCACAAAAAGAGGTAGATTTTATCTTGGAATTTGATAGTATTGTAGTCTTTACAGATTCTGTAGGTTCGTGTATGGAGAGATTTCAGAAGGGGTGAAGGAGTCTGCTATGGAAGACATTAAGTACGTCTACGACTTCGAAGAGGGGGATGGCAAGAACAAACAGCTCCTTGGCGGAAAGGGGGCCGGCCTTTCAGAGATGACCCAAATCGGGCTTCCCGTTCCTCCCGGATTCGTCATCACGACTGAGGCCTGTCGCCAGTACTCTGCCAAACGCGGGGGGTTCCCCGATGGTCTCATGGGTGAAGTGAAAACCCATATGAAGCGCCTCGAAGAAAAGACGGGAAAGACCTTTGGCCAACCCGATAACCCACTCCTTGTTTCGGTCCGGTCCGGGGCCGCCATGTCGATGCCAGGCATGATGGACACCATCCTCAATCTGGGACTAAACGATCAGGTGGTGGAAGGACTCGCAAAAGCCACAAAGAACCGCCGCTTTGCTTATGATGCCTATCGACGCTTTATTCAGCTCTTTGGCAAAATTGCCATGGGTCTGGAGGACAGCGATTTCGAGGTGATTCTGAAAGAGACCAAGGACCGACGAGGTGCCCGTTTCGACACCGATCTCGATACCGGTGCCCTCATGGGGATCTGCGACGACTATAAAAAGGTCATCAGGAAGGAGTTGGGCCAGGATTTTCCTCAAGATACCTGGAAACAGCTCGATATGGCCATTGAAGCGGTGTTTCGCTCATGGATGGGAAAACGGGCCGTCGACTACCGCAGGGAGTTCAAGATCACCCCTGAAATGGCCAATGGAACGGCCGTCAATATCTGCACCATGGTATTCGGCAATATGGGCGATGATTCGGCAACAGGGGTCGACTTTACCCGCGATCCGGGAAGCGGTGAAAACGTTCTTTTCGGCGAGTATCTCACCAATGCCCAAGGGGAAGACGTGGTTGCGGGGATAAGAACCCCGAAACCCATCGTCCAGATGAAGCAGGAGATGCCCAAGCAGTACGAAGAACTTGTGAAGATCCGCCACATCTTAGAGCAGCGCTACCGCGAGGTTCAGGACTTTGAGTTCACCATCGAACGGGGAAAGCTCTATATGCTCCAGACCCGAAATGGGAAGATGAATGCCACAGCTCTCGTCAAAACGTCTCGAGATATGGTGAAGGAGAAACTCCTCACCAAAGAGGAAGCTCTCCTCCGCATCAGCCCCGAGCACCTCGAACAGATCCTGCACCGTCGCATCGACCCGAAGGCAGAGGTCAAGCCCGTAGTCCAAGGTATCCCCGCTTCTCCCGGGGCGGCTCACGGCAAGGCCGTTTTTGATGCCGATGAGGCCGAGCGTCGGGGGCGATTGGGTGAAGGGGTCATTCTAGTTCGAGAGGAAACAAAGCCAGAAGACATCCATGGGTTCTTTCAGGCTCGGGGAATCCTAACGAGCCGGGGTGGGAAGACCTCCCATGCAGCTGTCGTGGCTCGAGGAATGGGAAAGCCCTGCGTCTGTGGCTGTGAGGATATCCAGATCGATGATCGGAACAAAGTCGCCGTCATCAAGGATCACCGCATCGTGGAGGGTGATGTGATCACGATTGACGGAGCCTCGGGATCGGTTTATCTCGGAGAGGTCCCGACTGTGGCCCCAGAATTCAGCTCGGACTTGAGAACCATCCTCAAATGGGCGGACGAAATTCGATCTCTAGGGGTGCGGGCTAACGCTGACACCCCAAAGGATGCAGCAAATGCGAAGCGAATGGGTGCGGAAGGCATCGGTCTCTGCCGAACCGAACGCATGTTTAACGCTGCAGACCGTCTTCCCATCGTCCGTGAAATGATTCTGGCCGACACAGCCCATAAAAGGCTCGAAGCCATCAACAAGTTACTCCCCATGCAGAAAGGGGACTTTAGAAAGATCTTCAAAAAAATGGATGGACTTCCGGTGACGATCCGCCTCCTCGATCCTCCCCTCCATGAGTTTCTCCCCTCAGTGGAATCCCTGGTCTGGGAAATTGAAAGGCTTAAAGAACTGCAGAGAAATCTCCGACAGATCGAAACGATCCCGGACTCTGTCAAGGTCATTTTGGAACCCTCTCTCCAGAGATACATCCCACCCATCGAGCATGTTATGGACGAACTCATTGAGATCAAAGAGAAGAGAATCTTGGACGATTTGATCGAAAAGAAGGAGGAAATCCTCCGAAAGGTCCGGGAGACCACCGAGGTAAACCCCATGCTCGGCCACCGCGGGGTGCGTCTCGGTATCAAATACCCTGAAATCTACCAAATGCAGATTCAGGCCATTCTGGAGGCCGCAGCAGAGGCGATTACGGATGGGGTCGACGTCCGCCCTGAAATCATGGTTCCTCAGGTGTGTACAGCCCAAGAGCTCAAACAGGTTCGGAAATGGACGGACAAAATCCACAAAACCGTGGAGAAGCAATACGGGGTCCCTGTCGTCTTTCAGTTTGGGACGATGATCGAGGTTGTCAGGGCCTGCATGAGAGCCGGCCCCCTGGCAGAGGTGACAGAGTTCTTCTCTTTTGGGACGAATGACCTGACCCAGGGCACTTTCTCCTTCTCGAGAGAAGACGCAGAGGCGAAATTCCTCCCCCTTTACAATGAAATGCAGATTCTCATGGACAATCCCTTTGAGGTGGTGGACATCAAAGGGGTCGGCCGGTTGATGAAATTCACGATGGAGTGGGGCAGAAAGTCAAACCCCAATCTAAAAGTGGGCATCTGCGGTGAACACGGGGGCAATCCTCGTAGCGTTGAGTTCTGTCATACCCTCGGACTCAACTACGTCAGCTGCTCCAGTTTCCGGGTCCCGATTGCGAGGCTTACGGCCGCACAGGCCAAATTGAGGGAATTGAGAAGGGACAAAAGAGAACTGGAGGACCCTGACTACCCCTTTAACGTGTTCTTTTGAGATCTAAAGGAGGCGCTCAGCCAAGAATCCGCGCCTAAAGGACGTGGCTTTGATGCTCCCTAACGGGGGTCTCAACTGCTCTGCTTGATTCGACTTGTTGCTGGAATCTATGGAGTAGTGGAGTGCTGGAGTGTTGGAATTCAGGAATTCATTGGCACATAGAGTGAAGCTCCCCGCGCGAAGGCATGGGGCATTAGTGGCGAAGCCAAGGGGAAGCTGAAAACAGAAAATAATAGAGCATGACATGCTTTTGTGTTAACCTAGATCTTTCTATCTGATCTCAGTACTCCATTACTCCAACACTCCGAGTAACCATTACAGGCAGAGCTAATTCCGCTAAGGGTTGGACTGACCACGCCTTAAGGACCTAGCCTCATATGTTTCTTGGCCATCAAGGCCGATTCGGGGCTGCGATAGACCATTCTTTTTGGCTGTCTACTTCCTTATATCCAGCTCTTTGAGGAAAGACAGATCGATATCGATGTTGTAGACCTGCTGCACCTTGTTTATTTTCATAATGACCGAATCGAACTGCTCATAGAACCCCTCGACGAGTCGGGTCGCGAGAGCCGATTTCGTCTCTTGACCCTCAAAAACCTCGACAAGCCCCTTCAGCAAGAGCAGGTTGCGCCGTGCAGTATCGTTTCGTCCCACCAAGAGGGGGGCCATAAACATGATAATAAACAGGTTCTCAAAAGCCTCCTGGGGATCCCTCTTGAGAAGGGAAAAGGTGTGAGCCAGGCTGATGTATTCGTTCTTCAGCTTTGGCCGCATGGATTTGGAAACGTACCCATCGATCAGAGCATGATCTCCCCCTTCCTCCATCATGGTAAACTCCTTCTCCTCAATGTTCAGCCGTCACCAGTCGGCCGCACATCGACTCAAGACCACTGAATCCGGCCGTGCTGTGGATCATTCTGTCACGATTTTAGAGAAATCCGCAATCTGTGAAAAAAGATCAGCGATCCGGCCGAGGAGAGCGAGGCGGTTATCCCTGACCTTCTCGTCTTTATCCATAACGAGAACGCTGTCAAAAAAACGATCCACCGGCTCTTTAAGTTGGATCAGGACGGCCAGAGCCTGCTGGTAATCCTTCCCCCTGAGAAGGTTATCCAGCCGCGCCCCCACCTCCAGAAAGGTCCCGTGGAGCCCTCTTTCCGCATCTTCCCTGAAAAGGGAGGAGTCAACTTTCCGAAGGGGATGCGCCCGACTGATGTTGACGACCCTTTTGAATGCAGCGGCCAGGGGAGCGAACTCCATCCTTTCCTTCACCGACGTCAGGGCCGCAATTCTGTCCTGGCAATCGACCACATCGTCAAAAACCACCCCCAGCACGGCCTCTACTGCGTCATGGGGGACCCCCTTCGAGATCAGAAAATGGTGAAAACGCTGCCTGAAGAATTCGAGAACACCGTCCCTGACCTCGTGGGGAGGCAATTCCAACTTCCCTTTGAGCTGGTCACAGCTCGCGTCGACCATCTCTCTCAAAGAGACAGCGTAGCGCTTTTCCAGAAGGATGTTAAGAACCCCCAGGGCCTTCCTCCGGAGCGCGAAAGGATCACCTCCACCGGTCGGGATCAGTCCCACGGAAAAACATCCCACGATCGTATCGAGCTTATCGGCCATACTGACAAAATCGCCTATAGGAGTTGAGGGCAAACGATCTCCAGCAAAGGCCGGCAGATAGTGCTCATGGATTGCATCGGCGACTGCCCTCGACTCACCGGAAAGAAGGGCGTACTCTCTTCCCATGACGCCCTGAAGGCCGGGAAATTCTCTGACCATACCGGTCACAAGATCGGCCTTGCACAGAAAAGCCACCCGATCAACCGTTCCTTCGACCTCCGGCTTCAACGTCCTGGCCAGAAAACGGGACAGGGAGCGGAAACGCATCATCTTTTCGTAGGAGGTCCCCAGTTTCGCCTGGAAAATGACCTCTTTGAGATCCTCAACCTTCTTCTCCAGGGGAATCTTCGTGTCTTCACGAAAGAAAAAGCGGGCATCGGAAAGCCTGGCGCGTAAGACCCGTTCATTCCCTCTTCGAACGACATCCATGTCTACCGCTTCCGTGTTACACACACAGACGAAGTGGGGGAGAAGATCCCCGTCGGCGTTCGCCACGGGGAAATACCGCTGATGGTCCTCCATCGCATGGACGATCACTTCTTTGGGAAGGGTCAAGAAGTCCTTTTCAAAATCCCCTAAAAGAACGACGGGGTATTCAACCAAAAAGGTTACCTCCTCAAGGAGTTCTCCATGAATCAGGGTTCTTCCGGATACCCTCCGGGCCGCCCCATGGATCCCCTCTTCGATCCTTTTTTTCCTCTCTCCAGGATCCACCACCACTGACGCCTGTCTGAGCTTCTCCAAGTAGTCTTTCAAGCCTTTCACCCGCAGGGGCCCGGGATTCATGAACCGGTGCCCATAGGTCACATCTCCGCTTTCGATATTCTCAAGATGAAAGGGGACGACTTGGCCATCAAAGAGGGCCAGAATCCAGTGAATGGGCCGCACAAATCGGAGTGGGGAACTTCCCCATCGCATCGATTTCTGAAAGGAAAGGGAGGTGAGGACCCTTGGCAGACTCTCTCGAAGAAGATCAGCCGTTTTCCCTCCCCTCTGTCGTCGCACGGCACAGAGATACTCCCCTTTTTCCGTGGCCACGGTCTCAAGATCTTGAACTCTCATTCCCTGGCCCCTGGCAAACCCTTCGGCAGCCCGGGTCGGGTGGCCCTTGTCGTCATATGCGAGATGTTTCGGAGGGCCGAGCTTTCTTTCAACCATGTCCTTTTGAAACGCTTCCACATCGCCCGCCCATAAGACCAGCCGTCTGGGAGTCCCCAAGGTTCCCATCTCTCCGTAAGAGATTTCCAGAGCCTCAAGCTCTTTTTCCATGAGTTGGGCCATCTCTTTCAGAGCCTCAGCCGTGAAACGGGCAGGGATCTCCTCGGTTCCGATCTCCAGAAGCAGCTCTTTTCCCATTTTGACACCTGAGAGTTTCAAAACAGCAACAATCGACTGAGAACGACCGACTTAGGATTCGTCCAGGCCATGACGAATGCGCTCCAAAGTGGAACAACAACCCCTCAGTAGATCAGGAGCGGGGTCTTTCCAGAAGGGGATACCCCATGGATTTGCGCTGTTCTAGATAGGTCCCGGCACATCGTTCCGCCAGATCTCTCACCCGACGGATAAAACCGGTCCGCTCAGTGACGCTGACGGCGCCTCGGGCATCGAGGATATTGAACGTATGGGAACATTTGAGGCAGTAGTCGTAGGCTGGGAGAACAAGCTCCTTCTCCACCAGTCGGGTGCACTCCTTCTCAAAAAGATCAAAGGCTTGAAAGAGCATGGTCGTGTCTGCCACCTCGAAGTTGTAGACCGAGTATTCGTTCTCCCGACGATGAAAGACTTCACCGTAGCGAATTCCCGCGGTCCAGACCAGGTCATATACGTTGTCAACCTCCTGAATATACATAGCGATCCGCTCAAGGCCGTAGGTCAATTCCACAGATATCGGATTAAGATCGTACCCGCCGGCCTGTTGAAAATAAGTGAACTGGGTTATCTCCATCCCATCGAGCCAAATTTCCCACCCGAGGCCCCAGGCCCCAAGGGTCGGTGCCTCCCAGTCGTCCTCTACGAACCGGATATCATGAGCCAGGGGATCGAACCCCAGACTTTTGAGACTTTCCAGGTACATATCCTGAACCTCCAGGGGCGATGGTTTCAGGATCACCTGATACTGATAGTGCTGTTCGCGACGGTTGGGATTATCCCCGTATCGACCGTCGGTAGGCCTTCTGGAAGGCTCCACATAGGCCACCCTCCACGGCTCAGGTCCAAGAACGCGCAGAAAGGTCGCTGGGTTCATGGTCCCCGCGCCAACTTCTGTCTGATAGGGCTGCCAAATGATGCATCCCCTTCTTGCCCAAAACTCCTCCAGCGCCAGAATCAATTCTTGAAAAGTCACAGATCAACTCCTCTTTTCAGTTGACAGGGGACGGGGATCGGCTCTCAGCCATGCTTTCCTGCAGACCTTCGCAGGGTATCATATCAACCGTTCTCCTGACCCCTGCCTGCTGTTGAACTGGCTTTCCCTGACCCCTGGTCATTGAAAACAGTAAGAGGGTCTTTAACATTTTGCATGGGGAGTGTCAAGGCGAAACGCCGACTTTGATGCTCTCCAGGAATCGAAGCGACTTCAACTCCCGGTTCAGATGATGTTGAATAAACCGCGGCAGGATCTCCCGACTCTCGGAGAGGGATCTCGATGAGAACCTCAGGCGGTGAATCTTCGAAAGGTCTGTCTCAATTGATTTCTCGAGCAGTCTGACCGTTCCCAGGGCAAGATCAAAAGACTTCTCCTTGGCAAAGGAGGCACATTTTTCGCAGAGGATTCCCCCTCTGGCCGGAACAAACGAGATCCTCTCCACCTGGTCGAGTGGTCTCTGGCAGCGGGTACACGAATCGAGGTTGGGCCGGTATCCCTGCAGAGAGAGAAGGCGAATTTCGAAAATCCGCAACATCTCCTCCCTCGGCTCCGTCCTGTTCAACCCCGATAGAAATATCCTCAGAAGGTCGAAGACCCCGTTGTGGGCCTCTCGTTCTCCCACCATGGCGTCCACCAGCTCGACGAAATAACTGCCGTAGCTCATTTTTGCAAGGTCCTGGCTGAGAGAGGGAAAAAACTCCACCCCATCACACTGGTCGATTCGCGCGAGAGAGGTTTCCTCCTTTTCAAAGAAGAGGATCCGAACATGGCAAAACAGATCGAGACTGTTGCTAAACCGTCTTCGGCTTCGTCGCGCCCCTTTTGCGATTCCCTTCATCTTTCCGTATTCCCGGGTAAAGAACGTAACAATCCTGTCCGACTCTCCGTAGTCGAATGATTGAATCACAATACCTGTGGCGCGTTTTAGAGGCATGAGCTAAAGCAAACCGCACTGGACAACTTGTGAAGGATTGTGGCTCTTTTGGAGTTTTGATACGCTAGTCCCTGCCCTGTTCTGGAAGCCAACCAGGGTTCTCGACAACCTCAGTCCCCGGAGGAATCGCAAAGGTAAAGAGTTCTGGAGCCAACTTCCGGTTGACCCGAATACGGGTGAAAACGGTGCGCGTCAGGTTTCCATATGCGTCGTAGACATCGGCCTGGCGCACGTACCACGTCTTTCGATCAACGGCCAGAATGAGCCGATCCATGATGGCGTGGGGCTTCTTGGGGGTGAGCTCTAATCGGTAGCCCTGTTCGCTCTCATCCACTTCTTGATCCCACCGATGGATATTGAAATCCTCTGTCAAATCACCCTCGCCCACCAAGAAGGCCAGAAAAAGCCTCCCCTTCTCGTCGTCCACCCTTCCGACAATCACCTGATTCTCCTCGGGCTGATAGAACCAGAGGGTTTTCCCGTCGCTCACCCACTGGTTCTTGGGTGGCGCCGTGTATTCCCACCGCATGAGGCCCGGCTTCTCAAAGTAGACCTTCCCCTTGGTGATTCGAGTCTGGTTGAGCATCTTATTGGTCGATTCTTGCGCGAAATTTGCCGTCATGCTCCTGACTTTCTCGTATCGCTCCTGAACGGTTCTGACCACCTCCGCGGTTGTCAAGGCCAGACCGTGGCCAATGGACACGACAAAAAACAGCACGATGAAAAGCAACCCGCTTTTTAACATGGTGGTCCCCTATATTCTCTGAATCAAGACCTCTCGGGGTTTCACCCCATCTGAAGGACCCACGACACCCTCGACTTCCATCCGCTCAACGATTCTCGCTGCGCGGTTGTATCCGATACGGAACCGCCTCTGGATCAATGAGATTGACGCCTGGCCGGTTTCAGCCACAAATGCAACCGCCTCATCGTATTTTTCATCGTACGCCTCTTCGTCTGCACGGGCCTCTCCGGTCCGCTTTTCCTCAACGATAGAGGGATCATAGTCGGGCTGTCCTTGCTTCTTCAAGAAATCAACCACCCTTCGAATCTCGATCTCGGAAATAAACGCCCCATGGACACGGACCAACTTGGAACTGCCCGGCGGGAGAAAAAGCATGTCTCCCTCTCCGAGAAGATGTTCCGCACCGATCGTGTCCAGAATCGTCCTGGAATCCGTCTTCGAGGACACCTGAAAGGAGATCCTGGCAGGAAAATTGGCCTTGATCAAACCGGTGATCACGTCGACGGACGGTCTCTGGGTAGCCAGTATCAGATGGATGCCCACCGCTCTTGCCATTTGGGCCAGACGCGTGATGGCCTCTTCCACCTCTCTCGAGGAGATCATCATCAGGTCGGCCAGTTCGTCCAGCACCACCACAATGTAGGGAAGCCGCTCAGACTCTCCCCCAGGTTCTCCTTCTCTCACGAGGGAGTCAGGGAGGGGGGCGTCCCCCTGGCCCTGGGGATGCTTCAGCATCTTTTCGACCTGTCTGTTATGCTGGTCGATGTTTCGGACCCCTCTCTCCGCCAGAATCTGGTAGCGCCTTTCCATTTCATCGACCAGCCAGCCCAAACCAAGGGCTGCCTTTTTCGGGTTCGTAACAACGGGCAGGAGCAAATGGGGAATTCCCTCGTACAGGGAAAGCTCCAGCATCTTCGGGTCGATCATGAGAAAACGAACCTCTTCAGGCCTGCATTTGAAAAGGATACTGCAGATCATCCCATTGAGGAAAACGCTTTTGCCTGACCCCGTTGACCCGGCGACCAGAAGATGGGGCATCCTGGCCAGGTCAATCACAAAGGGGTCACCGGAGATACCCATACCGAGACAGATGGAGAGTTTCGACCGAGATTCCTTGAATTCTTCAGACGTGACGATCTGTTTGAGATAGACTGTCTCACGAACCATATTGGGAATCTCGATTCCCACCACGGCCTTTCCAGGAATAGGGGCCACAATCCTTATGCTGACTGCACTAAGCGCAAGAGCCAGATCATCGGCGAGGCCGACGATCTTGCTGACCTTGACCCCTGGGGCTGGTTCGAACTCAAAAACCGTGATCACAGGGCCTGGCCGGACCTCCACGACCCTTCCCTCCACCCCATAGTCCCTCAGTTTTTTCTCCAGAATCCTGGAGTTCATGATCAGACTCTGTTTGTCCGCTTTTTTCTGGTCGGAACCCGGTGAATCCAGAAGAGATACAGGGGGAAGATGGAAGGTCCTCTTGGCCTGAAGGAATTCAAACTCCTGCTGTCCAATAGGCACCACCCCTTCAATCTTGGCCTTGGAGGACTCCGCGACTCGGATCACTCTCTCACCCCGCTCTCTGGGGCGAGTCCTTTTTTCCACCCCGACCCGCCGCTTCCTTCCCGCCCGTTCAAAACGAATTACCAAGAAGACCTTGACGTTTTGCGCGATTCTCCCGACCAATCTGTAAAGGCTTGCCAGGAAGCTTGAAAAGGAGCGGCCAGTCGCCATCACAGCGAACAGAATCAGAAGAAGGATCACGAAGAAAGAAGCGCCAAAATGACTGAGATAGGTTAGGAAACCCTGGGATAGGATCTCTCCAAGAGCCCCCCCCGGGGGCACTTTTTCGCCCAAGATGGTGAATTCCTTTATCCACGTTCCGAGACCAATAGAAAGGGAGATAGTGAAAAGAAATCCCCCTGCGGCCCTCACCAAAATCTGACCGATCCCCTTTTGGAGTAGCACCAGCAGGGAGACCCAGACCAACCCGGGAGCCAGGAGGTATGCGGCTACCCCCAAGATCTGAATGAGAAGATCTGCCCCGTAGGCCCCGACGATTCCACCCAGGTTGTGAATGTCCTTTTCTTTCCCAATATACTGGACATTGAGGGAGGGATCTGAGGGGTGGTAGGAATAAAGAGCAACGCCAAGAAAAACGGCGACGCCCAGCAAGGCGATGCCCAGAATCTCGGGGCCGACCCCGTTCTGCTCTGAGTCTTTCATCGTGATCCCTTACGCTGCAAAGTTGCTTTCTATAGCCCCTTTCAACACCTTCATGAGGTCTTCCCGGTCGGCCAGGCTCCTGTCATCTGTCCGAATGCATTCGCCGACGATGATCTCGATCTTCCCCGGTTTCACTCTGAGGGAACCTCGAGGGAGGACGTCCCGACTGCCTCGAATGGATATGGGAACGATGGGAACGCCAGCCCTAATGGCGAGGGTGAATCCACCCCTCTTGAAAGGGTGAATCTTTCCGTCAGGGCTTCGCGTCCCCTCGGGGAATACCAGCACGGATGTACCCTCCTGAATCTTGGCTACTGCCCTTTCAACGCTCTCGAGAGCCTTCTTCTTTCCTTTGCGGTCAATGCTGATGTAGCCGGCGGCCCTCATGGCCCATCCAAGGATGGGGATTCTGAAAAGCTCCTCTTTAGCCAGCCATTTGAATTCGATGGGCAGGTAGGCTAGAAGGGCGAAGATGTCATAGGCCCCTTGGTGGTTGGCCATGAGAACCTGAGGCCGACCTCTCTCAATATGGTCCACACCTAATCGGGTCACCTGAACGCCACTGCTCTTGATGATCAGCCATCCCCAGGCTCGGGCGTAGGTGTGGACTGCCCTACCCTTGGGATCAAAGGGAAAAGTCAGGAATGCCAGCGTGGACAGCACGATGGTGCTCACAACCAGGCAGAACAGTCCGAAAGCGGTGCGTAGGAGTCTCTCTATCTCTTCCCCCCCATTCGGTCAGCGATAACCTTGACCTCGCTTCTTATCTTTTCATCGAGATCGTAAGGGGATACACCGAGGCGGTCCGCTTCGATGATCTTGGGATTGAGGCTGAGATAGCCGAGAATGTCGAATTCTGCCCCCAGGTGATCCTCAATGATGAGCCTGTCCTGGTCAGAGGCAATCTTGTTCCCCACAACATGGATGTTTATGATCCCAAGTTCATTGGCAAGACGTTTGATCTGTCTGGCCGTTCCAAAGCTTCTCAGGCCCGGTTCCACGACCACGACAAAAGCGTCCATGTACCCCGTGGACCCCCGACTTAGATGCTCCAAGCCTGCCTCCAGATCCACGATCACCGCCTCATCTCTGGCCACAAACAGATGGCTGATTAGGTTCTTCAGGAGAACATTCTCAGGACAGAAGCACCCGCTCCCTCCTGACAGGACCCCGCCCAGAACGAGGAGTTTGACGCCCTTATGGGTCACACTGTACTCATCAGGGATATCATCCACTCGGGGGTTGAGTTTGAACATGCCACCAAATGTCCCCTTTTTGCTTGATGTCCGTTCCTCAATTAGATCGGTCTTCTGGGCAAGAGGAGTCAATCCTGAGAGTTCTCTTGCCGGAACTCCGATGGCCGAGGCCAGATTCGCGTCCATGTCCGCATCGATGGCCAGTACTTTCCTTCCTTCATCCGCAATGAGGCGCGCCATTACCCCTGCTAGCGTGGTTTTCCCCACCCCGCCTTTTCCCGAAATGGCGACTTTCATGAATCCCTCCTAACCCTATCTAACACGGGCCCTGGTCCTTGTCAAGCAAGGGGGGGCGTGCTATTCTTACCAGGAGTCAGGAGCCAGAAGTCAGAAGTCACAAACCAGGAGTCAGAAGCCAGAATCAAAAGAGTTCTATCAACCCTCCACAAGAGTTCCATATTTAGCAAAAAGATGCCCATATGATAGCTTATTTTCATGCAATTTGTGAGGGTCCTCCTGGCAAAGAGAGCGCTGGGTCGATTTGAGGATGTCAATGTTTTTTCAAATCTATTCTGACTCCTGACTTCTGACTCCCAAAACTGACCCGTCAAGAGCACGAAATACTTGTTAAGAATCCCTCCAAGGAGCGAGCTATGGAATCTGTCCTGGTCACTGGAGGGGCGGGCTTCATTGGATCCCACTTCTGTGAATGCCTCCTTGGAGAGGGGATCCAGACAATCTGTCTCGACAACTTCGACGACTTTTACGACCCTGCCATCAAGCAGAGGAATATCACCCCGATCTCGTCCTCACCCTTGTTTGAGAAGGTTGAGGGAGACATCCGGGATCTACCCCTTCTCCGAGACCTCTGCAATCGTTACCGATTCGACGGGGTCGTTCATCTCGCCGCACGGGCAGGCGTCCGGCCTTCCATCCAAGATCCCCTTCTTTACGAGGATGTGAACGTCAGAGGAACCCTCTATACTCTCGAAATCTGCCGGGAGTTTCGGATTCAAAAACTCGTCTTTGCCTCCTCCTCCTCTGTCTACGGTGAACGGACGAGGACCCCTTTTTCAGAAGAGGATTCGGCTAATCTTCCTATCTCTCCCTATGGCGCCACAAAACGGGCGGGAGAACTCCTCGCCTACACATATCACCGCCTCTATGACATCGACATTGCCTGTCTCAGATTCTTCACCGCGTTCGGTCCTCGCCAGAGGCCGGAGATGGCGATCCATAAATTCACCCGTCTCATCGATCAGGGCAGAGCCGTTCCCATGTATGGAGACGGAGGCTCAATGAGAGACTATACCTACATCGACGACATCATCGACGGCGTTTTCAAGGCACTGGTGAAAAACAGGGGATATGAGATTTACAATCTCGGAGAGTCCCGGATGACGAGGCTTTTCGACCTCATCGAAATGATCCAGAAGGTTCTCGGCAAAAGAGCCATCATCCAGCAGTTACCTGACCAGCCCGGGGACGTCCCCGTAACCTGCGCTGACATCACCAAGGCCAGAAAGAAACTCGGCTACAATCCCAGGTTTGACATTGAGGAGGGCATCGAACGGTTCGTGAAATGGTACAGGAATCCGGAGGG
>CAYGBW010000046.1:0-40258 GCA_964348185.1 uncultured Thermodesulfobacteriota bacterium | reverse complement strand
CCTGTCAAGCCGAAGCCTCTGGCGTAGGCTGATCATTCCCGTGATTCCGCACGGAATGTTCTGGCGAAGGCGAGTGAAAACTTCCTATCACCCAAACTGTCTCAAAAACCGGAGATCGTTACGGAAGAATAGACGTATGTCATCGATTCCGTACTTCAACATGAAGATCCGCTCAGGCCCCATGCCGAAGGCGAAGCCACTGAAAATCTCTGAGTCATACCCCCCGTTTTCAAGGACCCCCGGGTGGACCATCCCGGCTCCAAGGATTTCCACCCAACCCGTTTGTTTGCAAACCGAGCATCCTGGCCCCCCGCAGACCAGACAGTCCATGTCAACCTCTACGCTCGGCTCGGTAAAAGGGAAATGGCTGCATCGAAACCGGACCTTTCGCTGGGAGCCGAACATCTTCCTGGCGAACTCGATCAGGACACCTTTTAGGTCTGCCATGGTGATGTTCTTCCCCACCGCCAGACCTTCCACCTGGTGAAACATCACCTCGGATCTGGATGTAATCGCCTCGTAGCGATAGCACTTCCCAGGCAAGATGACCCTGATGGGCTGCGGGCAGAAGGCTCTCATCGCCCGGATCTGTCCCGGTGAAGTGTGAGTCCGCAACAGGACGGTTTCACTCACATAAAACGTATCCCACATGTCTCTGGCGGGGTGGTTCGGGGGCATATTGAGAAGTCCAAAATTATGGTTGTCCGTCTCGATTTCCGGTCCGTCAAAAACCTGAAATCCCATCTCCGCTAAGATCCACCGAATCTCGCGAAGAACCTGGGTGCTGGGATGAAGGCTCCCCAGCCGCGCCGGCCATCCCGGAAGGGTCACATCGATTCGCTCCCTGAGGAGAGGATCGATTCTCGACTTCTCCAGCTCGCCTTTTCGCGTTTCAAATGCCTCTTCGAGCGTCTTCCTGGCTCGATTGGAGTGCTTCCCTAGCTCGGGGCGTTCCTCTTTTGGCAGCTCTCGAATGCTCCTCTGGAGTCTCACGAGTTCGGACTTCTTGCCAAGGACCTGAACCCGCCAGCGTTCCAGGGCCTCAAGGGAATTCACCTCCCTGAGTCTGGACAGGGCCTCATCCTCCAAATGCGCGATTCTCTCTACCTTCAAATGACGCTTCTCCATTTGAGGCCTTTACGGATCCGAGGTCTATAGGTCTATAACAGAAAGACAGATCTATAGCAGTGGAAGCCCATGAAGTGGCGATATCTAGGAATGATTACGAAACAGTCTTTTCTCTGGCCATTTCCACGATCCTGCCAAATCCCTCGGCGTCAGAAACAGCCATGTCAGCGAGGACCTTCCGATTAATTCCAATTCCGGCCTTTCCCATCCCCTCAATCAATCGGCTGTAAGACATCCCGTGTAATCGCGCCGCGGCATTGATTCTGGCAATCCATAATCGCCTGAATTCTCTCTTCCGAACCCGACGATCCCGATAGGCATACCTCAGGGACCGATCAGCTGCCTCGGTAGCAATGCGGAAGAGCTTGGATCGACCGCCTCGAAATCCCTTGGTCAGTTTCAGAATCGATTTCTTCCTCTTTTTTCGACTAACAGCACTGGTCACTCTAGACATTATACGAAGACCCCTTATTCTCGCCGAATATCAGACTCTTTCCCCCTCTCAGAAATCGATGTCCTTCGTCCCTGTCGAAGACTACGCATAGGGGATCAGAACCCGTATCCCCTTTTCATTTGTTTTATGAACGACTGCTCCTGCCCTGAGGAATCTCTTCCTTTTGGAGGTCTTTTTCGTCAGTATGTGATTGGCAAAGGCTTTCTGCCGCTTGATTTTTCCCGTTGCGGTTCTCCTGAAGCGCTTTGCCGCTCCCTTGTTTGTCTTTTGCTTGGGCACTCTGTTTCTCCCTCTATCCAGATCTATTGGTCGGCTCTGTGGCCGGAACGAGGCGAAAGCATCATCACGATCGTCCGGCCCTCGTATCTCGGCTCCTGCTCAATAGTGGCCCACTCCTTCACCCCATCTGAGACCCGGTCAATCACCCCCTGGCCAGCCTCGACGCGGTGCCTCAGTTCCCTGCCACGAAAGACAATGGTCACTTTGATCCTATTCCCGTCTTTCAAGAATCGTTCGATGTGCCTTAGTTTGAATTGAAGGTCGTGATCATCTATTCTCGGTCGGAATTTCACTTCCTTTATGTGGACCACTGCCTGCTTTTTCTTGGCTTCATGGGCTTTCTTTCGCTGTTGATACTTGAACTTCCCATAGTCCATAAGCCGACAGACTGGAGGATCCGATTTCGAAGAAACCTCGACCAGGTCAAGTTCGTGGTCACCGGCGATTCGCAGGGCCTCTTCTATAGGCATAACCCCGAGTTGCCCCCCTTCTGGAGCAACCACCCTCACGGTTCTCGCCCGAATGCCGGTGTTGACCCTGGTAACTTCTCTTTCCCTCATCCCACCGTCTCTTCTCGCGATACGCTATCACCTCCCTCGTCTCATTCATTCACAGAGCCGGTTGCCTCGGCCTTCAAGAAATCAATCAACTGATCAGTGCTCATGGCCTCGAGCTGCTGGCCTCCCAGTCTTCTCGGGGATACGGTTCGAGCCGACATCTCTTTGTCTCCCATGACAAGCATGTAGGGAATCTTTCGAAGCTGAGCTTCTCGGATTTTTAGACCCAGTTTCTCATTTCTGAGGTCTTCGACCACGCGGAAACCCGCCCCCTTCAGATGGGCTGCCACCTCTTGAGCGTACGCCCGATGACGGTCCGTGATGGTCAGGGCGATCACCTGAACGGGCGCCAACCACAGAGGAAAAGCCCCACCGTAGTGCTCGATGAGTCCCCCTACGAAACGCTCCATAGAGCCTAACACCGTTCTGTGGATCATCACCACCTGGTGGCGATTGCCATCCATTCCAACATACTCGATGTTGAAGCTCTCGGGAAAATTGAAATCCACCTGGATCGTTGGGCCTTGCCACTCTCGTCCAAGCGCGTCGATGAGCTTAATATCGATCTTTGGCCCGTAGAATACCCCTCCTCCCGGGTCAACGTCATACCCCCTCCCGAATTCCTCCAGAGCGCTCTCAAGGGACCGGGTGGCCCGTTCCCAGATACCTTCAGATCCCTTGAACTTCTCCGGGCGCGTTGCGAGGTAAACCCGGTACTCATATCGAAAGGTCTTCATCATGAAATCAGCCAGATTCAGCACCCCCAGTATCTCATCCTTCAGCTGCTCAGGGGTGCAGAAAATGTGGGCATCATCTTGCGTAAAGCCTCTCACCCTGAACAAACCCGTCAGGGTGCCAGACCTTTCATACCGGTAAACTGTCCCCAATTCAGCGTATCGCACGGGAAGGTCCCTGTAACTGCGGATCGCGTTTTGATAGATCATGATATGCCCGGGACAATTCATCGGCTTTATGTAGTAGTCCACGCCATCAATGTCCATGGGCGAGTACATGCTGTCCCGATAGAATTGAAGGTGTCCGCTAACGTCTAGCAGGTCGGCCCTGTACAGGTGCGGCGAGTAGACAATTTCATACCCCCGCTTTCGGTGTTCTCTCCTCCAGAAGTTTTCGATGATCTCCCGGACCAGAGCCCCTTGGGGATGCCAATAAACCAGTCCTGCTCCGGCCAGTTCATGAGTGCTGAAAAGGTCCAGTCGCTTCCCCAAGGTCCGGTGATCTCTGTTCTTGGCTTCTTCCACCTTACGGAGATAGGCTTCCAGATCCTCTTTAGAGTAGAAGGCTGTCCCATAGATGCGTTGAAGCTGTTTGTTTCGCTCATCTCCGCGCCAATAGGCTCCTGAGGAGCGGAGCAACTTAAATGCCTTGATCTTCCCAGAAGACGTCACATGGGGCCCCCTGCAAAGATCCAGAAATCCCCCCGACTCGTAGAGGGATACCCTCTCATCCTCCATCCCCTCGATGAGTTCCACTTTGTAAGGTTCTCCCATCTTCTGGAAGATCTCGATGGCCCCCTTTCGATCGATCTCCTCCCGGACAAATGAAACATCCCGTTGAATAATCTCCCTCATTTTCTCTTCTATGGCTGCTAGGTCTTCAGGCGTGAAACCCCTAGAGAAATCGAAATCGTAGTAAAATCCATCTTCAATCGGGGGACCTATGGCGACCTTGACCCCGTTGAAAAGCTCCTTCACGGCAGCAGCCATGATGTGAGAAGTGGAATGTCTCAGGATCTCCAATCCTTCAGCAGAGTCGGCAGTGACGAAACTCAGACGGGCGTCTCCCTCCAGGGCAGTATTCAGGTCTACCAAGTGATCGTTAACCCGACCTGCAATGATTCTTTCGAGATTGTTCTGGCCAGTCCGCTTCGCTGTCTCCCAAACGGAGATTCCCTTCTCCATCTCTTCTTTCGAACCACCTGAGATAACGACTGTAATCGGCTCCATAGTTCGGTCTACGCATAAGGTATTGAAATAGGCATCACGAACAGATACCCCCTCGTGATGCCCATGGTGATAGCTCATCACCCCAAGGAAACTGGGAGAAATGGATAGGCACGGGCGGTTTCGAACCGCCGACTTCTACCGCGTCAAGGTAGCGCTCTCCCCCTGAGCTACGTGCCTGCACCTAATCTGCTTCCGTATACCCCTACCAATTTTGAAGACTCATGTCAAGGGTAAAACTTCATAAGAACCTAAATTTATTGTCAAACATAGAATAACAGATCTTGATTTCATAGGCAAGCCCATTTTCTCGGGGTCTTTTCTTTTTTCTTGGTCACCCTGAACAACGACCGTTCAGACTGAAAGCCTAACGATACCCCTTTGCCCACCGTTTCAGTTCTTTGAAATCCCTCATTCTAAATCCCTTCACCCCAGCCAGATGAATTCTCTTGATTTCACCAGTCCTTTTGCTATACTTATGGGAAGGCCTTTGACTTTTTGATGCGCCCAGGGGTGCGGAAAGGAAACTCAGAAAACCATGGAATATCTCGATCTGGCCCTGAATTATCTGAAAGATCACAAATTGCTCACCGCCGCCATCGCGTTTCTGTTTATCGTCCTCCTGATAAGGAACTTCTGGTTCGTCGTCAAACTGCTCGTGGCCTTGTCGCTTGCTGCGGTGGCACTCGTTCTGCTCTTCTCCTTTATCGGAAAGGCGACGAAGGAGAAAAGGGATCTGATCAAGCCTGATGAGTCCTCAGGCATCAGCTACTTCAGGGATCAGGGAAAGCCAGTGGAACGGTTGACAGGGAGCTTTAACAAACGCGCTGACAGCTGATCCCCGACCCCTGTGAACCGCACGAGTCTTCTGATCTCTTTCCCTGAAAGATGTCCTTTCTCCTTCGGGATCGATAGCAGCAACCGAAGCCTTTCAGGAACCCGACTCTGAGCGCGACAAAAAGGGAATCACACCCCAGGTCAAACGAGCAAACTCTTCAAGACTCAGGGTTTCGGCCCTCCGTGTGGGGTCGATCCCGAGCCTCTCCATGATATCCTCGATTTCATCGAGATAACTCTCCGAGAAAATCGATCTCAGAGCGTTTTTTAGAATCTTGCGGCGATGGCCAAAAGACGCCCGGACCACCCGCCGAAAGGCCTGCTCATCGGGGATCTCGACCCTTGGGGTTTCGTGGACCAGGAATCGAACCAGGGCAGAATCCACTTTTGGCCGGGGAAAAAAGCATTGGGGAGGGAGAATCATCTCAATACTCGGTGTCGTGTAGAGTTGAAGAAACACGGACAGGGAACCATAGTCCTTGGTCATTCTTTTGGCAACAATCCTCAGGGCCACCTCCTTCTGGAGCATGAGAACCATGGATGAAAACAGGTGCCGCATTGAGACGAACCGCATCAAGAGAGGTGTCGAGATCTGATAGGGGAGGTTCGCAACGACTTTCATCCGCGTCCCTACCCGTCGATAGATCTCCTCCAAGTCGACCTTCAAGGCATCCCCATGGATCACCTCCACGTTTCCCAGACGGGCGGTCTTTTTCACCACTCCGGCTGTCAGGGTCTCGTCGATCTCCACGGCGATCACCGCACGACTTTTCCGGCCCAGGAGCACGGTCAACTCCCCCCGACCCGGACCGATCTCAAGAACCACGTCTGCCGGCTCCACGTCAGCGATTCGGATGACTTTCTCCATGGCATTTCTGTCGATCAGAAAATGCTGGCCCAGCCTCTTTCGCGGGAAAAAGGCTGTCCCCTCTCTGGCATTTCTTCTCTTCATGACGTCTGCGCTCGGGCTCCACATCAACCCACCGGTCGTAACAGCCTGCAGGGCCCAGGGGTCAGTTGTCGGCGTCTTTTGTAAAGCTCCCCGTCAACTGCGCTTCGAGGGGTATGGGCAGATTGGCAAAGGCATTGAGTGAAAGGGTTGAAGTCCACCCTTTCTGAAGGTAATGGTATCCCACGACACCGATCATAGCGGCATTGTCCGTGCACAGTTCAGGGGACGGAAAAAAGACCTCGAGGTCCTCCGCCCTGGCCATCTCCTCAAATGTCCGTCTCAGGTGACTGTTCGATGCAACCCCGCCGGACACGACGACCCGCTCGAGCCTCTCCTGGCGCACAGCCTGTTTCGTCTTCCTCACCAGCACGTCAATGACAGCCTCCTGGAAACCAGAAACAATCCCCACGAGACGGTCCTCCTGACCTTCTTGTAGGGGATGGGCTTTCAGGTAATTGACCACCGAGGTCTTGAGGCCACTGAAACTGAAGTCCAGGGTTCTTGAAGACAAAAGAGCCCTTGGAAACCGGATGGTTCTTGGGTTCCCCGGTTTAGACATTCTGTCGATGATCGGACCCCCTGGATACCCCAGGCCCAACACCTTGGCCACTTTGTCGAAGACCTCCCCAGCGGCATCGTCTCGCGTTTTGCCCAATAGATGGGTTCTGCCGACCCCCTCCACCCGGTAGAGACTCGTGTGCCCTCCTGAGACCACCAGACCGAGGAAGGGAAATACCAAATCCTCCCTTTCCAGAAAAGGGGCACAGAGGTGTCCGTCTATGTGAGTGACCCCCACCAAGGGTTTCCCCTTTCCGTAGGCGATCGACTTGGCGACCGACAGACCAACAAGAAGAGAACCGACCAATCCGGGGCCACACGTCACCGCCACACCATCGATATCGTCCAGAGTCGTCTGAGCTTCCTCAAGGGCAGCTCGAATAACCGGGATGATGGATTCGATATGCCGGCGAGAGGCAAGCTCGGGCACCACCCCTCCGTACTTTCGGTGAACCTCGATCTGCGACGACACCCGATTTGAAAGAACTCTCCTTCCGTCTTCCACCACGGCAACACCCGTGTCATCGCAGGAGGATTCTATGGCCAAAACTAGCATACCCTTCCTCTTTACGCTCCCGGCACATCGGTAACTCAACTATATCCCTTTTCCACCAAGAAACAAGGCTACCGTCCTACAAAGGCCGCCTCTGCCAGGTTCGGTTGCAAGTCCACCATTGAGCACTAAATCCGAAGTTCGAAATCTGAAGTACGAAACAATCTCAATGATAAATCCCAATGCTAGAAACCCCTGTTTTGAATTTCCGTCATTTGGTATCATACGCGGCGACGTTATTATTTGCACATAATTGTTGGGGAAAGAGCAACCCTTATGCGTAGGGGCGGGCTTTATGCCCGCCCGTGGTGGCGCTTTTGATAGCGATTTTTCGGGCGGGCATAAAGCCCGCCCCTACAGAAAAGAGTCGGCTCCTTTGGATCATTCATAGATATTCTTGTCGCTATGTATAGAATTTGCTTCGAATTTCGATATTCGGATTTCGAATTTGTCCATCCAGGGTATCCGCCCAGAGGCTGGGGGGGTTCTCCCGTTCGTCGAGTAAGATCAAAAAGGAGAGACTCTACGAGTGTTGACAGGACCCTTAGAAAGCATATAGACTCAGATATACCCAAAGATGACATCCGGGGAACGATCCAATGAACCCAAACCTGAGGACAGAGCTGCTCAGAGTGGTCGGTCAATTAAGGAGCTACGTCCTCTATCATAAGGAGCTCGGTCTTGAGGCCCTTCCCTGGTCGAAGCGATCCCCCCAGACCTTGAGAGAGGTGAGAGAGAAACTGGGAGATTGTCAGCGGTGTCGATTATCCAGGACAAGAAAAAGCCTCGTCTTCGGAGAGGGAAACGAAAAAGCCCGTCTCGTTTTTGTTGGAGAGGGGCCGGGTTACGAAGAGGATCTGCAGGGGAGACCATTTGTCGGGAAGGCTGGACAACTCCTGACGAGAATCATTGACGCCATGAGTATGAAACGGGATCACGTGTATATCACCAATGTGGTGAAATGCCGTCCCCCACAGAACCGCTCGCCATGGCCCGACGAGATCGCCTGCTGCTATCCCTTTTTAGCAAACCAACTGAGGATCATCCAGCCCACGGTCATTTGCGCCCTTGGAAGCGCAGCAGCCCAAACCCTGCTCGATACGAATGCCGGTATCACCACTCTCAGAGGAACCTTCCACACCTGGGAAGGAATCAAGGTGATGCCAACCTTCCACCCCGCCTATCTCCTGAGAAATCCGGAGAGGAAGGGAGAGACCTGGGAAGACATGAAGGCCGTTCAGAAAGAAGTGGCCAAGGGACCCAGGTAGTAGAGCTGATAGTTGAAAGTCCTCATGCCATTGATCAGTCCTGAGGCTACTTCCTCAAGGAGAAAATCCAGAATACTCCGCTTCTTCTTGGGATAGATCACATGGGGCTTTCCTCGAATACCGCTCATCCTTGCCGCCATCTTGATTGCATCCTGGAAGTTACCCATTTCATCAACCAAGCCAAACTCCATGGCCTGGCGACCCGAAAAGATCCGGCCATCGGCGAGTTTTCTCGCCTCATCGATCGCCATGTTTCTTCCCTCTGCCACCGCCTCAACAAACTGATTATAGACGCTCTCGATAACCCCCATCAGAATCTCCTGATCTGCCGAAGTCGGCTCTCGAAAAGGAGATCCCAGATCCTTGTATTTCCCGCTTTTGTAGGTATACGTTTTGAGACCAATCCA
This sequence comes from uncultured Thermodesulfobacteriota bacterium, assembly GCA_964348185.1. GTDB lineage: Bacteria > Desulfobacterota > BSN033 > WVXP01 > WVXP01 > CAYGBW01. Next base: position 31,304 of record CAYGBW010000046.1, on the reverse strand, counting down.
TTTCATCAATCCTTCGACATTTGAAACCTGCATGATCACCCCAATACTTCCGGTCAGCGTTCCTGGATTGGCAATGATGGCATCTGCCCCACAGGCCACGTAGTATCCCCCAGATGCGGCCACTCCCCCAAGGGACGCAACCACCTTCTTATTCTCCCTTGTTTTCACCACCTCCTGATAGATCTCTTGAGACGGCCCCACAGCCCCCCCTGGGGAGTCGATCCTCAGGACGATTGCCTTGATCCCCCGGTCTTCCCGATAGGCAATGAGTTGATCAAGAATCTCCTCGGAGCCTACAATTGGCCCCTTGATCTCGACAATCCCGATTTTGTCTCCTAGAGCAAAACCGGCCCTTTTGCCTCCGAATAGAGAAAAGAGAAGGACAAGACCGATGAAACCGACAATCAGCACGACCACGATAAGAAGCCCCAACAACACCGGGTGTTTCCTCATGACGACCTCCTTTAACTCGGTTCCGGGTGGGTCAGAACCATCCGCACCTGAAGGTACCCTTCATCCATTCCCTCCAGGTCAAGATGAAAGTCTTCCAGAGTCATAGACATGAGGGCATCTCGAAAGGTCTCGATATCGCCCTTGAATACGACGTCAAGGGTAAATACTCCAGGACGGATAGAGTAAAGAGAAAGCTCCTCCACCCCGTCCACTTCATCGCTTAGATGTGCTTTCAGGGCCCTGAAGCAGGATGGACAGGACACCCCCCCTATCTCCAGGCGGAAGCGCGACCACGCCGTCCCTGGCTCCTCTTCGAGCAGTCCCAAGGTCACGAGGGCCATTCTCAGCTTCTCCACTGCCACGTCGGTCTCAAGCGTAGCCTCATAGACATTCCCTCTCGATGTCTCAGAGAGAATTCGATAGGTGTCGATGAAGCGCTCTTGGCGCTGATATATGTGCTGATTGATGACGTCATAGTTCTCATTTGCAACGTCCTCAGAAATCAGTCCCCTGACTGCTGTCTCCAGGGCATTTCGTTTTCCGTTGGCAATCGCCACGTTCCTCGCCCTTGCCAGATTCCCCTCAAGGATAAGGGTGGTTCCGGCGGTCACTACCGTCTGGGTCTTGCCAAAAGCCCGTGGAGAGAGCCCAGGGAATCCCCCCACCAGAATCCCGAAAAGGATCAACAAGGCAACACTTCGACATGCCGACTTTCCCGTCATCCCCTTCTCCTCCTATGTTTTTCGTATCTCAATCCGGTGGAAGGCCTGCCGCTGAAAGACCTTGATCATTCTCAACTTGATCAGCTCCAGCATCGCAAGAAAAGTGACAATAATCAGTTCCTTTGTGGGCTCTCCCTCAAAGAGCCCCTCGAAGTCCATTTTTCCCCCGCAGGTGCTGAGTCTGTCGAGAACTTCGGTGATCTTCTCTTCGATGCTGATCCGCTCCAGGGTAATCTCATGAATCAGTTCGTGGGAGGATCTCCTCAGGACCTGTTGCAGAGCCTCCACCAATTCAAAGAGGCTCAATTCCAACTCCTCTCCTTCTTGCCCATCCTCAGCTAACTTCCGGGTAAACACATCCTTTTCCAGGATGTGCCGGCCCTCCATCATCCGGGCCGCCTCTTTAAACCTCTCATACTCCAGCAGGCGATCGACGAGCTCTTTGCGGGGATCCTCTTCCGCCTCCTCGTCCTCGCCAGCCGGAGGGACCGGCAGGAGCATTTTTGACTTAATCTGGGTCAGCGTGGCTGCCATGACAAGGAATTCCCCCGCCACGTCGAGATTGAGCGTCCTCATCAAATCCAGCATGTCAAGATACTGCTGAGTGATTTCGGCAATAGGGATGTCGTAGATGTCCACCTCGTTCCTTCGTATGAGGTAGAGCAGCAGATCCAAAGGCCCCTCAAATACATCGAGCTTCACCCGGTAGCCAGTCATCTCATCCATCACCGATCTCTCTCTTCAGGCTCCTTGGTCCTCTTTTAGGGAGGGGACTTCTGACGACTTCAACCGACCGGGAAGGGGTGGTTGAGATCCTCAACCTCGCCCCGTACCGACGCCTGACAAAGGCCACCTCATCCTGTTTTGATTTGATTTTTTCATCGAGTCTGGCCCTGAGAAGGTCTGTCATGATTTCACGGAAGAGAGGCCCCGGCTTGAAGCCCATCGCAATCAGATCCCTCCCCCGGAGTGATGTTGTGACATACCTCAGGGAGGTGAAATAGAGAGAGATGTCCTTTTTGATTTCCTCATCCTCCACCTTGGCCATCATGAAGAGCTTGGCCTCCGTGGGAAGAGACTCCAGGATTTCGTAGACCTCGCTCCGCTTTGAGCGCCTTTTTCCCCCTCCCCTCCCATGAAGCTTCTTCAGAGCCTGCGCACCCTCCTGCCGTGCTTCCACGATTCTCCTGCGATTCTTACCCCGCAGGGCAAGACGCTCACAGATGGCTGCCACCTGCTTATCCGAAAAACCTTCGAGCATTCCGAGAAAATAGATGAGCCACTGGTCGTATCTGTCCTCCAGATAGAGAAGTCGGTACCAGGAGAGTATGTTTTTGATTTTTTCAAAGAGAGTCGCCCGGGCCTGAGTGAAAGCCAGGTTTCTATGAATGATCGTCAAAAGGCCGTATTCTTCCAATCGCTGGAGAATGGATGCAGGGTCATCCTCTTTGAGGATCAAAAGCAGTTCCGCGAATATGCGGCCTCCCGACAGTTTCTCGAGAAACCCCATTCTAACGGCACTACGAATCAGATTCTGGGTATGCTTGTCCAGTTGGAAACCCAACCGTTGTTCGAATCGAAACGCCCGAAAAATCCGGGTCGGATCTTCGACAAAACTCAGGCTGTGGAGCACCCTGATCGCCTTTTCCTTGATGTCCTGTAGGGCCTCGAAAAAGTCTATCACCTCACCAAAATCGGCCTCGTTCAATCTGATCGCTAACGTGTTGACGGTGAAATCCCGTCGATAGAGATCTCTCTTGATGGAGCTCAATTCAACGGTCGGAAGTGCTGCGGGGGAGTCATAGTACTCCAGCCTCGCCGTGGCAACGTCGACCTTCGTGCCGTCTGGAAAAGTCAAAACCGCCGTGCCGAATTTTTTGTAGACCCTTAATCGGCAGGCGTACAGATGGGCAACCTGCCGGGCAAAACCGATCCCGTCTTCCTCCACAACCACGTCTACGTCCAAATTGACGACCCGCATGATCAGATCCCGAACGAACCCGCCCACAGCATAGACCGAGTATCCCATCTGATCTGCCGTCTTTCCCAGGTTTCGCAGAATGATCTGAATTCTTTTGGGGAGGCGTTCCTCGATGAGCCTGGAGATCACCTTCTTTCGATTATGGAGTCTTCTCGATTCCCATGAGGTTCCGAGGTCTTCTTTTTTTGTCAGATCAGTTTGAAATGACCGGAGAATATCGGTCCGCGTGATGGCCCCGACCAACCCCTCACCGCTCATAACCGGGACAAATCGCTGTCTTCGGCCGATGATCAGATCCTGGAGTTCCTTTAGGGGGGTTTCAGGGGTCACCGTCGCAAATTCTGTAGTCATGTACTCCCGAACGGGACGGTCTCGCAAACCATGGAACGAAGCCTTCTCGACCACCTGACGCGAAATCAATCCCACAGGCCTCCCCTTGTCGAGAACGGGTAACACGTTGATATTATAGCGGGTAAGCAGGTCCCCTGCCTCAGACAGACTCCGATCGGTTTCAATCGACTTCACCGGAAAGGTCATCAGATCCTTCGATCTTTTCTCAGGCTGGATGTTTTCCTGAAGAAGGCCGATGAGTTTCTCCTTTGCCTCATAGAGGGTCATGCCCTTGATCGTCGCTGACGCTGCGGTTGGATGCCCGCCTCCTCCGAACCCGGCAGCTATCTGCCCCACATTAACCTGTTCGACCCGGCTCCGTCCGATGAGGTAGATCCGATCCTCCATTCTGACCAGACCAAAGATGACATCGAGATTCTCCATGTCCTTCAGCTTATGAACCAGAACAGCAATGTCACCAATATACCGATCTACAGAGGCGGTCGCAATGACCAGGCTGACCCCGTTGATCGGGTAGTGGGTGGCCGATCGGATCAGATCGTTCAGGAGAAAGACCTGTTCTGCTGTAAGCTCACGGGTGATCATATCGGAAATGATATTGACGCTGCCCCCCCGGGCCCGGAGGTATCCGGCGGCATAGAGGTCTTCGGGGGTCGTGGAGGAAAATGTGAGACCCCCCGTGTCCTCATAGAGCCCCAACATCATCACGGTCGCCTCATCAGCAGTAATCTCGATGCCTTTTTCTCTTAATACCTCGAGCATGACCGTCACCGTCGCCCCCACCTCTCTGACGACCTCAAACAACCCACTGATATCATCCGATGAGGGGGGGTGATGGTCGTAGATGTGAACTTCCACCCCCGGACGTCCGATGATCTCTCTGAACCTTCCAATTCGACTCAACTGCCTCGTGTCCACCAGGATAAGGCGAGTGATTTTGTCCAGGTCGATGTCTTTGATCCGCCGGGTCTCAAAAACATACAACGTCGAATGGACAAAGAAATCCCGCAAACTCCTCTCCTGGGATCCTGGAAAGACCAGAATCGCATCGGGATAGAGCTTTGTGGCCGCAAGCATCGAGGCCAGCGCGTCAAAATCGGCATTGGTATGCGTGGTAATGACGTCCATATCCGAAGCGACTCATTCCTCCGTGTCTAACCATGTTCTCTCGGTGTAGTCAAAGCTCGGCGATATCACCTGAGATACCTGGAGTATTGGGGTACTGGAGTACTGGTATATGAAACAAAAGAATACGGGATCTTCCAGTATGTTGCATCACTCCACGACTCCATCACTCCAACCCTCCGCAGATGACAGGCACCATAAACCTCTTCAGATGGAAGACTCCACCACGCCGACTTGAGGCATTTTTCTTACGCCCTCGGATGGTACCTCTGGTGAAGCTTTTTCAGCCTCTCCCGAGAGACGTGAGTATAAATCTGAGTGGTTGAAATATCCACATGGCCCAGCAGTGTCTGAACCGATCTCAGGTCCGCGCCCCGATCGAGAAGGTGGCTGGCAAAACAGTGCCGAAGGGTATGGGGCGTCAGATTGCCTCGGATCCCTGCCATCAACCCGTATTTCTTGATGATTTTCCAGAACGCCTGGCGTGTCATCCTCTTGGTCCGGGGGGTGACAAATACGAAAGGGGAGTCACGCCCCCTCAGGATCTGGCTCCGCCCCTCGTTCAGATAGGCGCTCAGGAAGGACTGAGCCACCTCTCCGATGGGGACTATCCTCTCCCTCCCCCCCTTGCCGGAAACCCTCACACACCCGACTTCCAGATTCACCTGATCCAGGCGAAGGGAAATCATCTCAGAGACCCGCAGCCCCGTGGCATAGAGAAACTCCAGCATAGCTTTGTCGCGAAGACCTGACGGTGTCGAGGGATCGGGTTGATTTAACAACCCCTCTACCTCATTCTCCGAAAGAACACGGGGGAGTTTCTTGGTGAGTTTTGGGGATTCTACGGCCTCGAGAGGATTCTCGGTCAGGAGTTTCTCTGCAATCAGAAATCGGTAGAGGTTCCTGAGGGTCGCCTGAAGACGAGCTACACTCCTTTCAGAGAGGCCCTGGTTCCTCAGGGCGACGATGAAGGTGAGAACATCCAGCTCTGTCACCCTATCAAGGTCCTGATTCTTCGATTTGTCAAGAAAATGAAGAAATCGACGAATGTCCCGGCTGTATGAATCGAGTGTATTCCTGGAAAGGCCCTTTTCAATGGTCAGATAGTCAAAGAATCGATCGATCCATAGGTCATTTCTGGCTTCCAGACTCAAAGGAACACTCCTGGGTTCTTCTGACTTTCGGGTCAGTCCCCAGGCCCCCCCCTCAGGTGCCAGGAGAATGCTTCAGCCTTCCCGTTGCAGAAAGCCCCTTTCTGGACTATCCCCCGGGTCGAATCGACGGCTCAGAGAAAACCCGTATGCCCGAATCCCCCTACATTCCGATGGGTTACCGGAAGCTCCTCAACTTCCTCCACCTCTGCTCGGACCACGGGCGTGATCACAAACTGAGCAATGCGAGTTCCCCTTTTCACCAAGAAAGGCTCACGCCCAAGGTTGATGAGAATAACCTTGATCTCCCCCCGATAATCCGAATCGATCGTCCCTGGGGAATTGACGATGGAGATTCCGTCGCTCACCGCAAGGCCGCTCCTTGGCCTGATTTGGCCCTCATAGCCTTCCGGAATGGCCACAGCAATCCCCGTCGGGATCAGTTGGCGCTCTCCTGGGTTGAGGACCACGTCTGCGACGAGATGGGCGAAGAGATCCATCCCAGAGGCGCGATCACTCATATAACGGGGCAGCGGAACGCCCTTGTCCGTACCCATTCTCTTGACCTTGAGAGTGACGCGGCCCATAGAGGAATCCGTCCCTCCCTGCGACAGGAATTCACTGCATCGATCCTACCGGCCAGATCCGAGCCAGATCCCGATTCAGCCGTCTCTGGGTAATGGGCCCCAGAAGAGTCAGGCAAAGATCATCCGGACGGAACAGCTCGTTGGCGAGTTCGTTGACTTGGTCGGCACTGACGTTGTCAATCTCGTCGATCACCTCTTCTGGAGACAAGAATCGATTGAAATAGATCTCGTTTTTAGCCGACCGGGTCATCCTATTTTCAGAGCTCTCCATAGAGAGCATAAGGTTTCCCTTCAGCTGCTCTTTGGATATCGCAAGGTCCTCCTGTTCGATTGGGCGATCCTTCAACTCAGCGAATTCCTTCAAAATCAGGCCAATAACCTCGCCCACCCTCTTTTCGTCTGTGGCCGCATACACGACCAGCAACCCCGTGTCCATGTAGCTGGGCAAGTAAGAGAATACCGAATACACCAGACCCCGCTTTTCCCGTATTTCTTGGAAGAGGCGAGAACTCATCCCCCCTCCCAGGACATTGTTGAGGACGTAACTCGCAAACCGCTTTGAGCTCACATAGGCAAGCCCCTTCATCCCGAGGCAGAAATGAACCTGCTCTGTTTTCCTCTCCAGAACCGATGTCTTTGGGACGCCTCTGGGCGCTGCTCTCTCCATGGTTTTCGAACCGGCGGGAGACTGACAGAAGGCCTTTCCCACCATTTCGACCACCGCCTCGTGCTCTACGTTTCCCGCCACCGAGACGATCATGCGATCCGGTCGATAGTTCTCTTCAAAATACCGAACAATCTGTTCTCTCGAAAAAGAACGAATCTGATCGACCCCGCCGATGACGGGCTGCCCCATGGGGTGGTCTTCCCAAAAAGCCCGGGTGAACAGGTCATGGATGTAGTCATCAGGGGTGTCTTCCACCATCTTCACCTCTTGAAGGACCACCGATCGTTCCCTCTCAATCTCTCGGGAATCGAAGGTGGAATGAAACAGAATATCGGACAGAAGATCAACAGCCAGATCGAGGTGGGTGTCCAGTACTTTCGTGTAGAAGCATGTGTTTTCTCGCCCTGTGAAACCATTGATGCTTCCTCCGACCGAATCAATGGTCCGGGCGATGTCCTGAGCCGTCCGAGCCTCCGTTCCCTTGAAGAGGAGATGTTCGATAAAGTGAGAGATACCGTTCTCAGATTCCTTCTCGTCACGAGACCCTGTGAGTACCCATACGCCCATACAGACAGACTTGTAATGGGGCATCGCTTCCGTCACCACTCGAATGCCATTGTCGAGAACACTCTTCCCTTCCATGCCCTCTAGGCCTTTCCCCGGATTCTCGAATTGGGGTGGTCACCCCCCTCTTGTAGAGCCGCCTTTCTGCTCAAACGAATCCGACCGTTATCTTCAATCCCGATGACTTTAACCAGAACCTCTTCTTCTTCTTTCAACACGTCTGAAACCGCCCGGATCCTTTCATGGGCCACCTGAGAGATGTGAACAAGGCCATCCACACCCGGAAAGATCTCCACAATCGCTCCGAAATCCATAATCCTCTTGACCTTTCCCAGATACAGCCCCCCCACCTCAACCTCCTGGGTGAGCCGCTTCACCATGGCAATGGCCTCTTGCAAAGCCTCCATGTTCGGCGAGGCGATTTTCACCAGACCTGAGTCCTCGATATCCATCTTGACCCCTGTTTCCTCGATGATGGCGCGAATGTTCCTCCCCCCAGGGCCGATCACATCCCGAATCTTGTCGGGTTTGACCTCGATCGTCATGATTCGAGGAGCATGGACTGAGATCTCCGCTCTCGGCTCCGGTATCGTTTCTCTCATCTTATTCAAGATGTGAAGCCTGCCCTCCCGAGCCTGATGTAAGGCCTTCTCCAAGACCTCCTGGGAGATACCGGGCACCTTGATGTCCATCTGAAGGGCCGTTATCCCCTTTTCGGTCCCAGCCACCTTGAAATCCATGTCTCCCAGATGATCTTCGTCTCCCAGAATGTCGGAGAGGACTTCGATCCGTTCACCCTCCTTCACAAGACCCATCGCGATGCCCGCTACAGCAGCCTCGACAGGGACGCCCGCATCCATCAGGGAGAGGCTCCCTCCACACACCGTGGCCATTGAGGACGAACCATTCGACTCCAAAACCTCAGAAACCATCCTTATGGTGTAAGGGAAGACCGCGTTCGAGGGCAGAACCGGAAGAATGGCCCTTTCTGCCAGGGCACCATGACCGATTTCCCTTCGACTCGGCGCCCTGAGCATGGAAACCTCCCCCACACAGTAGGGGGGGAAATTGTAGTGAAGAATGAACGTCTTGTATGTTTCTCCTGTGATCGACTCTATCTTCTGCTCATCGGAAGTCGTGCCGAATGTGGTGACGGCAAGGACCTGGGTCTCTCCCCGGGTGAAGAGAGCGGACCCATGGGTCCTGGGGAGTACACCAACCTCACATGAAATGGGACGAATGTCATTGAAGCCTCTGCCGTCGATTCGACGGTTCTCCCGGAGAGTTATCTCTCTCACCAGGGACCGCTCGACCGTCTTCATGGCCTCCAAGGCCTTACCCTGAGCCTCTACGTCTTCCCCGGCCAACGCTCCGACCGTCTCTTCAAAAATCTCCCTCAAACGCCTTTGCCGTTCCAGCTTGGGGCCGATGCCGTAAGCCTCTTCCAGGCCAGAGGCTGCATACGACTTAACCCGGTCCACCCATTCGCCGTTGTCTGCAGGCACGAGCTCTATCTTGGCCCGGCCAACCCGATCCGCCAATCTCTCCTGGATCTCTAGGGCCGGGAGTAGCGCTTCGTAGCCGAACAGGAGTGCCTTGAGTATTTCCGCTTCCGTCACAACGTTGGCTCCCCCTTCCACCATGGTGATCCCTTTCCGGTTTCCAGCGATGATCAGATCTATGTCGCTTCGCTCCAACTCGTCTGTTGTCGGGTTGCAGATGAGGGATCCATCGACCCGTCCCACCCGCACTCCCCCTATAGGTCCTAGAAAGGGGATCTCTGAAACAACCAGGGCGGCAGAGGCGCCAATCATCCCCAGGACAGCCGGGTCATTTTCCTGGTCTGCCGAGAGAACGGTGGAAATAATCTGGGTTTCGTTCCGGAATTCTTTGGGAAAAAGGGGCCGTATAGTCCGGTCGATGAACCGGGAAACCAGAGTTTCCCGGCCGCTCGGACGCCCCTCCCGCTTGATGAACCCTCCAGGTATCCTTCCCGCAGCGTAAGTCATCTCCTGATAGTTGACGGTGAGGGGGAAAAAATCGATTCCCGGTCTTGTCTGCTCCGTTGAAACCGCCGTGACAAGCACTACCGTCTCTCCGTACTGGACGACTACCGCACCGTTTGCCTGCCTCGCCAGCTTCCCGGTCTCAATTGAAAGCTCCTTGCCTCCAATCTCAATGCTCAGCTTCTCTTTCATCGTTTTCTGTGCTCCGTTCTGTTTGGAGAAATTTGACGCTCTATTTTCGAAGCCCCAATCTCGCGATCAGTCCTCGATACCTCTCAATATCAGTGTCCCTAAGGTGACGGAGAAGCCTTCTCCTCCGACCCACGAGTTTCAAAAGCCCCCTCCGGGAGTGATGATCTTTCCCATGGGTCTTGAAATGTTCAGTCAGATATCGAATTCTCTCTGTTAGCAGTGCAATCTGAACGTCAGAAGAGCCTGTATCGGTCTCATGAACTCGATAGGTCTCAATGATTTCTCTCCTTTTCTCCGTCTCTAAGACCATTCCATGATCCTCCTTCCCGTATGACAACGATCTGATTCTGAAACAAGGGGACTTCCTACCCATTCATGCAAAGACCCTGAGAAGAGAAAGGGCCGGGGGGTTCAGCAGCTGACCCCCTCGAGCAAAATTGGAGGTCCGGGCTTCAGCAATCGCAACGATCTCACCCTGGTAGAGTATTTTTACCCGTTCCCTTCCCTCCAGGTGGGGCATTCTAAGTCCCCTCAGGTCTTTCAAAAAAACCTCGTGGCCAGTCCTGATCCTATCACCCAGATCGCCTTCGACTTCAACCTCAGGCATACCTCGCAGTGCATCCCGTACGGTGATGATTCGCTTTTCTATCTCACCCCCTTTGACCAACCTGTCAAATTCTGCAAGGGTCAGCACCTGGTCCAGCGAAAAGGGACCGCTACGGGTTCTTCTGAGACGACACAGATGAGCCCCCACGCCCAGAGCATCGCCTATTTGTCGAGAGAGGGTTCTCACATAGGTTCCCCTGGAGCAGGAGACCCTGAAATCAACCCGAGGCAAATCGATTCCGATGATTTCCAGGGAATAAATCTCCACCTCCCTCTCCTGTCTCTCCACCTCGATTCCCCGCCGGGCCAGCTTGTACAGAGGCCTTCCTTGATATTTAGCCGCAGAGAACATGGGAGGCACCTGTCTGATCTTGCCTACAAATCGTTCGAAGACTCCCTCCATCCGATCTTTTGTGAGCACCGCTCCATTCAGGGGGATCTCCCTGATGACATCGCCGGCGCTGTCATCCGAATCGGTCACCATGCCAAGCCGTAACGTTCCCTCGTACCCTTTGACCCTTTCATCGAGGAAAGGAATGATCTTGGTGGCCCCGTTGAGGACCACCGGCAGAACCCCGCTCGCTAGGGGATCGAGCGTCCCCGTGTGGCCGATCTTCCTGGGAGAAAGGCGCTTCTTGACGACTCGGATCACGTCGTAGGAAGAAATCCCCGTGGGCTTGTCGATAACGAGAACCCCTTGGATGGGCCTTTTGTCCCCAGATGGCAATCTACTCCTCTTCATAGGGTTTCTCTTCCCGATTGAGTTCTCTGATCAGGCGGTTCATGTGATCAGCGTATTCGAGTGAGGGATCAAACTTGAAAACGATCTCGGGAACATACCGCAGGTGGAGACGTCTCCCCACCTCTCGCTTGATAAACCCCTTGGCACTGTTCAATCCCTGGAGGCTTCTTCTGTGATCATCCTCATCTCCTAGGGCGCTGAAATACACCTTGGCCGCTCTCAGATCATCAGAGATCCTGACCCGGGTAATCGTCACAAGGCCAATGCGAGGATCTTTGATTCCACGGATCAGCATCTCAGAGATCTCCCGCCTGATCAAGTCACCCACCCTCTCAGCTCTCTTGAATTCCAATGGCCTAGCCCTCACGATCGTGAAAGTGGATGATCTCGATTTCGGAATGGATAATCTCTGCCACATTCATTCCGTCGATGAAATCGATAATCTTGTCCAGGCTAGAATTGATGTGCCGGGGATCATTTCCGACGACGCTGAGGCCGAGTTGCGACCGCTGCCAGAGATCGTTGTCCCCGATCTCTGATATCGAGATGTTGTATCGATTCTTCACCCGATCGAGAATCCTACGAAGGACCTTCCGTTTGCCCTTGAGAGAGGCATTGCCGGAAATGCGCAGGTCAATCTGACAGACCCCTACCACCACATTACATTCTCCCTACCCATAGGCTACAAGCTTGGAGCCACTTCCTCCCTGACATACGCCTCTATCACATCTCCCAGCTTTATGTCGTTGAAGTTCTCGATCTTGATTCCACAATCGTAGCCCTCCTGACACTCCTTTGCATTCTCTTTGTAGTGCTTCAGGGACCCGATCTTGCTATCATAAATCACGACATTGTCCCGCATGACCCGGGCGTTCACGCCCCGGACAATCTTGCCACTCGTCACATGGCTCCCCGCCACTGCGCCAACCTTGGGAACATTGAACAGCTGGATCACCTCAGCCTGCCCGATGACTTTTTCGGTGTAGATGGGTTCGAGGAGACCCTCCATCGCCTTCTTGACATCCTCGATGGCGTCGTAAATGACAGAGTAGGTCCGGATGCTCACCCCTTCCTGATCAGTCAAGGCCATGGCCTTCATCCCAGGCCGAACATTGAAGCCGATAATGATGGCCTGGGAGGCCGAAGCCAGAATGATGTCACTCTCCGTGATCCCACCCACGCCCCCATGGATTACATTGACCCTCACCGCATCGGTCGATAGCTTCGTTAGAGATTCCCGGAGAGCCTCGACAGACCCTTGCACATCGGCCTTCAAAATCACATTGAGCTCTTTGGCTTCCCCTTTTTGCATTCTGTCAAAGAGATCTTCGAGGCTAACCGTGCTCAATTGGGAAAGCTCCTTCTCACGCTGTCGCGCCAGCCGCGCTGAAACCACTTCCTTGGCAACCCGTTCATTCTCCACAACCACAAAGGACTCCCCCGCCTCTGGCACGCCTGAGGAACCAATCACTCCAACAGGCGCCGAAGGACCGGCCTCCGGAATCCCCCTGCCCCTATCATTGACCATGGCTCGCACCCGGCCGTAATGAGTCCCGGCCACAAAGAAGTCTCCAACCTTGAGGGTACCCTCTTGGATCAGAACACTCGCCACAGGCCCGCGGCCGCTGTCGAGTTTCGATTCGATCACCGTCCCACGGGCCGGTTTGTTGGAATTTGCCTTCAATTCCAAGAGCTCTGCCTGGAGAAGAATCAGCTCCAGAAGCTCTTTGATCCCCGTCTTTTCTTTTGCTGAAATCTCGGCAAAAAGGGTGGTCCCTCCCCACTCCTCGGGAGCCAGTCCGAGCTCGGCCAGGCTCTGCTTTACCCGATCGGGATTGGCGTTGGCCTTGTCCATCTTGTTGATGGCCACGATGATGGGAACATCCCCAGCCTTCGCGTGATCGATGGCCTCAATGGTCTGGGGCATGACGCCATCATCCGCAGCGACAACAAGAACGACGATATCCGTGACTTTTGCCCCCCTCGCCCGCAGAGCCGTAAAAGCCTCGTGACCTGGCGTATCGATGAACACGACCTGTCCACCATCTAACTGCACGTTGTAGGCGCCAATATGCTGGGTGATAGCTCCCGCCTCTGCCTCAACTACGTTGGACTGGCGAATCGCATCCAGGAGCAGGGTCTTTCCATGGTCCACATGCCCCATGATGGTAATCACCGGAGGCCTCAACTCCAGATCCTCCGCCCGGTCCTCTTTTCTTCTCAGAACCGCGTCAACATCGTAGCCCACATTCTCTACTTCGTACTCAAACTCTGAAGCAATCAATGAGGCGGTCTCTAGGTCCAAGATTTGATTGATAGAGGCCATCACCCCCATACTCATGAGCTTCTTGATGATTTCCTGGGCCTTGATCCCCATGCGTTTGGCCATCTCCCCCACAGCAATCGCATCTTCAATACGGATGACTCTCTTGGTCGCTTTGGGAACGGTGATTTCCGTCTTCTTAAAAGGTCTGGCCACCACCCTCTTCTTCATGGGCCGCCTGACCTGATAGAAGGCCTTCTCCTTCTGAACCTGAGGCTTTTCCTCTTCCCCCTCCTCCGCTTCCTCGAACTCTCCGAGGGCAACCCGCTTCGCCTTGAGATCTTCCCTTCTCAAGGCCCGCCGGGGCCGTCGCTGCTGAACTCCCTCTTCCCGCTCCCTCTTTTTGGCTCGCTTCTCTTCGGGTTCCTCCTCCTTTTCCCTTTCCACTGCCTCTGCTGTAACCGTGGGGGCCACCTCCGGGATTTCCGGTGCAACCTCTTCCACCTTTTCTTCTGGAACAACCGGTTCAGGGGCCACCTCCGGGGCTTTTGGTTCTTCAGGAAGAATCTCCGCCTTCCTACCCGGGACAACGATCTCCTTTGGGGCCTCTGCGGCGGTTTCTTCTTCACCCTTTTCAAGATCTTGCGGAGCTTCTTGTGGCTCGAGTTCCTTGGGCTTGATGGTCCTGGCTCTCCGGCGAATCACTGTAGGCTTCAGCCTTTTCTCCACGACTTCTCTCATTTCATCGCGCTCAATCACCTTTTCGTCGGGAGCCAAGCCTTCATCCTTCTCGGTCTCCTCTTCCTTCTTCTCCTTGATCTTGAGCCCCATATCTTTAAGCTTGGGGAGAAGCTTATCCTCTTCCATCCCCACCTCTTGAGCCAAGTCGAGGACCTTTATTTTTGCCATTCTCCTTCCTCCTGAAAAACTCGAAAAACATCGGCAGGGACCGCCTGAGAGAACTTCCCTCGGAACCCCCTGATAAGCCCTCTTTTCTTTATTGCCAGTTCCAGACAACCCAGAGAGGGGCAAAGGTAAACACCCCTTCCGGGACGGATCTTGTCTCTATCGACTGCCAATTGCCCCCTATCATTCAACGCCAATCGAACCAGCTCTGTTTTGAGGCGTCTCCCACGACACCCGGCACACATTCGAACCGGAACATGTCCCCCCTTACCCATTCTGTCTAGACCCTATCAGTTCCCTGGCCGACACGACCAACTTCTCTGCCCTCTTCTGCCCCACCCCGGGGATTTCGATCAGCTTTTCAGGTGTTGCATTGGCAATGTCGGCGACTGTCGCGAGTCCGTGGGATTCAAAGAGTTCTACCGCCTTGGGGCCGACGCCGGGAAGGCTCTCCAAGCATAACTCAGGTCCCTCATGGGAGGAAGCTGTCTCTGCCGTTTCCGGCACCGTGCTCATCTCCCTCGCAGAAGCCACAATCTTGTCCACGGTCTTCGGGCTAATCCCAGCTTTTCGCGCCAACTCCTCAGGGTCAGTATTGGCAATGTCTTCAACAGACCGATACCCTTCGTTGTAAAGCAGTCGGGCCATCACATCTCCAACATTGGGGATCGTCTTAAGGGTCTCAAGCGCTTCTGCGTACATCTTCTCCATTTTTGATTCGCTCTTGATGTCGATCTTCCAGCCTGTCAGCTTTGATGCCAGACGAACATTCTGTCCTTTCTTCCCAATGGCAAGGGAGAGTTGGTCATCAGGGACGATGACCTCCATATACCGGTTCTCCTCATCAATATACACGGTGGAAATCTTTGCCGGAGAAAGCGCATTACAGACATACTTGGTCGGATCTTCAGAGTAGGGAACGATATCAATTCTCTCTCCCCGAAGCTCCTGAACAACGCTCTGAACTCTGGATCCTCTCATCCCCACACAGGCCCCCACCGGGTCCACATCACTGTCCCGGGTGTACACCGCGATCTTAGCCCTCTCCCTGGGCTCCCGGACCGCGCTTACGATCTTGATGATCCCTTCTGAAATTTCGGGAACCTCCAGCTCAAAAAGTCGGATTAACAGACCGGGATGAGTCCTTGAGAGAAAGATCTGCGGTCCTCTGGCGGTTTTCTGCACGTCCACAATATAGGACCTGATTCTCTCGCCCTGACGGTAGGACTCCCCGGGCACCTGCTCCCGAGAGTAGAGAACCGCCTCAGCTCTTCCGATGTTGATATAGAGGTTTCCTCGCTCAATTCTCTGAACCGTACCGGTGATGATGTCCCCTTTTCTATCCTTGAATTCATTGTAGATGTTTTCCCTCTCCGCGTCCCTCACCCGCTGGATGATGACCTGTTTGGCCGTTTGAGCGGCGATCCTTCCAAAATCGCTGGTATCCAGTTTAATGCCCAGGTTGTCTCCGATCTCCGCCTCTTCGTCCAGGCCTTTGGCCTCTTCAATGGAGATTTCTGTCTCGCTATCTTCCACGGCTTCTACCACATCTCTGAACTGAAAGAGTTCGACCTCGTTGGTCTCCTCATTGTAGTGAGCTTCAATATCCTTCTGGGTTCCATATTTCTTACGAGATGCCGTGAGCACCGCAGACTCCAGGGCTTCAATGATTACCTCTTTATCGATGCCTTTGTCTTTTCCTACCTGCTCAATGATGAAACCTAGATTCTGGGGCATATCGTCCTCCTTATGAATCTCTCAGCCACTATGAACACGGCCCCGCCACTTTCTTGTAAACGCTCTGTGTTCTCCAGAAGAGTCACACAAGGCCGTAGCCTCTCATGTCACAATTCGGTCTCTCTTCGATCAACCGGTCAAAACTCGTATTCCAGATTCGCCTTGGCGATCTGATTGAGGGGAATCTGTATGACGCGATTCTCCGATTCAACCTCAACCACACCATCATGGCACGCCAAGAGCTTCCCCCTGAAAGTTTTTCTGTTTGCGATAGAGACGGCCGTTCTCACCTTGACCTGTCGATTCGCGAATCGCTGAAAATCAGCCTCCCTCTTCAGAGGCCTATTCAGACCAGGAGAAGAGACTTCCAGGGTGTAAGGCCCCGGTGGGATTCCCTCCACGTCCAGATTTCTGTTGACCTCCCGACTTATAGAGGCACAATCATCGAGGGTGACCCCCCCCTCTCGATCGATGATCAGTCGTAGGACGCGCCCTCTATTCTCTCCTCGATACTCCACGTCAACGAGTTCCATGCCCTCAAATTGGACAATCGGTTCCACAATTTCCCTGACTCTCTGCAGAACCTCCGCGTCACTTCCCATGGATCCTTCTTCTCCTAATAAAAAAGTGGGCTTCCAAGCCCACTTTTTCAGTGAACCCCTAAATCAGAATATTTATATCATAGAAAGCACGGGAATGCAAGTGAAAAATCGCCTGAAGTTTCCACGCGTTTCAACTTCCTCCTAGAGCCCTGTCGTCTGAATTCCTTTGAGCCGTGGAAATGACAACCCATCAGAACGGGGAGCCCCCTTCCTTCATCCAGTCCAGGATTATCCCAGCTACGAGGCCTTCCCTCTCCAGCAACCGGGGATGAAAAAAGCCAGGGGTCCAACTTTTATGGAAAAAATGATCAGAAACCAGGAGAAGGGCCACCACACCGACCGTTCGAACGGCTCCCAAGGCAAAAAGGGCGGACATTTCCATCTCTACGGCCAGGATACCCTTCGCACGGTACCTTTCAATCTTCCCCTCTGTTTCGCGGTATAAGGCGTCGGTGGTCCAGATCGCTCCTGGGTTAGCAGCCACCCCCTTTTGCTGCAGTCGCTGGCGGAGTGCATGGAGGAGTAGCCCGTCCGGCCGGCATTGCACTCCCCTGGGCAGATAATGGTAGGATGTCCCCTCCTCCCGAACAGCCTGGGTGGGCAATACAAGATCCCCGATAGCAACCTCACTCTGGATGGATCCGCAATAGCCCACAAAAATGGCCCGCCTAACTCCAAAAGCGACCAATTCCTCCACGAGAATCACCGCATTTGGCGCACCCTGTGGAGATTTTGTCAGGACAATAGCCCGGTCCCCCACTGTTGCCAAAAAGAGCCCAGAATTTCGTCCCCGCCATGACTCAAATCTGTTCCCACCCGCCACTTGAACGAAACCATCCAGCATTCTCCGACTGAAGGTGACAATGGCAACGGAGGGAAGCGACAGATCTTCTTCTCTGACACCTCGGGATGTGGTGAAGAGTTTTACCATCTCCCTGGGTTGCACAATGCCATCGCTTTCGGGATCAAAGAAATCCATGACCATCATGAATCGTCAAACCCAATTCCCACGCGCCCGTCGGACTCTATTGTTCCCCTCGTCATTGGAGCCGCTGAAGGTCAGGTTCCTCAGAGAGCTGACCTCTGCCTGGAGCTTCCCCATGATCTCTCGCTGTCTCCGAATCGTTTTTTCCAGCCGATAACGGTTGATCGAACCGACGATTGCCCCGGTAAATGTCCCGAGAAGACCCGATAGGAGGAGGACGAGAAACAACGGGATTTCGAAAGAGTCAATCAAACCGAAATATCTGAATCTCACATTCCCGGCATTTTTCACGGAAACGCTGAGAATAAGGAGAAGCAGCAGGCCAAACAGGAGCCTCTTCAGGATTTTCATTCACCCTCTCGGTCCATCTCTTTCAAGACAGAACTGAGCTTATCGTATGTCTTATCCAAGGCCTCGGGCACAACCGTTGTCTCGCTTACTATGGGCATGAAGTTCACGTCCCCACTCCACCGAGGAACCACATGAAAATGAAGATGATCCGTGACTCCTGCTCCCGCTATCTGGCCGATATTCATTCCAATATTAAATCCCTGCGGCTCAATCGCTCTCCTGAGAAGGGAGACAGCCTTTTGCAAAAGGTCCGATAGGTCACTGAGCTCTTCGGATGTCAACGCTTCCAGATTGCCGGTGTGCTTTATGGGAGCCACCATAAGGTGACCGCTATTATAGGGGAAGAGATTCATCATGAGGATGGAGTGCGGGTTCCGACAGAGAATCAACCGCTTGCGGTCTTCCCTTCGGGAGGGTTTGACACAAAAGATGCAGTCTCCCCCCTTCTCGGACAGGATGTACTTTATACGCCATGGCGCCCAGAGATGCTCCATCAACCCCTCTCCTCGGCGGCCCTTGCCTCATGTTAGCGGCGGAAAATCGGCTCGCCTATCGCGATATGCGAGCGGGTTGTCAATCTGTTCTTCTCAGCGGGCCGATTTCGGCGGATACCACATTCATCCCCCTTCTCTTCCCTAGCCCCCACCCGGACGCAAAGCCACGGATCCCTAACCCCCTCCAGACAAAATAGACGACGATGAATTCTCGTGCCTCTCCCGTCACCCTGTTTCGCGTCTACCAGGCAGCCTTTCTCACAATTGAGACACTTCTCCGGCTGTCCCTCCAGGAGGGTACCCGTCTGAAGAGCCAAGCGGGCTTTTCTCTCGGTCCACCAGGAACCCTCTTCTCGATGTTCCACCTCGACACGATTAACTCCCTCGAGTATGATCCTCCCCCTGTTCTGGCTGAAACGAGCAAAAAAATCCAGCCGGTCGCCCGGTCTGAATCGGTGCTTCTCCTGGACCCTTCCGCTTTCCCTAAGGTAGCAGAAGTCCCTGAATTGAACGAGATTCACAAAGCCGTCCTTCAGGATCACCAGAAATCCGTGAAACGATACCCCCCTGTTTCGAGACGGATCCACACTCAGGTGAGGTTTCACAGAAAAGACAGTTCCCGAGTAATTCACCTCCCTACCCTGGAGTTCCTCTACCCAATTCTCAAACTCCCGCAACTCACTCTTAAAAGCCTCGAACCTCTCTGGGGATAGGACGACCTTCGAACGATGGTTAATCTTTTCATCAACAAAATACCGGCACCCAAAGCACATCCTTCCTGCGCGGCGGAAGCCCCTTGGGCATGATAGCCCCTTGTTGAATCGGACGCATTTCCAGCTGAAACTGAGACATCCGTGAGGATAGCACCGCTTCTCCTTCAGCACATGGTAGACGGAAACCCGGTAGTCAAAGGCCGTATGACCCTCCTGTTGACACCGGAACACGTCGCAGCGTTTGTACTGATTGACCAGAGACTTCGCCTTCGTCTCATCAGGGAAGCGAAAACGCGCCATAGTGCTTCTGCCTTGGAAGGTTCACACCCCCCGCTCACCCCGAGGGAAAGTCACTTTGAACTCAGTACAGGGGTGATTGTCGGGCCAGATAAAGAGCCCCCTTATCCGGAGTTGCCTCTCAAAATCCGTTTATCTCCCACGCGAAGCGTAACTTTAGCGTTGTCGAAGTATTCCAGAAGAGGGATGGCAAACTTCCTGGAGACCTTGGTCAGGTCCTTAAACTGAGAGGGGGTAAGTTCCTTGTTGGCTCTGATAAAATCCACCAGGGCCTCCTTCACCTGAAGGATCGGTTCACGGTGAAAGTAAAGATCACCCTTGAGGCGGATCAACACCCCCCGATTGACCAAAAGCTCCAGATGGTTTTTCAGGTCCTGTTGATCCATGGAGAATCGATCGACCAGCTCTTTCACCGATGGCGGCGTCAATTGCCCCTCCCGGATCGTACCGACCAACCGGTCGAGGAGATCCTCTTGAACCGATATTCGGTGGCCGGAGAAACGGATCTTCTCCTTTTCCAAAATCACTTGATTCGTCTGAATCATCTCCTGGAGAAGCAACTGAAACAGTCTAGGCTTGACAGCCTTGGGAAGCTTCGTCTTCAACTCCTCTTTGGAGAGACCCAGGGCCATGGGAGATTTGGTGTGGAAATCTTCCAGGCAGCGACCAATCTCCTCCTTAAGCGTCTCATAGAGGTTTCGGTGAATATACCGGACACCCTCAGTCCCAACAGCAATGATCTCGTTGTCCTGGATCAGCCTGTCCAGTGTCGTCCGTACCTGGTCAGGGGACACATTGCCAATCCTTCCCCAAAGCTCTGAAAAAGAGAGCCCACCATAGCTACTCTGACGGACGTGGTATGTGACCACTTCGTGTGGCGACCCGTCCCGTAGAAGGGTCAGTTCTTCAATGATCGTGGGATTGAATCGTTTATGCCTGGAGGGATGATTGTTGAGAACGATTCCTCCCGCCAGGGTTTGCACAACGGACGATCCACGAATCACAAATCGGTCCTGGGGGAGAGCCACCACAGGCGCTTCAAGACGAAATTGCACCATGCACTTCTCCCCTGGCTTCAGTTCCTCCCGATCCAGTAGAATGATGCGACCTGGCACCAGGCTGGTTCCGATGTGAAACCGCTGTTGAACGCGATTCCTCAAGGGTCGAGGCGAGGATTTCAAGTGCTCCAGTTCTCCGTCGAGGACTGACGTTGCCTCGAGGGACCCGGGCTGGCAGACCACCTCCCCCCGTGCGATCATTGTTTTTTCTAATCCTTGGAGGTTCAAGGCGGTCCTCTGACCTGCCTTGGCCTCTTCAACCTGTCGATTGTGAACCTGAATTCCCCTCACCTTGGCCTCGTGTCCCGATGGAAGGATCTGAACACTGCCGCCGACACGTACCTGCCCAGAAACCATGGTTCCTGTTACCACCGTTCCAAACCCTTTCATGACAAAAACGCGGTCGATAGGAAGTCGGAAGAGACCGTCTGCTGGACGCTCTTCCGTCTCCTGGGCGAGTTTTTCCAGCGCTTTCAAGAGGCCAGGAATCCCCTGACCCGTGAGAGACGAAACTCGGGCGATGGGCTCCCCATCTAGAAAGGTGCCTTTGACAAAGTCGCACACCTCTTCCTCGACCAGCTGGATCAATTCCTCGTCGGCAAGGTCGATTTTTGTTATGACCACGAGGCCTTTCTTCACGTTGAGTAGCCGACAGATATCCAGGTGCTCACGTGTCTGGGGCATGATCCCCTCATCGGCTGCCACAATGAGAGCCACAATGTCAATGCCCCATGCACCCGCCACCATGTGCTTGACGAACTTCTCATGACCTGGAACGTCCACAATTCCGAGTTGGAGGCCATTGGGAAGCGTGAGAGCGGCAAAGCCGAGCTCGATCGTGATACCCCGCTCCCTCTCCTCTTTCAGGCGGTCTGTATCGACCCCTGTCAAAGCCTTTATCAGAGCCGTCTTCCCATGGTCGATATGACCCGCCGTCCCCAGAACAATCTGCTTCATGTCGCCCTTCACTCGATGGATTCGATTAAAGCTAACAAAAACGGCTGGGGGATTCAAGGAGTTCTAGAGGGATGAGCACTTCGGGAGGCTTATCAGTGCCCGAAAGGGATAAGACCGGAGGGGGGCGTGTCTAGAGGTCTCTGTCTGGAAAAGGTCTTGAAAAGGTGTAATTGAAAGGGGCCACCACGAACGCCTGCGCCGCTTCGTTTACGCTACGGGTCGGAACCGTGAAGGGGAGGGTCAGCACAAAGAGACCTGCCCCGGCGACGGTGGCAATACAGCCCGCAGGACGCAACACGACGAGATCAACAATGTCTTCGACCCTTGCTCCTTTAGGTTCACGCGCCCCCGAAACCGACGCGGAAGCGCTCATGAATAAGACGATCATCCCACCGACGAGGACTCTTTTCAACGCCATAGGTTTTCCTTCCTCCCCCAGAACCCTGTCCCACCTGAAGGATGACCCACCCCTGCGGAAAGGGACACCTCTTCCCCGGCCACGTGAGAACGGACAGAACACAGCCTCACCTGGAAAAGGAAGGGGGAATCCCTATTAGGAGAGAAGGGGGGAAGACCCCCCCCAAAGTCCTGACCTAACCGATAGCACTCCTCAGCTTGTTTCCTGGTTTGAATTTGGCTACTTTTGTGGCTCCGATTCTTATCTCTTTACCGGTCCTGGGATTCCGGCCCATCCGTGCCTTCCTCCGGGCAACAGAGAATGTCCCGAAACCGGTCAGGGTAATCTTGTCTCCCTTTTTCAAGACATTCGTCACCGTTGCCGCACAAGCGTTCAATGCCTTCTCTGCCGCTGCCTTTGTGATGTCTGCGTCCTTTGCAATGGATGCAACCAAATCAGCCTTTGTCATGTAATTTACCTCCCTCACATCGATTTTTTCATCCAGGAGCCTTGCAGCAGACAAGATTTCGGGAATCCATTACCCATAGAGTATCGATGAAAGTCGTATCTGGAAACCCTTGATGAGCTTGCCCCGCAAGCTTTTCTCCCGATAAATATAGAATAAAGCAGGTTATTCCGGAAAAGTCAATACAATTTTTTCTGAAATCCCCTGATTTTCTGGGAGATGGAAAGGGATTTCATCGTCCTCCTCACCCCAACAGCTTTGCGAAGGCAGACTCGATAGCCTCCGACAGGCTCTCGTTGAGGGTCTTCTCGATCTTATCTGATGAAAAGATGATCTGAGTAACCTCACGGTCAATCTCTACACTCTGGCTCAGCACTTTCCCCTCTTCGGGTTTTCCCAAATAGATGGTGAGGTCGAGCTCGGTTCTGACGATTGTTCTTCCTACCTTCGATTCGGCCCGACTCCAGAATCGGTTGATTTCACCTCCCACGACCAGGTGAGCGTCGATTCTCGAAAGGCTCTCGGGCTTGAAGTCCCATTCCGGTGTTTCCACAACCGTAAAGCCATGGGCACGCAAGAATTTCTCTATGGCCTTCTGAACACCCTCACTGACCGTGGTAGGAGCGGTCGTGAATTGATCCACGCTTCCATCCAGCTTTTTTCGAATCCCCACATCATTTCTGGTGCTTCTCTTGTTGATGACAGGGGCCACCGCCACCTTGGCCTTTTCCGCTTTGAGGCTGGGAGGGGTCTGGGGCACATATCTTAAATCGACAGGGTAAGTCTTCCTGCCCCCGCAGGCCGCCAAAAGGAGAAAAATCAATGCAAATTGCCAAAGAAGCATCCTTTTCATGGTAAGGCTCCTCTCTTGGGATTGAGGATTTTGGATTGGAGATCATGGTGAGCGAAGCGAACTGGGTTCGCATCTCTGGATGAAACCATGACATCATCATTTCAGATTCAACCCCTTCAGTCAAGTCCCAGGCCCGCCCCAAAATAACCAGCTGAGCTCCTCTTGACACCGTTCGTTATTTTCGCTTATAGACTCTCGAAAAACCGATTGGAAAGGACCATCATGGAGAAACCTATCGATTTGAGGAGCGACACCGTTACAAAACCCAGCCCTGAAATGAGGAGAATTATGACAGAAGCCGAGGTTGGTGATGATGTATTTGGCGAAGACCCGACCGTCAACGCACTTCAGGAGAAAGCTGCCGGCCTCCTGGGTAAAGAGGCGGCGATCTTCGTCTCTTCCGGAACAATGGCCAATCAACTGGCCATCAGGGCCCAAACCCACCATGGGGATGAAGTCATTGCAGAAAAGGGCTGCCATACGGTCAATTACGAAGCCGGGGGCATTGCCGCCCTTTCGGGGGTTCTGGCGCATACCCTCAGAGGGAGACGGGGGGTTCTCGAGGCTCAGCAGATCAGAGAGGCTATTCGACCCGAGGACCATCACTTCGCGCAGACGCGCTTGATCTCTCTTGAAAACACCCACAATGGGAGCGGCGGCTCGGTATACCCTCTTGTGGAGATCGTCAAAATCCGCGAGTTGGCAGAAGAGAAGGGCCTCCTCATGCACCTCGACGGGGCCAGACTCTTCAATGCTTCGGTCGCATCTGGAATTGAGCCAAGAGAATACGCACGCTACTTTGACTCGGTCGCGTTCTGCCTGTCCAAGGGACTTGGCTGTCCGGTGGGATCCCTCGTCGTTGGCTCAACCAAACTGATAGACACCGTCCACCGTTACCGAAAGATGTTTGGCGGTGGCATGCGTCAGGTGGGTATTCTCGCTGCGGCCGGAATATATGCGCTCGAGCACAACATTTCGAGGCTCAAGGAGGACCACGACAATGCAAAAGAGCTCGCAAGAGCCCTCCATGCCATGGAAGGGCTTACCATCAATCCAGACGACGTGGAAACCAACATCGTCATCTTCGATGTTGCAGGGACCGGCATGGATGCTCCTTCAGTCGTCGAACATTTGAAACAGCGGGGCGTCTTGATGTTACCCGTATCCCAAAACCGGATCCGTGCTGTCACGCATATGGACGTGAGCAAGAAAGACATCGACCAGGCCATTGAGGCAATCCACCAGGTATTCTCCTGACGGGCTGTGCTCTTTTCACGGAATGGCAACCAGGTGTTTGTTACTGCAATGCAGGCTCCTGAATTCGAGCTGCCCCTGGTCCTGGGGCGGGGATAAAAGAACTCGGGTTATGCTGTCATTCTGGATTCGCAGATAAGACACCCCAAGAATACCCTCTCTCTGCTAAAGGGATTCTCCCTTTTCCCATTCTACACCGGCAGCCCCAAAGATACCCACGGATATTCACAGCAGAATGATGATAGGCGATGGCACGTAATTTGCTCCTTGAAAATTCGCGGACATTCCACGTCCCAGGAATGCACGATGAAGGGTCTGGACAAAACAAAAGGACAACCCCCTAAGCAAATCAAACGACTCAAAAAACGGCCCGCGAGGCCAAAGCAAGAGAAACTCAAGGGGAGACGGGCGAACAAGGCGTTGGGTAAAGCCCTGGAGGAGTCGCAAGGGTGCACAGGAGAAATCTCTGCGCTCCTTGAGGGTTCCCGTGCCGTGCTGGAGCACCGTGAATTCAAGGATTCAGCACGGTCCATATTCGATTCATGCAGAGCCTTGATTGGAGCAAAGGCTGGATATGTTGCCCTGTTGAATAAGGATGGGACAGAAAATGAGGTTTTGTTTCTAGACTCGGGTGGACTCCCCTGCACGGTCGATCCCAACCTTCCCATGCCTATCCGAGGATTGCGCAGAGAAGCCTACCGCTCCGGTAAAGCTCTGTATGACAACGACTTTCTCAAAAGCGAATGGATGAAATTCATGCCAGAGGGGCACGCAGGCCTTCACAACGTCTTGTTTGCCCCGCTGATAATCAAAGGGAAGACGGTCGGTCTGGTGGGCCTCGCCAACAAAGAGGGAGGTTTCACGGAAAACGATGCTCGAACCGCATCAGCATTTGGTAAGCTCGCCGCGATTGCCCTCCACAACAGCCAGATGTTGGAGTCCCTGGAACACAGGGAAGAACAATTTCGCTCGGTCGTGCAGACCGCGAGCGATGCCGTCGTCTCTGTCGACGGCTGGGGGAACATCATTTTTTGGAATACCGCGGCGGAAACCACTTTCGGCTATTCGGCCGAAGAAGCCGTCGGGAAGCCACTGATCTCGATCATGCCCGAGAGATTCAGAAAAGCTCACAAGGACGGAATGCGTCGACTCGTTTCAGCAGGGAGGTCCAATACCCTTGGAAAAACGGTTGAAGTGATTGGGCTGAGAAAGGATGGGAGAGAATTCCCCTTGGAGCTTTCGGTAGCAGTTTGGATGACAAAGGAGGGAATCTTCTTCACAGGAATCATGCGGGACATTTCAAAGCGCAAGCAGATGGAGGCAGAGAAAGAGGCATTGATCCAAGAGCTGGAAGCCAAGAACGCCGAGTTGGAGCGATACGCCTACACCGTCTCCCACGATCTTAAGAGCCCTCTCATCACGATAAAGGGATTCCTGGGGCTGCTGGAGCGGGATGCGGCCAGGGGAGACACTCAGCGGATGAAAATCGACATGGCCCGCATCTCAGATGGGGTGAGCCGGATGCAACGGTTGCTGGACGAACTTCTGGAGATCTCCCGAATCGGCCGTGTCGTCAACCCACCGCAGAGGGTTCCCCTGGGCGAGTTGGCGTGTGAGGCAGTGGACATGGTGGGGGGCCGGGTCGCAGAACGGAGGGCCCACGTGAGAATTGCTCCTACCCTGCCTGTCGTTTATGGGGACCGCGCGCGACTCCGGGAGGTGTTGGAGAACCTGGTGGACAACGCCGTCAAGTTCATGGGGGACCAGCCACACCCCTGTGTGGAAATCGGCGTACGGCGTGATGGCGAAGAGACGATCCTCTACGTCCGGGACAATGGTGTCGGCATCGAGCCCCACTACCAGGAGAAAGTATTTGGTCTATTTGACAAGTTGGATCGAAAGACTGAGGGCACGGGTGTGGGGCTTTGCATCGCCAAGCGGATCGTTGAGGTACATGGCGGGCGCATCTGGGTCGAATCCGAGGGTCTTGGGCGGGGCAGCACATTTTGCCTTAGCCTGCCTGGCAGCCGTGAGGCAGGATCGACTCCACTCGATTCTGCTGAATCTGCGTGCCCAAAAGAACGGCATGGGAGTGCTCGAATCGATAAGGCCCACCCAACCGCCACGCCGTGTTGGGGTGCTCATCTGCACCTCCCCTGAAAGGGAAGGCGACCTGGCCATGGCCGATGGTTACCCCATCACCCTTCGCCGGGTCTACTCGGTCTAGCGGGCAGGATCGTATAACGGATTTTTTCAGTGGGTTCTCATGGGTGGGATCGGAACCCTTACCCGGAGTCATGAACGCCCCCCAATAGCCGGGGAGACGGTTGAATTCGGCCAGAATCAGAGAGAAGTCATGGATGAACAACCCGTCGACATCTTACTGGTGGAAGACGAAGAGGCCCACGCTGAGCTGATTCGTCGCGCTTTTGAATCCCACTTTCGTCGAGTGCGTTTGACAGGGGTCGCTAACCTGAAAGAGGCGCGGGATTTCCTGGCAAAATCTCTGCCGGACCTTGTCATCGCGGATTTGAACTTACCCGATGGGAAAGGGACCGAGCTTCTGTCCGCCAAGAACGAACAGGCCCCCTTTCCTCTGGTGGTGATGACCGGTCAGGGAGACGAGCACGTGGCCGTGGAGGCGATAAAGGCCGGGGCTCTGGACTATTTGGTCAAGTCGGAGACGACCCTGGCGGACATGCCGCACATCACCGAACGCACCCTGCGCGAATGGGGGCACATCACCGAGCGGAGGCGAGCCGAAGAGACCGTGCGGGAAAGCGAGGAGCGATACAAGAGATTGTCAGAGATAACTCTTGAAGGAATAGCGCTCCACGACAAGGGGAGGCTCATTGATATAAACGCTGCTTTTGCAAAGATGTTCGGTTACGGAGTTGAGGAATTGATCGGTAAGAATGTTATCGATATCGTCGCCCATCCAGATGATCGGAGGGTTGTTCATATGAGAATTGCTACAGACTACGAAAAACCCTATGAGATCAGGGCCCAGAGAAAAGACGGAACCATCTTTCCCCTGGAAATAGAGACGAGGGAAGTCCGTTACAAAGGCGACATCTACAGGATAGCAGCGGTTAGAAACGTCACCGAGCGTAAGCGAGCCGAGAAAGAACAACTCCAGAGAGAGCGATTGCAGGGTGTCCTCGAAATGGCCGGGGCCACGTGCCATGAATTGAACCAGCCAATCCAGGTTATTTCCGGATATTCAGAACTCCTGTCGATGGGCATGTCAGAACACGATCCCCTATACAAGAATATTGGCAAAATAAAAGGGGAGATTATGAGGATATCGAAAATAATTCGCAAACTCATGGGGATCACAAGATATGAAACGTGTAGCTATCCTGGAGGCAAAAAAATCATCGATATCGACAAGGCGTCAAAAGGAGCGAAAGAAACGACGTACGCGTGGACAACTGACGTAACTGAGTTCTCGTCTTTCAAAGAGTAAGGGCGACGTTTCGGCCGTCCATGCATTGCCGCTGCCCTTTCTCCTCTACCCCTGTTTTTCGGAACAGGGTTCCAACCTCTCAAGAGCATTTTCCCAGCCGGGCTCAGCCGCGTGCCCCTGACTCCTCCCTGGCCCTGTCCAATAACGCTCTGGTTTTTCTTTGACACGAGATCACGGTTTGATAAAATGCTAGTGTAGTGTCCCAATAATAGCTTGGATAACTTACACGGTCGCACAGTGTCCTGAAAACTGACATTCTAAGCCCGAAACTCGAATATCGAAATGAGAAACAAATCCGAATATCAAATAACCAAAATCGACTCGGCTGAGCCTTCGACCCGAGCTCAGGCCGAGGGGCTCGTCGCAGGCCCAATCATGTTTAGAAGATTGGAGAATTTGAATTTTGATATTGTTTCGGATTTCGAATTTCGTGCTTCGAATTTTAGATTTTGACATCTCAATACGTCGCTTAGTTCTGCTGTGATTTTCATAAGTTACTTTTGGGACGTGATACTAGCAGGTAACGATTCGTAGAACCTTAGCATGAGGTTATCTGCCATTGCGGCCAGGAGGTTAACACGATGAGGGGTTACCATCGCTTTGCTCTGGGGATAAACATCATCTTTCTTCTTTCTCTTACGGTTGGATGTCGTCCGATTCAAAAGCAGAGTCTTCCAGAAGACTTTGTCCCCACTTGTATCCAGGGAAGAGTCTGGTACCGGACGCCAACCGGTGCGACCCCGGTGCCCTTTCCTCACGCGCCTATTACCGCTTGGCGTCATGGAACAGACCAGCCCCTTGCCGAGACCAAAGCAGATGAAGCAGGAAACTATTGTATCGAAGTGCCCCTGGGGGTTTCTGGCGTGGATCTTCGGATCTGGGAGGTGAGGCGGTTAGGGGGCACTCGGTCTGTCTGCAAAGGTTCGAGGGAGATTATCGATCCGGGGACGATTTCGAAAAAATGCGGGGAAGACTGCGTCAGGATTGAGATCACGACAGACTGTCAAGAATTCCACCCACCCTACCACCGTCAAATGTAGATCAGCCGTGGAGCATTGGGACCACCTGATCGACGAAATAGAAGGGGGGAGGGCTTAATGTCAAAAAGTGAGATTTTAGGGATTCTATCAAACACCGACGTATTTAGTGGACTAACACATGATGATTAGGAGATGTTCTCTAACCACTGCCAGAAAGTGATTTTCCGGGAAGGAGATACCCTGATAGAAGAAAAACATGCCGTATCTGCGTTTTATGTTATAATCAAAGGGCAACTCAAGGTCTTTCTTCCACAGTACATTGAAGGCAGGAGGGAACAGAGGATATCGGATGTAAGACTGGGCATCCTGAACGAAGGTGACTGCTTTGGTGAATACTCCCTTATCGATAGAAAGCCAGCGTCGGCCTCGATCATTGCGACCCGGTCCGGAGAGCTTCTCAAAATACCGGAAAACGACTTCAACCGGATTCTAGATGCCAACGACCGTATCGCTAAGACAATCTATCACAACATACTTCGCATGACCATAAACAGGCTGAGGAAGAGAGAGAAGGAATATGACCTGCTATGGGTGGTGGGTTAGGCTTTCAGCTTCAATTGGCAGTAGAACGGGGGCGAAAAGTGAAGCTCCCCGCCCACAGGTCGGGGCATCTGTGGCAACGCCAAGCGGAACTCGCCGAAGCCACCCGCCGTCGCAAAGCTATGGCGAGGTAAACCCTCCTTTTCATCCTCCGTAGCAGGCTACTGCGGAGGACGGACGCCACGGCTTCGGAGGGTCGCCTCGCCATCCCTGTCGGGCCGAAGTCTCTGGCGAAGGCGAGGGAAAACCAGAGGATCTCCTTCTTTGAACAATGGCCTTTCCAGCGAAATAGGTGAAACCCATGCATGGAGAGAGTATCAAACCGGCGGCAGCCCGCATCTTGGTTACGGTGGCAGCTTTTGTGATTGTTATCGCAGGGATGCGTGCTGCAGGATCCATCTTGGTGCCCTTCCTCTTGTCCGCGTTTCTCGCGATCATATGTGCCCCACCGCTATTTTGGTTGCAGCGGAAGGGGGTTCCCACACCGCTTGCCCTGTTGATCGTGGTTGCGGGAATTATGGGGATCGGGTTTCTCATGGGTTTGCTCGTTGGAGCCTCTTTAAAGGGCTTCTCTGAGGCGTTACCCGTCTACCAAACCCGCCTACAAGAGGAGACAAAAGCGCTCCTGGCCTGGCTTGAAGACATAGGGGTTGAGATACCCCATCAGGCTCTGCTCGAGTATTTTGACCCGGGGGCTGCCATGCGGCTGGTCGCGAGCACGCTCGCCGGGTTCAGCGGAGTACTCACCAACACATTCCTGATATTGCTCACGGTGGTGTTTATTCTGCTCGAGGCGTCAAGCCTTCCCGCCAAACTCCGTGCCATCCTGGGCGGCTCCAACCGATCGTTGGCTAACTTCGACAGAGTCATAGACAATGTGAAACACTATATGGTGATCAAGACCCTGGTAAGCCTTGCAACGGGGATCGCTATCGCGATCTGGCTTGGGGTCTTGGGCGTGGATTACGCCATGCTTTGGGGGTTGTTAGCCTTTCTGCTCAACTATGTGCCTAACATCGGGTCCATTATTGCGGCAATCCCGGCGGTCCTTCTGGCGCTTGTCCAGCTTGGGGTAGGCTCGGCGCTGTTAGCTGCACTGGGTTTTCTGGTGGTAAACGCCGCGATCGGAAACGTAATCGAACCGCGGTTCATGGGACGGGGCCTGGGCTTGTCAACACTGGTCGTGTTCCTTTCACTGGTTTTCTGGGGATGGGTGTTGGGTCCGGTCGGTATGCTCCTGTCTGTGCCCCTGACCATGACGATGAAAATCGCCCTGGAGAGCAACGAGGATACGCGGTGGATAGCCATTCTGCTGGGACCGCAACCATCGGCCAAATCCCCCTCACGAACATGACCTGTCGTATTATCTGATTATTTGTGTCTCACATGATGACAGTTAAACCTGGCCTTTCTTCCCCCGCCGTTGTGGGAGCAGGCGCTCGAGGGACATCGGCTAAAAAATCAGGGTGATACAGGCAACCCGTGTTGTCGTCCTGATCTTGTTGAAGCTGATGTATTTGCAGGCGATGTAGAGACTTTCAAGCATTTCCTGATTTTTGATTTTGGAATTCGGATTTGCGATTTACTTCTTCTCTGTCACGGTCTTAACTGATGAGACGATTATGGCAATAAGAAAGTGAAACCATCCTCCTTCTCGCCTCCCATGCGGGTTCGTCAAGCATCTGGTGAATAGTTTGTCGAGGACGAGGACGAGCACGAGGACGACGTTGAATCCTGTAACGTGAACTGTGCCAGTGACGAAATGACTCCAATCG
>CAYGBW010000045.1:0-22521 GCA_964348185.1 uncultured Thermodesulfobacteriota bacterium | reverse complement strand
TTTGGCGCATGCATACCCCAATAGGCAACCCATAATCGGTATGACCCGAACTGAGATCCTTCTCCCTGACGACGTGAAGGCCTAGAGTCGCTTTGACCCGAGGGCATCCTTTATTTGTCGACCGGTGGATTCCGAGTCGAACCGCCCTGACGAATCTCCTCGAGAATGTCGATGATTCGCCCAAGTCCGACTGCTTGGCCTCTCAGACCTGCTAGCCCAAAAGCGACGATGGTGCCGAAGATAAGCCATACGATCGTCTTTTCTCCGGCGTCTAGTAACATTCCAGCGACGGTGATCGCGGCTGTCTGTATACCGACCACCAGTGCAAGCCACAAACCCAGATCGTTCTTTCGTTTCATGACTTCCTCCACATCACTGATCCGTTGAGGGATTGGATATACCCTGCGTGGCATTCGTCGATTCCCCCCTTTTTACAAGTGTACGGCAGCGCTCGACGTCCAGGTTGTTCAGAGGGATCCCCGGATAGCCTCTTAATACGTATCGGCAAAAGCCGAGAAGAATTTAGGATGTTGTCTTTCCGAGATTACAAAGACCTAATCCCTCATTTCATGGAATTTCAATTCTCAGCTCCATCCTGATTCAGTGAAGGGAAAATGAATTGAGCAGGGCGCACCACGGCACTATTTGCTGAAATCCTCGAGGAAGTTATACAGGAAGGTCTCCATGCCGGGATGGGGGGCCGGCTGTCTGGGAATGATGCCATGCGTGTAACCCCGTGCTGCAAAGGGCTTCAAGAAGACTCGGTTGCGGCTGATGACGTGAATGGGCACTGACCAGGGGCGGTTCTCTCCGGTGATCTGGACGTTCGGCTGGTGGTCGCCAAGGATGATGACGAGCGCGTCATCATCGACATACTGTTCCAGGTAGGCTTTGAGCACTTTGACGTCATAGATGATGGCGGTCATGTAAGCCTCGGCAGCGTTGCTCAGGTCGGGCCAGACAACAGGGAAGGTGATGGCTTCCCTCTCGTGGAAGATCGCTCCATCGCCAATCTGGGACCAGTCCTCCAGGTAGGGAGGCTGGCGGTGGAAGGGGGCGTGGCTGCTGATCAGAGCGTACTGGACAAACAGGGGCTCGGTCCGGTTTTGAATTTCCTGGCGATAGACGTAGTCCAGTACGTACTGATCGGGCATAGGCGACCAGCCGTACCTCGGGCCTTTGTAGTCGAAATTCCAAGCGTAGTATTTTCCCTGGTACCCAAAAAACTCCCCCTCGGGCCAAGGCCAGGTGGTACCGGGCATGACGTCGATGGTCCGGTAGCCCGCTCCGTTGAAATAGTGCGCGAGGGTCTTGATTTTCGAGGTCACCAGCAGATTGAAACCCATCTGGTTTGTGAGCGCAACCCCGCTTGCGAGTGTTCCGTGGGCCAGCCAGGAAGTTCCCCCGTAGGTGGGCGAGGTCAAGAAGTTGGAGTAGACGGCGAAGCCGTGAGTTTCCAGGCTCTGTTCGAAGGCCTCAAACAGGGGTAGAATCCTCGAAAAGTGAAGGGAATCGGCAAACACCGTGTGTCCGTATGATTCGACAAAAAACACGTATACATTTGCCTTGCCCAGTTTGTCCAGAGACGTTGGGGTCTGGGCGGACCTGGCCGCTGCTGTCTGGAGGGCCCCGAGGTTCTCCGTCCGGTACCCGTGGACGTGAAGGATGAAGTCGCCCTCTTGAACAACTCTGTGGAAAAACCCAGGCGCAAATACGCCCGGACGCTCGCCGTCGGGCCCAGCCCGATTGAACAGGGAGAGCACAAGGAGGACAGCGGTCAATCCCAGAAAAACGGAGCGCTGCCTCCCCACCGCCAGGTAGTTGTGGATAGTCTTAAATGCCCACCATAAGCCCCAGAGAATCGCCGCGAAAACCGCAATCGCCAGGCCGGCGTATCCGATGAAAGCTTCAAGGGAGACGGTGTGATAGAGAAGATGGATGAGGTCGGGCACATAGAGTGAGTCCAGATAGAAATTGAAAGGGCGGTTGAAGTACATAGGCAGGAGCACATCACCGAGGCGAAAGAGGCGGAGGAAGATGACGACGCCCGTGAGGGGGAGATAAAGGGCAGGACGAAAGGGCATGCCCAGCCACACCGCCGTGCACAGGGCTGCCAGCAGGACCACGATTTCTGGTGAGGGGAGCAGGGAGGCCAAAAGACCCGGCTCTCGAGCAGGATAGTTCAGGTTGACCAGGACATTGAGAAAGGTCCAGGCGAGGAGAAAGTGGAGTGTCGGCAGCGCCATTCTGACGGTGCGGCCGAGCCCCTCACGCAAAAGCGGCCAAGTCCGTCCCTGCGCTTTGGCCATTCTGCGAAGACTTTCACTCCGCGGATCCAGAGGAGTTCTCAATACTGTCGGTCCAGTCTTGGTATGATTCCGGGAGTGCCTCATCTCCCAGATGAAATCGGCTAAAAATCTCGAGAAGCTCAAAGAGCTTTACCGACCGAAGGGGGAGGGTTTCCCGGCCCTAGGCATGCACGGTCCCCCGTCCCCGTTGATGATCGGTAACATTGAAATCATTCTCTCCTGACAGGTGTTCCCTTTTGGGGTCAAGGAAATATAGAATTAAGCAAGGGGCGATGTCAACGACCCAGAGAACGCATCATGAAGCATCGGTGAGCAAACAAGGGGTCAACGGGGATACGTCTTTCTGCCGTGCCCTTGTGATCCAAGGTGGCCTCATGAGTCTGTCCCCGATCATGCATAACCGAGGCAAAGGAGGCTTTCCTCATTTGTGCAGTGCGGAGGTTCTCCCCATTCATCTGGCTCGATGGTCCTTCGTGCATGCGGTTGTGATTCTCCTGGCCACGACAGTCAGCTTGACAGTCCGTTCGCTCTGGACCTTGCTTTTTTTCGCGGCTTTTTCCTTTTCTTCCCTGATTCTCACATCGCGCCCCTGTTGGACTGAGAGAGGCGCCTTTGGATCCGCCAATGGAGTAACCGCGATTCGCCTGGCAGGCGTGTTGGCTCTTCCCCTTCTATGCACCACCATCGACCTGAGATTCGTTACCGGTATCGGTCTTGTCCTGCTGGTAACCGACGGGTTAGATGGCTGGCTGGCTCGGCGTTACAATCAAGCCTCCGAATTCGGAGCGTATTTCGACAAGGAGACGGACGCCTTCTTTTTGCTTGTCTTGTGCATACTCGCCGTTTTGAACCAGAGGCTCTGGCCTTGGGTTCTCATCTCTGGCCTGCTCCGATACCTTTTTGTCGTTGTTATCCACCTGTTCCGACCCAATGTCCTGAAGGAGCATAAATCCCCCCGGGCCCGAATAGTCTATGTTTTGATCATGGTGGCAATGCTCGGGTCTTTCCTGCCCTATCCAAAATTCTACAAGCCCCTGGCAGTGATCGGAACCCTGGGTTTAATCGGGTCGTTCATGATAGATTTTTATTTGGGGTCTTCAAAGGATTGATATCTGAAGCCTCGAGATAAAGCATACTGTAAAACACGAATTCCATACCCCGGTATCAGAGATAGATTCCTCTTCAATCCAAGCTGTTATGTGCACATCCTTCAATTATAGTCTCAGGAATTTTCGCAAACTGAGAACGAGAGAAATAAACGATCTTGGAGACATAAGAGATTTCTTTGAGATATGTTCTCAAGACTATGCGGTTAAGTGTTTAAACTTCGATGGTTTGCTGCATTATCGTCTTGGCCTCATCAAAAAGGCTGCCAACCCCGAAACCCACCATGTTGTCCTTGACATGGGGTGCGGCGTCGGTCACTATCTCTTGGCACTGGCCAAGGACATTGGTCGTGGCATTGGCATCGATTTTTCGGACAATATGATCACCCAAGCAAAATCACGCGCCGGTGATTCCCCCTGGCGGCAGAAGTTGACGTTTCGAGTCGACAACGCCGAACACCTGTCAACGATCCCTGACTCTGCCATTGATATTATTCTCTGCATCGGTGCCCTTGAACACATGCCCGAGAAACATGCCGTCCTGGCGAGCGGCTACCGTGTCCTGAAACCAGGGGGTCAGATTGTTCTCCTAACCCCGAACGGGGGTTATTTCTGGTACCGTTTCATCGCACCGACCCTGGGATTGGACACGAAGCACCTCTCCACGGACAGCTTCTTGATAGAGCACGCTATTGCACAGCTGTTGCATATTGTGGGATTCAGTGAGGTGTCCATCGAGCACTGGACGTTTATTCCAAAAGGGGACCTGCACCCGGTGTTCAGCGTGCTCTTGGTGATCTTGGATAGGATCGGCAGGATTTTACACACAGGAAGCCTGAGAGGAGGACTTCTGGTGGCAGCCCGAAAGCCGCTGGCCTAGCGCTACCCATTCCTAGAGACCGGAATCGGTCTGAAAAAACCCGAAATCTAGTGAGAATCCGGGACTTCTCGCCTGACAACCCTAGCGCCTGCCCAGCACATCCAACTGATGGGCAATGTAGATGAGCCGCCCCTCTTCAACCTGGCGATGGCGAACAGCCAGCCACTCTTCCAGACGGTGGGGCTCAAAATTGGGAGCCTCCCTCAAGGTTTCCTCGATGAGGTGTAAGAGATGGTGCAGGAAGTAGGCCTCATCCCCAGGGTAGGGCGGATAGACGACCCAGTCCGAACTCCCTGCGACAAAGATCGAGAGATCCCGGGTGGCCAAGATCTCCAGGAGCATACGCCCGGTTTGGCTACTGCCCCCCGGCTGGCCGTGAATGCTCCGTTCGTTCATACTCCGGTGGTAGCAGGCTTCCACCTGGGCATCGAAAGCCGGGTCCAAGGCCGGTCGCAGAATCGTGGCACCGTCAAAGACCAGGGTGAAGTAGAAGAGACCCTCCGCCCGCAGAAGTGAAAAGAGGCATGCCAGGGCGGTCTCCAAATCGACCAGGTCCAAGAAAGCGTGGGCGATCATGAGGTCCCAGAGCCGCCTTTCCCGCCCTGGGATGTGATAGATGTCCTCGGCAAGGAATTCGACGCTGACCCGTTGCTTCTCGCCGTCCAGAATGAGACCGCCTTGCCGCCCTTGTTCGGTCCGCCAGCCACGGGCCCGAGCCCACGCCGATAGACGCACGGCCGCACGGGCCAGCAGGGAGGGGTTTGAGTCCACGGCGGTATAGTCCAGATCCCCACGGAAGCCCCATTCCAGCAGACGCTCCAACATGGTCCCCACTCCGGCCCCCACCTCTATAACTGCTAGGGGCCGACGGAGTGAAAGAGCCGCTACCTCGTCAAGAAGACGATTCCAGGCCCGCTGATTCAAGGCCCGATCATCTACCGTGCGCTTGGCCTCCAGGTAGCGGATGAGATTGTATTCCTTGGGTCGTGTCATGATCGATCCTTACGGGCGTTCAGGGCGGCCTCCAGGAGGAAACCTCGGATTCTGAGGGCAGTCTGTTTCCACGTTGGAAATGCGCCAAAGCGTTGACGGGCGCCCAGGCTGAGGCGCAACAGTTCGTCCCTGTCTTTGATCAATTGCCGCAACCGGGTAGCGAGGCCGGTCACATCCTCTGGCTCTAAGAGGTATCCGTTCTCACCGTGGGCAACGATCTCTCCAGCCCCCCCGGAGCGGCAAGCCAGGGCGGGGAGCCCATGGGCCATGCCCTCAAGATAGGCGATCCCGAATCCTTCGTAGGAGAAGGGCATAGCAATGACATCGCTCCTCCTCAGGAGGCTGGCCAGCTGAACGTCTGGGAGCGGACCCCACAGCCGCACCCTCTCTTTCAGACCCAGAGCTGCGATGCACTCCCCGATCTTGACGGCGTAGCGTGGGTCTGACTTCTGGCTGCCAACCACATCCAGCTCCCAGGCCTCATCCTTGAGAGCGGTCAGGGCAACGAGCAGGCCGTGCAGCCCCTTTCGGGGGATAAGGTTCCCGACAAAGGCAAGCCTCAAGGCTCCGCCCCGGCGGGCGCGGGCCGAGATCTCCTTCTCGTCTAGGGCGGGGCCCAGCCGGTCTCCGCCAGGGTAAGCGATTACACCTGATCCAGCACGGCCAAGCACCTTCTCCACCGAACAGCGTGTAGCCCGACTGTTGAAAACAAAACCGTCCACCGACGCGAGATAGCTCCGCTCCACGGCCCGGTAGAACGCGCGAGCCGGAGACGGCCACTGTTCCCGGCAACGGAGGTGATGGACGATGGAGATGATGGGATAGGACACCCGGGGCCGTAAACGGCGGTTGAGCAGAAATAGGGATGGGTGGTTCAACTCGTCCTCGAGTAGGACGTCCAGCGGGGCACGGGCGAGGTGTTCGAGCCAGGGGGAAGAGACGTTATCCATCAGGTGTCTGGAATAGGAACGCCAGGGTAAGGAGAAAACCGTCACCCCATCCCCGTTGGCCATTAGGTGCTCGACCACTTTTCGGTCGTAGAGATACCCGCCGCTCAAAGCCTTCAGAGACCCATAGATCACAAGCCCGACCTGCATCAAAGCCGCTCGGTATAGCTGGCCCAGGCACTCTCCTTCTCCCAGATACGCACCCTGATGGACTTCACGGGGTCAGTCTCCAACCTTTTCAGCAGGGCGTGGCACCAGATGCGAGAGAAGTTCTCGATGCTGGGATTGAGGCCTGCAAATTCGGGGAGATCGTTGAGGATCTTACCCGCAGTATCGCTCACGAGTTCGTCCATGACCTGATCGATACCGGTGATATCGAGAAGGTAGCCGAACTCGTCCAGGGTTTTTCCTGACAGGATCACCTCCACTCTGTAACGATGACTGTGAGGGTGGTTCTCTTCCCCTCCCATGCCGCCCAACAGGTAATGGGTCGCATCGAACTCCCGGATCACCGCGAGCTGATACATGGCATCTCCCCCTTGTCAGGGTTCACTGAAATAGGTGAACACCACCTGGAGGTCCTGAGAAGGATTCTCGTCTAGAAGCCGGTAAGCCTCGCTGGCCTGCTCGAGGGAGAACCGACGGGTAATGAAGCGAAGGGGGCCGATTTTCCGGAGCCACCACCAGGCAACCTCCATGCGACGAGCCCTGTCCCAGCGGCCTGTCAGCTCTGGCGCCAGAGTGCTCACCTGGCTACTGACGAGCTTGATCCGGGCCCGGTGAAACCTGCCGCCCAGGTCCACTGCCGTCCGCTTCTGGCCGTACCAGGAGCCAATTACGATGCGCCCAGCAAAGCCGCAGGCATCGAGGGCCGTGCCGAGTGCCGCCGGGTTGCCGCTCAGCTCGTAAACCAGATCCGCACCGCCCCGGGTCCTCAGGGCCTCCTCCAGTCGAGAAGGGGTCTGGGGATCGGCGGGGTCGAGACTCTCCTCCGCTCCCAGCTCTCTTGAAAGCTCTCGTCGGCGGGAATACCCATCCACCGTGAGGAGTCTCCCGAGAGGAAAACGGGATAGAAGGGCAGTGGTCAGAAGCCCCACCATTCCCTGACCAACCACCACCACCGACTCGCCGATCATCGGCCGTCCGTCCATGACGAGATTCACTGCGGTCTCCACGGTTGGAAGGAAGACCGCCTCCTCAGGGGTGAAACCCTCGGGCAGAGGAAGAAGATCGGACGGGGGGGCAACAAAATGGCTCTGATGGGGTTGGAATGAAAAGACCAAGCGGTCCTGCCAATGTTCGTTTACCTCCTGGCCCAGCCGAATCGCCCGCCCCACAGCACTGTAACCATACTTCAGGGGGAAACTGAAGTGGCCACCCCCTAGAGCGGGAATGGCCAGGTCAACGGCCATCTGCTGAGGAGCCTGGCCCCGGTAGACCAGCAGCTCGGTGCCCGCGCTCACACCCGAGACGAGAGTCTCCACCAGTACCTCGCCCGGCCCCGGTTCAGGGATCGCCTCTTCGCGGACCTCCACCCGGCGTGGTCCCAGGAAGAAGACGACTCGACGGGTCATGACTCCTCCCAGACAGGCTGCCCCCACACGGTCAGATCCTGACCGAAATTGGCGTATCGCACGTTCTGCAAACGGGGGAGTTGGGCGGGGTCACGGCTCAACCGGCCGAAGGCACGCACACCCCCCACGATCAACGGAACAACAGTGATGATCACTTGGTCTACCAGACGGGCCGTCATGAAACTGGTCAACACCCGGGCACCCCCTTCGACCATGAGAGTGTTGATCCCCATCCCCCCGATCTTGCCAAGAAGGGGTTCCAGGGCCACCCAGCCTTGTTCGTTCGGAGGAAAGCGGAA
Source organism: uncultured Thermodesulfobacteriota bacterium (assembly GCA_964348185.1). Lineage (GTDB taxonomy): Bacteria > Desulfobacterota > BSN033 > WVXP01 > WVXP01 > CAYGBW01. The sequence goes on along the minus strand of CAYGBW010000045.1, from coordinate 14,413 downwards.
TACCTGGGCGCCTCTTGTCTCCAGAAGGGACTGACGGGCGACTTCGGCCCCCTGGGTGGTCGCGATCCAGGGTCGTCTCGTGCCGTGGTTGAGCAGTTTGCTATTCAAGGGTGTGCGCAGTCTACTATCCAGCACCACGGGCTGAGGGGGCCGGCCGGAAATCAGCCGCGCACTGAGGCTGGGGTTATCCGCGAAGACGGTGCGAATACCCACCAGAATGGTCTCATGCCAGGCCCGAAGGTGATGGGTGAGTGCCATCGACTCCCGGCCGCTCAGCTCCATGTGACGCATGGGGTTGCAGGCGATACAGCCGTCCAGGCTTTGGGCGTAGGTCAGGGTGCAAAAAGGCCGTCCCGTCCGTCGGCGGTGTTCTTCCGCGTGATCCAGCTCCGCTCTGATGTCACTCAGAAAGGTTTCAGGGGCACTGACTGACATGAGTCATTCCCGAAATCGTCTCACTCCGCCGTTCCTCGTTTGTTAGGCAACAATCACCGATTCTTTTTGGAAACTGGAAAAGCTCTCAAGGAAAGGGTTTCTCCCTTGTAGTTATCAAGATGGGGACCAGAATGTCAAGGTTGACCTGGGGGCAGGGGCTCGTAAACCTCTCATCACCGGTACCGATTGTGTTAGAGTATGGTAAGGGCTTTCGTCAAATAAACATGGGAGGCCATCTGTGGACGCGGTTTGTTTGACACGGGAGGCAGCGTTGGAAACGGCCATTCAGCGGGAGGATAGAGGCGTTGAACTCTTTCGCCACGCGGTGAGGAGAGGGGAATGAATGTCCATCAAGCGCCGGCAGTGTTTCGCTGTAAGGTCTGCACCAGAGAATTCACAGTGAAGCAAGACGAACCATTTCTCAGGTATTTGAACGAGGGGACAGAGGTGCCCATGAGATGTCCCCACTGCAACAGGGACCGGGTCAGCGAATTCTTGGGGATCACTGATTAGAATGGGAGGAAGAAAAGGGATCGGGGTTCGGTCACGGGCCTGTTCTGCGCTTCATCGGTCGGTGATACCCGGCCGAAGCTAGGGACAGAGGGATCCCTCTAAGGTGCTTTAGAACCACGTCTCCCCTCTTTTCCTCCCATCCCTTTTTTCCATTTTCCTTTGGTGATAGTTCATTCTTTGTGCGATGCTTTCTTCCCGCCGCCTTCCTTGCTCAGCCTCAACGCGGTTTCGACCCATTCCTTTTGCTCGATAGAGTGCCTCATCCGCCGCCTTCACCACCTCCTCTGCCGTGGGATGGAGAAGACTCCTATGGGCCACGCCGACGCTCACGGTTATCCCAACCTGCTCCCTTCCTCCAGGGGGACGGTCCTTGAGTTTGGGCTTGCGGAGGGGGCGATCCCTCCCTCGAATGGTTAAGGGAGATTTTTCTATGGACAGGCGAAGTCCCTCCAGGTGGGGAAGTGCCCCCTGTACTCTCCTCCCGGGCATAATCACGGCGAACTCCTCGCCACCATAGCGGAACGCCCGGCCGAGGGGCATCCTCTTGAGGCGGGTGGCAATGAACCGCAGGACGTCGTCCCCGAATTGATGTCCATAGCGATCGTTGACATATTTGAAATGATCGACGTCCACCATGGCGATCGCATAGTGTTTCCCGAGCCTACGGAGGCTTTCCTCAAATGCCCGACGACCCGGTATCTCTGTGAGTTCATCCAGATAGGCCCGCCTCCAGGTCAATCCGTAGAGGCCGCCTAAAAGGAAGATAGCGCCGAAGGAGAGGAAGACTGGCCATGGAGCGTCGGAGACGGTTTCGGGCCACCACGGCTCGCCGTGCAAGGAGGCGACGCCCAGTGCAATCAAGGCCGAAGCCCAGGGTAGACGCAGACCATGGCCCCACGTGAAAGGCAAACCCCAGAGAGCCATCAGTGCCAGGAAGGTGGACAGGCATTTCACCCCGCCAGGGACCTGGGCCAGATGGGTCTGCGAGAAGGCTGCAAACCCAGGATTCCACGCCCAAATGAGCGCACCTAGCCAGATAGAGAGGGTCACGCCAAGGCGTGCCCAACCCCATAAACTCCTGAGGCTCGTTTCCGGCCAGCTCAGCAGCACAGGAAATGCCCATGGGAGGACCACTCCGAGCCCCTCCCTGAGAGCCTCCGGGGGTGGCCTTTGGGGAAAGGGAAAGGCGAGAAGGACATGGGCACCTAGCAAAAGCACGACCAAAAGGGCCATCTCCCCTTGGTGAAGATGCCATCCCCACATGCCAGCCATGATGAGGAGCAATACGGGGAGGTGGGGGAGCCATCGCACCATTTCGCCCTGGAAAGTCATCCTCCACCAGTTGTGAAGGGGTTCCGGTGCGAAGAGCAAAAGAAGCATGCCGCCCGCCAGAGACCCTAGGGACATAGCCCAGATGAGCAACCGCTGCACTGTTCCCTCTCCTGCCGCCCTTGGCCTAATCTGAAAGAAGATTGAGGGGTCCCTTACGCCGTTGGCCGGTTATCCCCCCTTCACATCCGTCGGCTTCAATGGCGTTTGTCGCAGTCCGTGACTCTTTGGTTCCGGTGGCCTTCTCTGAGAAAGAGAGTCGGGCCGAAAGAATCCAGTGGGTGACCTCGATTTTCCTCATGTGCTCATCTGATCGTGGACGCCTCCTTCGAATGTCCGAGGGGGATCAGATGACCCTGTCCGCTGTCTTTGCCCCATTCAACCCCTCAACATCCCCACGATTCGACTTGACAGGGAAGACACGTTCCATGGTATTGAGAGGTCAATGAATGCCTGTCGGACTCTATCAGCAAAAAACGTTCCAACACGCGCTCAAAGGGATTTGGTCAGCTGCCCGCTAAACGCTGGACCATGACGGGCGCGGTGAAATTGGTATACTTATTACTGGAAGGATTGTCTTTTTCTCAATCTGCAATTCGGAACAGAGAGAATTGGCCGGCGGCCCGTTAGAGGAATTTCAGGGGCCGGAAGGGAGGGAAGGAATGGTTCGCGGGAAGACCGATCAGCACCAAAACCAATCGAACAAAGCCATGGCCGGCTTTGACATGAGCCGGGCTTCGGTGAAGGACAAGGACCTGTTTAAACCCTTTAACGTCAGAGCGACCCGTCCATTGAAGCAGTTCATGGCCAGAGGTGATGTGGCCGGGGACACCCCAGTCCTGTTGATGGAAGGGGAAGCTGGGTCTCTTGTGCTCCTGACCCACCAGATGACCTATCACCACGTTGCGCAAGGTGAGCTTGCCGGACGACCCTGGATGGTTTCCTTCTGACCCGTGTGCAACAGCGGGGTCAGTTTGTCCCCGGTGGTCAACGGCAGAATCCACCATTTTGGGGCGCGGGGTCTTTACAATGGCCTTTTCTTGCTCGGTGATCGCGAATCCGGCTCCTACTGGGACCACATCACCGGGAAATGCGTATACGGTCCGCTGAAGAGCTACCAGCTTGAGATATTCCCCCTATTGCACATGGGCATCGCCCAGGCGCTGGGAGGTCATCCCGAAGCACAGATCGCCATTTCGGAGCAGTCTTTTGTCCAACGGTTTATGGCATTCTTCATGGACCGGGGGCGGAAATCGAAACGGGGGTTCCTGCCCCCCGGATTCAAGAAGACGATGGGGGAAAGGGACCCACGCCGCCCCCCTATGGATATGGGGCTGGGCGTTTGGAGCAATACCACCTACCGCTACTACCCTCTGGAGGGCCTTCGAGGGCGGGGCGGCGCTGTAATCGATGAGTTGGGGGGGCAGAAGTTGCTGGTCTATGTCGATCCGAGATCCGGCATCCCGACTGCCCGGTATACGGATGCGACGGGATGGGACTGGCAAGGCGACGGGCTTCTCCTTGATACGGGGGAGATTATCCGGGAAGGTGCGAGCTGGAACGTCCAGGGACTACCCCAGGCTGCCTCCCGGCCCATGCAGTTGTTTACACGCTGGTATGGCTTTGCTTACACATTCCCCGGCTGCGACATCTATGGGGATTGATCGATCCTCTGAGGTTTGCTTTGGGTGTCGTGACATGCCATGCTGGCTGTGCTAAGTTTTGGAGGAAGAAGGATGAACTCAGGAAAAAGAGGGACTCAAATGACGAGACCGATCTATCTGGATTACAATGCAACAACCCCACACGACCCGGAAGTGATCGCGGCGATGCGTCCTTTCTTGGAGGAGCATTTTGGCAACCCCTCGAGCTCCTATTGGTATGGCACGAAAACCAGGGAGGCCGTAGAGATCGCACGCCGGCAGGTTGCCCTTTTGCTAAACTGTGAGCCAGAAGAGGTCGTCTTTACGAGTGGTGGGACTGAATCGAACAATTACGCCATCAAGGGGACTGCTTTTGCCGATCGAGACAGAGGGAACCATATTATCACCACCCAAATTGAGCATCCCGCAGTATTGGAAGTATGCAAGTCCCTGGAGAGACAGGGTTTTGACATCTCATATCTGCCTGTTGATCCCTTCGGACGGGTTCATCTCACTGACGTCGAGAAGGCGATCACCCCTCAGACCATTCTGATCACGATTATGCATGCTAATAATGAGGTTGGGAGCATTCAACCCGTTGACCAGATTTCCCAGGTGGCAAGGGACCAGGGGATCGTCGTCCATACCGATGCCGCTCAATCGGTGGGCAAGATTTCCACGGATGTGAATCGCCTTGGTGTTGACCTTCTATCGATGTCGGGACATAAACTCTATGCTCCCAAGGGAATCGGCGCCCTTTACATTCGGAAGGGTCTTCAGCTGGCAAAGATCGTTCATGGAGCGGGGCAGGAAGGCGGGAGGAGAGGGGGAACGGAAAACGTTCTGGAAATCGTCGGACTTGGAAAAGCCTGCGAAATCGCTCGGCGGGATTTGGAAAAGAACGCGCTTCACATGAGATCGATGAGGGACAAACTCTACAGAGGCTTGACAGAAAAGCTGCGAGACATAAGACTCAACGGGCATCTGGATGAAGGGTTGCCAAATACCCTGAGTTTGAGCTTTTTGGGGGTAGAAGCCGATGCGCTCCTCTCCGAAATCGGAGAAGAGGTTGCAGCGTCTCCTGGTGCAGCGTGCCATTCGGGTGGGACCGAAATATCCCATGTCCTCGAGGCCATGAATGTGCCCAGAGAATGGGCTGCGGGGACGATCCGTCTGTCTACAGGGAAGATGACAACTGAAAGGGAGATTGAGACTGCCGCGAGTGCAATCTCCCATGCCTATATGCGGCTCAGAAATGAACCCCAAAACCAGGAGCGATGAGAGAGCAAATCGTCCCCGGGCTTGATGGGCTGCACCCCCCCTTTCCTAACCTGCCTTCTCGCCTCCTGATGGGCCTGGGGGAAGGTGTATCTCGAGTCTCAATCCGTCCGGTGAATTGGCGGCCTCAACATTTCCACCGTGCCTTTCTATGATTCTCTTGGTGATGGCCAGGCCCAATCCCGATCCGGCTGTCAGGGATCCCTCTCTCCGGTAGAAGGGGTCGAAAATCCTGACCAGATCCTCATCAGACAGGGCTTCGAAGGAGTTTGTAACGCTGATTTTCAGACCATCGGTTCCCGAGTGCATCTTCACGATCACATCGCCCTTTTCTGGGGTGAACTTGACGGCATTGTCGAGGATGTTTGAGATCGCCGTGCGAAGGGCATTCCGGTCTCCGAAAACGGGAGGATCGAACGACAGATTGGCCATAAGGCGCAAACGCTTACGGCTAATGGCGGGCCTCAGCCGTTCCAGAAGTTCGTTGATCAGATCAGAGGGATCAAACCGCTCAGGGTTCAGAGGCGTTTCGTGAATGTCTAGCTTTGACAGGACGAGGATGCGACCGATGAGGCGGTCCAGCTCCTCTATCTCTTCCCGGATGCCGTCCAGATGCCTGTCGCAGCCCTGATACTCGCCTCGCTCCAACCTCTCCCGAAGGAGCTCCTCTGCGATCCGGATTCTTGCAAGGGGGGTCCGCAGTTCGTGGGATATGTTGGCCGTCAGTTCCCGACCCCCCCGAATCATCGTTTCCAGTTTATCCGCCATGCGGTTGAAAGAATGGCCCAATTCCCCGACCTCATCTCTCGTTCTAACCGCTGCCCGGTGGGATAGATCCCCCTCCGCGATTCGAAGGACCGAGTGCCTGAGCCTTTTCACGGGTTCGGTGATGAGTCTTGAAACGGGGATGACAAGAAGGGCGATAACCACACCGATTCCGGCGAGTCCCAGCAGGAACGTCCCCTCATGGTGACCCGTTTCCATGCCTTCAAATAGGATATGGAGGTCGCCCAATTCGCCCCTTCGGAGTTCCACAGGCACGGTGATGTAGAATACCTGCCCCTTTCTGAAATAGCGATACACCTTAAGATTTCCCAAATCCTTTATCCGGTGTCTGGGAATCCTCAAAAGCCTCTCCGGAATCTCCCCGGGAAAGGACTTCAAAACCACTCTCTGGCCCGGACCTGCGAGCCAGACCTTGGCCCCGTAGATTTGTCTGAGCCGGGAAATGAGATTTCTTAGGGGTTCGTTCTCAGCGGGTCGGGATTGGGGTTCCGATCTGATTTTTTCTTCGATGAGCTCTTTGATGATCATGGCCTGAGCGCCGGCGTATCGCTCCAATTGGGAACGAATGCTTCTGCCGGCGAAGAGGCTGAAAAAACCGAAAACCAGGATCTCGGTTACGATGAGAATCAGCACAAAGGACAGGAATATCTTGATATAGAGTTTTCCGGGTCTCATGGGTCAGCTACGAACATATAACCCGTCCCCCACACGGTTTTGATTGTCTTACGGAATCGGGGATGGGATTCGAGTTTTGCCCGCAATTTGCTGATGTGAACGTCTATGCTTCTGTCAAAGGCGATGAAATCCCTCCCCCGGGCGAGATTCATGAGCTGAGCGCGGCTCAATACCCTGTTGGGATGTTCCATCAGTGCCTCAAGGATCCTGTATTCTGTTGAGGAGAGCTCCACCTCCCTGCCTTCCACCAGGAGCGTCTGTTTCCCCCTGTTCAGTATGAGGCCGCCCACCTCGATGGACGTGCTCTCATCCCCCAGGGCCTCCCTTCTGTTTTGGGGAACAAGTCTCCGCAGCACAGCCTTCATCCGGGCGAGGAGTTCCCTGGGGTTAAAGGGTTTGGGAAGGTAGTCGTCCGCTCCAAGCTCTAGGCCCACAATCCGGTCTGCATCCTCTCCTTTCGCGGTGAGCATGACGACGGGCACGGAGAATTCCCGGCGGATATCTTTCAGTACGTCCAGACCGTCCCGATTCGGCAGCATGATGTCCAGAATGATTAGGTCCGGTGACTCCGCTCGGATTGTTTCCAGGACGGATGATCCATCGGCTAGGGCCACAACTTGAAATCCGTAACCCTCCAGATACTCCCTGAGAAGCTTCCGGAGTTTCTTGTCATCATCTACAAGTATAACCTTCTTATCCATGAATGTTTCCTTTTTTTCACTATTTTACATTTCTTTTACATTTTCTAACACTGCCGACAAACATTCTTAACAGTTGGGGACTATTATATGAGTAAACTCGGTTCAGTCAACCCAAGAACTGGACGGGTAAGCGACAAAAAGGGGAAGGAAAATGAAACTTCAAGGAGGATCTCGATCATTTCATGGGGTTTTACAGCCTTCTTGAGGAGGATCAGAAGGCCCAGTTGATGGAAATAATTCGGCAGAAAATGGGAAGGAGGCATGACCGATGAAAAAATCGAATCCAGATCGACGGGGAGGCCTCTGCTCGGCATCTCCCGGTGTCTTCCATGCATCGGCCAGAAGTGAGACAAGAATGCCCTCAAACCCTCATGCAGACCAGGCCACTGGGGAAGAGACGGAAAAGAACGTCCCCTTGTTTTTTCCCCATCCCCTTAAAGGGATCATCGACTACCCGGAAGAAAACGGAAATTCTCAGGGGGTGGAAGATTTTCTCTGCGCCGATCCGTTTGCCCGGTCACTGCTGAGCATGATCGAGCCATTTTTGCACCTCGAAGCCGTTGCAGGCGGCTGTCGCCGCTGAGAGAGAACCTTCCGTCTGTTCAGCTTTTGCCAACAAAAAAGTTGTAAACCCAGCCGAAAACCCATCCAGAAACGGCGCCATCGACAAGGGAATACAGAGTTCCGACGATCACATCGCCGATGGAAGCTGTGGCATGATAGCCGGGATAGACCGAGGCCACAGTCCGCAAGAAAGCCGTCCCGTATCCCGACCAGATCAGGTTCGCAATGCCGACTAGAAATACCGCCAGTGCCCACAGAATGCCTGCCGTTAAAGCCAGAGCTTTGAGGTTGAGTTTCATTTTTCCCTCCCCTTTCGGCTATTCGAGACCCGATTCACAACGCCCCTTCATCTTGTGTCCTATGGTCCTCTTTACCGCAAAGCATTGACCGTTGTCAACGATCAGGAAAAGCGGGAGAACAGCCCACCCGGTTGGAGGAGGCAGCGCTCAAATCAGTGCGCCGGGAGAGGAGAACCTGTCGTTATCCATGCTCAGGATCAGCTGCCGCGAACCCTGTCTCGCCAGATTCCGAAATCGCCCGTGATGGTCATCGCCTTCTCAGAGGATTACAACCGGTTCATTCTTGAATTGATCTCCAGCTTTTCCAAGGACAATCTTATGGCGTCTCTGGCCAGGTCTTTTTTGGCCGTGTAGTCTTCGAAGAAAGCCCTGACCTCTTCTTCTCTCCCGATTCCACCGACAGGGATGATTGCTGTGATGACCCTCTCATAATGCATGGGATGAAGGCGCTCGAGTTCGTCTAGACGGGATACATACCAGTCCCACATATGCGGGATGGCATGCGGATTTGAAGCCATGGAAACGACGGGGATGAACTTATTTCGGTTTGGGACCTTGTCCAAGACGTATCGTTGCGTTCTCTGGATGAGTCGCCTGTCGCTGAAGCGGCCCAGAGCCAAAAGCAGGATCATGCGCTCATGTTCGCTCTCAGATGTTTGAAGCCTTTGATCAAACCCCTCAAAAGTCTCCTCTCGGCCATTCAACGCGCCAACCTGGGTGATGCTTTTCAGGAGGTCTGGGTGGGTCGCCTCTCCTCTGGCCCATGCCTCGAACTTGCCAAGTGCAAAGCGTTCGACCCCAACTGAACCATAAAGCACCGCGTGCCAGATGATCTGGTCTCTGAGGATGGATAGCGTGTGCTTCTCATCTGGTTTTGGTTCGAAGCCAATATCCGAAAGCACCCTTTCAAGTATGGATTTCCCAATGGACGCGACGGTCTTTTTCTTGGGGTCCCCGATGATCAGGAATGTATGGAACAGGTTATCCGCAATGCTGATGAGAGGAAGAAAAGCGTCTTCATTCCTGTAAAAGGATAGGAAGTCGAGATAGTCATCGATGGAAACGTCCCCCCGTCTCACCCATGCATAGAGATCGTTCTGGAGACCCCACCTATCCTCGGCCTTCAGGTCTCTGTTCAGGACTTTTCCCCCCAGTTCCCATAAAGCGTCTCGGTCCCTGTACTTGACCCTGTAGAACCCCTTCTGCCCCTCATTGACCTTGCAGGCCAGTGCCTCTGCCTCAATATCGATGGTCTTGCCTTCCCCTTCGAGGAGGGTTGTCAAGGATCTTGTCTCACCCGTCTTATCGAAAATCCTGATCGTGAGGGGGATTAGCCATTTCTGCTTTGATTCATCGGGCATGTAGGTAAATCTCTTCTGGGTGAGGGTGAGTTTCCTTCCGGACCTCTGGACTTCGACCATGGGAAAACCGGGTTGTTCGATCCAGCTCTTCATCATGTTGATGACGGGTTTTTGTGAGGCCGCCTCAAAAGCCTCCCAGAGGTGGTGACTCGATGCGCAACCGTATTCGTGCTGCTTCAGGTAGTTTCTCAGCCCTTCTTTGAAATTATCGCTGCCGATATACCCTTCAATCTGCCTTAAGATACTTCCTCCCTTGTCATAGATGATTGGCGCGGTGCTGGTGTTGATGGCCACGTGTTCTCCTCCAGGGAGCTCTATAGGAACCGTTTCTCGGAGGGCATCCCTTTCAAGGGCTTGATCGGTATGGTTTTGCAGGAATGGGTCCCAGACGTCCCACTCTGGGTGGTAGTGGTGCACAACGCCATAACCGAAATAGGTGGCAAAGCTCTCATTGAGCCACAGGTATTTCCAGTCAGAAGGGCTGACCAGATTGCCAAACCACTGATGGGCGATCTCGTGGGCAATGACTTCACATATCCTCTCCTCGCCTGCCTTGGATGTGACTTCTGGATAATGGAGGAGCAGGTTTTCCCGGAATGTGATGGCACCCCAGTTCTCCATGGCCCCGAAGGCGAAATCCGGAATCGCGATCAGATCGAGCTTTGAGAGGGGGTAGGGTATTCCATAGTAATCCTCACAGAATTCCAGAGATCTCCGGCCAAATTCGAGTCCAAATCCAGCATATTTTGCCATTCCGGGAATCGTAGCCACACAAACCCGAGCATCTCTTCCATCTTTAATAAACTCGAATTGGCCCACGCCGAAGAAAAGCAGATAGGTAGACATCTTCGGGGTCTTCTGGAATTTCACGATTTTTTTCCCATCACCCAGGCGCCTTTCTCCTTCCACCCGCCCATTGGATATTGCGACGAGGTCTTCCCCAACCGTCATTTCAACCTCAAATGTCGCCTTTTTGACGGGATGGTCAAAACAGGGAAAGGCCCTCCGCGCATCCCTCTCCTCAAATTGTGTTACCGCGATGTATCGGACCTCGCCTTGGGTGATGAACCGACTCCTGTAAAAGCCGGCCATCTTGTCATTGATAGACCCCATGTAATCGACTCTTAAAAGGATCCTTCCGCCCATTGGGCTGGGTAGGGAGACGGTCAGCTCTTCGTTTCGAGGGCCCATGTGAAAGGGGCAATCCACAAAACCGTTCGCCACCCTCGCCTTGCAGCTCGAAACCGTCAATTCGAGGGCGTCGAAAGTGATCTCAGTCACTGGGGAGATGGCGTCAACCAGAATCTCTGCGGTTCCTTGGAAGGTGAAACGCTCTAGGTTCGGTTCCAGGGAGATTTTGTAGCTTATTGGATCTACACTTCTCATGATGACTTCACCCCGTTGATCAAAAAGACCGGATAGAGAATGCATACCCAGGTGGCCCGGGTTTCAATGGGAGTCGACTATGATTGAGACCTTGTTCTCCAAGACCATGACCTCTCCAACGATTATCCTAAGGTACCTCTTGATAGGATCATCATCAGGCGTTATTTCATACAGCCTCCGAGCAAAACCGCCAACGACAGTCAGGGGATTTCTTAGCTCATGGGCAATCCGATTGGCCATCTTCCCCAAGGCGGCAAGTCTTTCCGCCTCAACCAATTGGTTACTCTTCTCTTTCAGCTCGTTGGTCCTTTCCTCAACTTTCTTTTCAAGCTCCTGACTGAATTTGTATAGATCCTCGTGGGCCTTGTGTAACGCCTCCTCGGCCCGCTTCCGCTCGGTTTGGTCGGTGTATATGGCCACGATTTCTCCGGAAGGGAGTTTATAGACGAAATTGTCGCGCCATCCAACAATCCTTTTGTCCCTGTAAAGTGAAGCGGGGTAATGCTCAGGCGTCCCACTCCTCCACACCCTCTGCATGACCTCGAAGAGGCCAAACTCCTTGACACCGGGAAACACCTCTAAGACGCTTCGGCCAATGACCTTGTCTCTCTTGATCTTTTCAATTCTTTCACCGGATTTGTTGAAATCGACGAACACGAAATCCTCGCCATCATTTACCGCCCGGTAAACAGCAACGCCGTTTATTGTATGTTCGACGATTCCCTTATACCTGGCCTCGCTGTCCCGGAGCGCATTCTCTGCACGCTTGCGGTCGGTGACATCCCGGTTGCTGGCACGCCTACCGAGTAAGTTCCCGTTCCCGTCATACACCACCTGGCAGATATGGCAAATCCACCGTTTATCGCCCCTGCGAGGGATGACCCGGAAGTCGAATGACAGCACGTCCCGACTTTCCAATTCGTCGCCAAGGTGCCTGGCAACGGATGCCCGGTCGTTAGGGTGGGTAATCGCCTCCAACAGACCCCGATCCCTTTCAAACTCATCGGGACGGTAGCCGGTGATCCGTTCGCACGATGGTGAAACGTAGACGCAGCCCCCGTCCGGTGCGATCCAATACTCCCAATCGTAAGTGAAGTCCGCCACGGTGCGGAACCACTCTTCGCTCTTCCGCAACGCCTCCTGCGCCTCCCTGCCCCCGCGAGCCTCCTTCTCTAGTTCCTTAACCTTCTGTTTCAATTCTTCATAGGTTGGGTTTCCGTCCATCAAAAGAACCTCTCATTTTCCGAAAAACCTGATCGACGTTCCATTTCCATCACCCATTCCGCAGGTTTGAGCCCAAGTTCGTCCGTGCTGTGCAATTTCTATGTGTCCTACCTTCGGTTCTGATTTCCCACCCCAACAGGGTTCTTGTTTCTAAGCCGATTCTAAAACAGGGAGTTAACGGGAATATGACCGGAAGATTACCAGACGGTCATGCTGAAAAACAGGCTATCCGTATTGAATCGACAGTCCGTCGAGAAAAGCCCCCTTTCCGCTTCCTGAGAGATCCCGTATGAGGCCGACGCCGACAACGTCATGAGGGCTATTATGGACACACAAACCCTCTCAACTCACACTCCTTCCCGGAGAAAGTGACCGTTAACCCCTGGTCTAAAACAAACGCTTGGATGAGAATTCAAAGGGAGTCAGGTTAGTCACCCCAGAAAAACATCGTCTCTCCTCCCCGCGATGGGGGTCCCCAAAACTCCGCAATGTCCGTTTCAAGGACATTATTCAGGAACGCTAACTTAACTTTACAAAACAATATGGAATTGTCAATCGCGAAAACCGGGCGAGATCGCCCGTTAGGGCGCACCGGATAGAGCGTCTCGACCCAGAGAGAAAACGAAGGGATAGTCCCTTTTCTCCACGGCTCTCTTCTCTGATTCCTTTCGGGGTCTTACTCGGAATCGAGCATGAGGCGCTTCAACGCCTTGGGTAACCGTTTTAAAGTCGGAACACCGAGTCAACGAATTCCGTGCATGCACACCGGTTTTCTACTTTACGGGTTTCCCTTTTCCCCGCAGTTTCCTCTTTCTGAAGTCGGTCAGATCCCTATAGAACTTCTCGAAACACTCCGGGGACATTTTGAATGAGGCATGTATCTCATCGTTGCCGAGTCCAATTACCACCAGGCCATCACGATCCTTTGTCACCCATCCTTGGTCGACATCGCAGACTGAGGTCGATCTCTGAACCATGGTCCTCCTCCCTTCTTTCCCCGTCTTTTGTCAGCTTAGCAAAATCAGGCGAGGAGTCAACGCCTTTGTGGGAAAGAAATCAGCCCCTGACAGGACGAGTAGTCATGAGGTAGCATGAACAGGGGAGTTGGTTCCCTAGTTCCGCCACAGTCTGTTTGCAATGATTTTCCCCACTCCAACCCGGTGTTGATTCGAACCAGCCATTTGCGGTAAACTTGGGGAAGATTTGGAGTGTTGGCAATGGACATTCAGATCATCCTCGGCAGGGCAAAAGAAAAGGAAGAGTTCATCGAAGATCGCATTCTCAAATGCTTGGGAGACACGATAAAGCACTTAACCGAACATGAGAAATCTGAAAGTGAGCTCTTGGCGGATCTGGTCTACGAGGATTTTGTCAGGTGTCGTTGACGCAAGAGCAGTTTCCAGATCTGCCGAGACGTCTGAGAGACTGCGGTCACCTCCCAAGATAACCCAGTTTCCCGACTCGTCTTACCCTATCCTTCATTGTCGTACATTGCAACGAAAAGGAGACTTGCTCATGAGGAAGGGATGAACGCTGTCAATCCCTCCTTTGTGCTTACCATCGCGTCTGTCGGGGAAAATCGTCAGGGGACATTAGCCGGGAGTCGATGGACCCGTGAGTCGACTTCTTCGCATTCACAGATCGGCTAACCCTGCCCATACGGTATCTCATGTTCTTGTATTTCTATCTCGCCACCGCGGCCCCAGGCCCATGGCTGCCGCTGTAGCCAAGGAGCTCTTTCCCTTGGCCATTGACGGAACGTCCGTTGCTGTGGTGTACCTGTTCCCCTTCTTGGGGGGGGGCAGTCTTTCAGGTTCTTGTTGGTGCTGTCGCCACGGAGGGCGGCTCCAATAGAGGGGGGATATTCTTTGGCGGGCTTTCAAGGCATGGTCCTGATATATCGGGTGGGAGCCGCAATCTCACGGGTGGCTGCGGTTTTCCTGGTGGAGACCCCAGGTTGGAGAGAACCTGAGGAGACCAGATAACCGATTCCGGTAGGCCCATTACCCGCTCTCCTGAAAAAATGAAAGAGGCCCCGTGCGGAAGCGCGGGGAGCTTCACTCGCGCTTTCGGAGTTGTTTCGGCGGAATGGTTGAAAAAGGACCTCTACCCTTGAGTCGAATTTTCTGGTTCTGGATACCCCTGGCCGCGATGTGGCTGATGATGGCAATCGAGCAGCGAACCGTAGCCGCAGTTGTCGCGGGTCTCACGAAACCTGA
>CAYGBW010000044.1:0-16819 GCA_964348185.1 uncultured Thermodesulfobacteriota bacterium | reverse complement strand
ATCCTAAATCAAGGGGAAGAGTGGTACTGCCGTGAGTGTTTTCTCTTTCTCTCCGTGTCTGGCCGAACGGAACGGCCCCTCGCGCGGAAGGTCATCCCGAAGGTATTGGTGGTGGATCCTGGAAGGTGTACAGGATGTCGAGCCTGCACACTGGTGTGTTCCTTCCGATTCGACGGGGCCTACGCATACTTCGATGGAGCCATTCGGATTCGGAAGTTCGAGCCCAAGTGTCTGAACGTGCCCGTAATCTGCGAACATTGTGCAGAACCCGAGTGCGTGCCGATCTGCCCGACCGAAGCGTTGGGGAAGGATTCTGAAACTGGAATGGTATTGATGGAGCCAAAGGCATGCACGGGGTGCATGAAATGTGTGGAGGCTTGCCCCTTCGGAGCGGTTTTCCCTCGGCCCGGAGGCAAAGAGGTCGCCTTGTGCGATCTCTGCCAGGGGGAACCGAAGTGTGTGGCTGTGTGTGAGACAAAAGCCCTTGAATGGGTCAACAAGTTCGAGGTTGGCGAACGAGACCGTGTCGTCCTCGTGAGGAGTCGATCCACGGTTCCCCCGTCGTAGCCCAGGGAGGCATCATGGACAGGTGTATAGCCGGTCAGCTGGTTTGGGTTGATCTTGGCCAAGGAAAAATCTGGAGAGCGCGAGTTGACCAGACAATGCTTCAGGACTATGTGGGCGGCAGGGGTTGGAATACCAAAATCCTGTGGGATTCCCTGAAACCCGGTGTGGATCCGCTCTCTCCAGAAAACGTCTTGATCATCTCAGCGGGTACACTCTGTGGTACGATTGCCCCTGGGGCCTGCGAGTTGACCGTCACGTCGAAGTCTCCTTTAACGGGTCTCTATTTCAAGACGACAGTGGGAGGCCACTTTGCCAATGAGCTCAAGTTTGCAGGTTATGACGGGATCGTGATCACAGGGGCATCGCCCATTCCCGTCTATTTGAGCATCAAGAATGAAAACTTAGAGATCCTCGATGCGGCTGACCTGTGGGGGAAAGACCTACGAGAAACTGATGCTGCAGTTAAGAAAAAGGAGAGGAACCCTAACACCAACGTCATCGGGATCGGACAAGCGGGTGAGAATCTCGTTCGCTTCGCGGTCGTTGCATCCAATATCTATCGGAGTGCCTCACGGGGAGGACTGGGCGCGGTGATGGGCTCCAAAAAGCTCAAGGCGATCGCGGTCAGTGGAACGGGCTCCATACGGTCTTCTGAACCGGATGAATTTCACAGGGTAGCCTTGGAGTCACGGCGCCAGGTCCGGGAGGACGAGTTCTCTTGGAGGCGGAAATACCTTTTTGGAACCCAAAGGGGTCTGCTCACTGCCAATGAGGTAGGCGTGAATCCCACCCGCAATTTTCAAACAGGATATATGGAAGGGGTTCATCAGATCGGAGGGGAGTACCTCCGTGAGAGATTCGTTCGGAGGGAGACAGGGTGCTCTGCCTGTGTCATGCACTGTGGGAAGTTTACCTCTGTGGAGGAGGGGCCGTACCGGGGCTCGTACTCTGAGGGGCCTCAATGGGAGACATTGAGCGATTGGGGACCCAGGATTGGGAGCGTAGACCCCGCGTTTGTTGTCCGTGCAAATGAGCTTTGCAACCTTTACGGTATGGATGTCAGTTCGTCTTCCAGTGTCGTTGCGATGGCTATGGAATCCTACGAGAGGGGGATACTCTCTGCAGATGAAACCGACGGCCTCGATCTCGCATGGGGAAACCTTGAGGCAACGGAAGTTCTGTTGAGGAAGATCGCCTTTCGAGAGGGGTTTGGTGATCTGTTGGCTGAGGGAGCTGAGAGGGCTGTGGACAGGATCGGTCCCCAGGCAAAGGGGTATGCTATCCAAGAGAAGGGCCTGGAGCTGACAGCGGTCGATCCTAGAGCGACCATGGCCTATGCACTCGGATTTGCCGTGGGTTGCCGAGGGCCAGACCATCTGACTTCGGAGGTGATGTGCCAGTACGGTTCGACCCCAGAATTGGTAAAGATTGCAAACAGACTTGGGGGAAATGAGGACGGTGCGAAGCCATTGGTTCCAAACGGCAAACCCCAAATGGTGAAGTGGCATGAGGAGATGGTCTGTTTGTCAGATTCCCTGGGTATTTGCTTTTTTCACAGTCTCTCGTCCTACAGAGTGGATCTAAAGGCCATGACAGAGATGTTCTCGCTGGGAACGGGAATAAGGGTCACCCAAAAGGAGCTTTTGAGGAGTGCCGAACGGATCATCAATTTGGAACGGGCGATAAACCTGCGCGAGGGCCTCACTCAAGAGATGGACACTCTGCCTCAGCGGGTGTTGGAGGAGCCGATTGGAGACGGACCCGCCAAGGGCCTTTCACTATCCCGGGCGGTACTGAACCAGATGATTCAGGAGTATTACCATATCAGGGGTTGGGATCGGAGGACTGGGGTTCCGACTTCGAAGAAGTTGAGTCGCCTTGGACTGAGTTACGTTGTCCCTCAGCTCCGCCGATACGGAAAACCCTGGGGGAAAGAGGTCTAAGAGTCAAAAAAGACCCGAAAAAATGATCCAAATGGAGGTCTACATTCGAACCAACGTTGTGGACGACCTGATCGGGTCAAAACTGACGTTGCACCTACCAGAGGGCACCTGCCTTCGGGGCCTTTTCGATTGCCTTGTGCAAAAATATGGCGAGCAGGTGGAGGAGAGACTCTTCACAAAAGGGAGGTTGGAGCCCAGTCTAACGGTTCTCGTGAACGGTCGCCCCTGGTCATCTTCGGATTTGGAAACGCAGCTTCCACAGCCTTGCGAGGTCTGCATCTTCCACATACTGAGTGGGGGATAGACGGAGGGGATAGGCTTGAAGTTGCTCGGGATCTCCGGTTGTCCAAGGGACGGGAACAGCCTTTTCCCCATTTGCTGCAGAAATCCCTCTGAAACCCTCAGCCCTAGCCAATAGTAATGATTCTCAAATACATCCTAAGACGCCTTATTTTGTCCATCCTCGTATTGCTTGGAGTCATCACGATCGTCTTCGTCATTTCCCACATCATTCCCGGTGACCCGGCCGCTGTGATGGCAGGGCGTGAGGCAAGCAAGGAAGCGATCCAGAAGATACGCGAGGAGTTTGGCCTGGATAAGCCCATCCATGTTCAATACGGGGTCTACCTTAAGGAGTTGATATTGCATCAAAATCTTGGGAAATCGATCCATACGTGGCGCCCGGTTAGCCAGGACCTTCTCGAATTCTTTCCAGCGAGTTTGGAACTGGTGACCTTTTCAATGGTTCTCACGATCTTTTTTGGCATTCCCCTGGGTGTACTTTCTGCTGTCAAAAAAGAACGTATCCACGACCACGCGTCCCGTGTCATGGCACTCTGTGGTGTATCCATGCCCATCTTCTGGCTTGGCATTTTGCTTCAATTTCTCCTGTGCTACATCTTTAGGATCTTTCCCTTGGGCGAACGGATCAGCATTGATGTTAGAACCACCTACCCCCTTGACGATCTGACCGGACTCTACACCTTAGATGCGCTCCTTACCGGGAACTGGCCAGCATTCTGGAATGCCCTGGGCCACATCCTTCTTCCGGCCATCACCCTTTCATATGGCTCCAGCGCTCAAATCATCCGGATGACGAGATCTTCCATGTTAGAGGTTCTCGGGAAAGACTACATTAGGGCTGCCCGTGCAGCGGGGCTCTCATTCACGAGGATTGTGCTTAAGCACGCCCTCCGAAATGCGATCATCGCGCCCTTAACACTGGGGGGGATGCTCTATGGTTACCTACTGGGGGGAACGGTCTTGATTGAGACGATATTCTCCTGGCCAGGACTTGGCCGTTATGCAGTGGATTCAATCTTCACGTTGGACTTTCCAGCGATTATCGGGGTGACGTTACTCTATTCGGCGATCGTGGTCTTCCTCAATCTGTTAGTCGACGTTCTCTACTTAGCCGTCAACCCGAGAATTCGACTCTAGAGGCAGATGGGTATGGAAAGGATCCGATATCATTACGAATCATGGAAGAGGGACCATGGATCCCAGCTGATGAACTACAGGTTCATTCTCCGTCGCCTTGGGGGATCTCCACTCTCAATCGTCGGGATTTGCATCATCTTGTCTCTGGTTGCGGCAGCAGTCTTCGCACCCTGGATTGTCCCATATCCAGATCATGTAAGGCTTGGCATTGACCAGGAAAATGCGCTCCAACCCCCCTCTCTCAAACATCTTTTTGGAACCGATGATCTCGGACGGGATGTGTTCAGTCGCGTCCTGTATGGTTCGCGACTCTCCCTTCGAATCGGGCTCATTGTTGTGGGTCTGACAGCTTTGATCGGGGTTCCCCTCGGCGCAATTGCTGGGTACCTAGGGGGAACCGCTGATGAAATCATCATGAGGGTGGCCGATACCTTTATGGCTATCCCCTATGTTCTGATCACAGTGGCCATCGTCTCCGCCCTGGGGCCCAGCATTATCAATGTGATGCTTGCCATCTCTATCCCCTGGTGGCCCTGGTACGCGCGGGTCGTTCGAGGTGAGGTTCTCCGCCTCAAAGAGGAATCCTTTATTGAGGCGTCTCGATCCCTTGGCGCGAGCAAGGGACGTATTATCTTCCTCCACCTTCTCCCCAACTGTATCGGGCTCGTCATTGTTCAGGCAACAATTCAGATCGGTCAAGCAATCCTTGCGGCGGCCTCCATGGGGTTCCTTGGTGTTGGCGCTCAGCCACCAGAGGTTGAATGGGGGTTGATGATCAGTATCGGCCGAAACTATATGCCGACTTGGTGGTGGATGGCTGTCTTTCCTGGAGCCGCCATATTCACTACCGTTCTCGGCTTCAATCTGCTCGGTGATGCATTGCGCGATATCCTCGATCCCAGGTATAGACGGTAACCCCTAAAGTGAGCAATTTGATCGAAATCCGAAATCTCAGGACCTGGTTCGATACCGACGAGGGAGTGGTCAAGGCCCTTGAGGGTGTGAGCCTGGAAATCAAGAAGCGGGAGTTTCTGGGTCTGGTGGGCGAAACCGGCTGTGGGAAATCCGTTTTGGCCCTCTCAATTCTCCGGCTCATCCCCTCTCCTCCGGGTAGAATCACCAGCGGGGGGATCCTCTTCCACGGTGAGGACCTGGTTCAGAAATCAGAAAAGGAGATGCGCTCGATCCGGGGCAAGCAGATTTCCATGATTTTTCAAGAGCCCATGAGTTCGCTCAATCCGGTTTTCAAGGTGGGAGACCTGATGGTTGAGATCATCATGCTCCATCAAAAGGTTGGCCGAAAGCAGGCGTTTCAAATGGCCCTTCAGAACCTGGAGGATGTAAACATTCCCGATCCAAATCGAACGATTAATCTCCATTCATTCCAGTTGAGCGGTGGAATGCGCCAGAGGGTGATGATCGCAATGGCTATCTCTTGCCTCCCCGATCTCCTGATTGCAGACGAACCCACGACGGCTTTGGATGTTACGGTGCAACTCCAAATCCTTAGGCTCCTTAAGGCCTTAGTAGAAAAGATCGGTAGTTCAATTCTTATCATCTCTCACGATTTGGGAGTGATCGCAGAAACCTGTCAGCGTGTCGCGGTGATGTATGCCGGGAATATCGCAGAGGTCGGGAAGGTAGAGTCGATTTTTGAGTCCCCCCTCCATCCGTACACAAGAGGACTCATTCAGGCAATTCCGCGGTTGGACGAGGACGTCCGTCGTCTTCCGGTCATTGAAGGGACAATTGCCAATTTAATCACGCCGCCTCCGGGATGTCGGTTTCACCCTCGTTGCGGTTTGGCGAGCGAGGTTTGCAGACAAGCGCCTCCACCCATGCGAGAGATGGGTTCTGAGCACTGGGTTGCATGCTACCGCGCCTAGGGGAGGACAAATGCCTGAAAAACTGATTGAAGTAAGGGAACTCAAGAAATTCTTCCCCCTTTACGTTGGAACGACCTTTAAGAGACCCGTGACGGTCAGAGCCGTGAACGGAATCAGTTTCCATGTGTTCAAGGGAGAAACCGTGGGCCTGGTGGGGGAGAGTGGATGCGGGAAAAGTACTGCGGGTCGGGTCATTTTGAGACTGATCGACCCGACGGCTGGCACATGCCTCTTTGAGGGTGAGGATATCTATCAGATAGACGAGAAAAAAATGCAGAAGATCCGGAGAGATATGCAGATGGTTTTTCAGGACCCGGATTCCACCTTAGACCCACGCATGACAGTCAAAAGTATTCTCTCTGAGCCGTTTGTTATCCACGGAATCCTAGAGGGCAAACCCCTGAGGGAAAAGACGCTGGATTTGCTACACACCGTAGGCCTCACCGAAGACCATCTAAACCGATATCCCCATGAATTTAGTGGAGGCCAGAAGCAGCGCATCGGGATCGCTCGGGCCCTTGCGTTGAATCCGAAATTCATTGTCCTCGATGAACCGACTTCCGCCCTGGATATCTCTGTCCAAGCGCAAATCCTTAACCTTCTCCAGGACCTCCAGGAGAGATTTGGCCTCACCTATCTTTTTATCTCCCATAACCTCTCGGTCGTGAAGCACCTCGTTGACCGGATCATGGTCATGTATTTCGGTAAGTTGATGGAGATTGCTCCCAGGCGATCTCTGATCTCCAGCCCCCTTCATCCCTACACGGAAGCCTTGCTCTCTGCGATCCTCGAGCCCTCGGTTCGCAGAACCAGGAAAATCATCGTTCTGGAAGGAGAGATCCCGAGCCCGACCGACCCACCGAAGGGATGCGCGTTTAGCACCCGTTGCCATCGGAGGATCGGATCCCTCTGTGAAGAGGAGGAACCAGCGCTAGTGAGCGTGCAGGGGGATCGCTTTGTAGCCTGCCATTTAGCGTCTTGAAAGAGGAGGTGCAGGCGCGGGAACGGGGCAAGATCCGTCAGAAATCAGCTTGACGAAGCTCCAAGGCCGGACGACTCAAATAACGACCGGCGATCTCTTGAGCTATTTGAATGTCAGAAGGTCGAGTGACGGGGTCATTCTCGAGCCCGTTTTGCAGGGTCCTGTAACTCTGGATGGACATACTCGCCTTCTTCCTCAATGAGGATTCCATCGATCCACACAGAAGGGCTTAGGATAATCCCGTCCGTATGAGATGGAGCTCTTCCAGCGCTCCCTTGAAAATGATCGCTTTGGGTACCGATGCCAATCTCTACACATCCGAAGACCCTCTCGTCTTCGACAATATTGCCTAAGAGTTTGGCTCCCGGATTGAATCCTGGGGAAATGTGGGCAACATTGTAACAGCTCGGGTGGCCAAAGCTCTCTAGCCACTTTTCGAGTCGCTTTGCTTCTTCCTTTCCATTAATGCGAACAACCCTTCCTTTTTCAACGTCCAATTCAATGGGAGCAGCAAGTACGCCTAATTCCTTTGGAGGCCATAGGGATCCATCAAAAACGATTTTCCCGTTGATGCTGTCTTCAATGGGGGCGAAGGCGATCTGACCGCCCAAAAACGTTATATCCCCAGGTTGATCAGCGATCCCCCTGTGGTGATAGATGGGTCGACTCGGGGCCAGCCCATAAACGAGATCCGTGCCCGAGGGGCCGGTGATTTTCATTTCTTTTCCAGCCTCAATCAATTTCACGATTTCGTCTCCGAGTCTTACCATCGCCTCAAAGTTGATATTCCCAACACACCGCATGATCATCTCAACATCCATTCCGCCGAAAAAATCCGCCCGAGCACCTCTTTTCAACGCTTCCCTGACGGCATCCGTGTGAATAAAGTAGACCCTTTCAAGGAAACAGATCACGTCGGCCTCTTTCATGGCTGCAGCCACGGGGGCAGGAGGTTCTGTGTTGACCTCCTTTGGCATCGGTTTCCATACCGCGACTGGGTTCACTCCTTCGACAAAAGCAGCATTGGCAAGGGCCTCGACCAGCCTTCTGTCAGAACCAGAATCAGCAATTAACACCAAATTACTCCCCGGTTCACATAACAAAAGGTCTTTGATCATGAATCTTGCGACCTTCGAGAGTTCGGGTCCCATATAGTCCATTTCCTTCTCTCCTTGCTAATCTTGTTAAAGACCTTCACAGGTCTTGTTAGGGTAAGTTTGGCCCACAAATCGACTGTGCTAGTCGATTTAGTCGTCACTGAAAAACGCCCCCGACCCTCTCTGTACGGAGTTTTTGACCCGTTCTAAGGCTCGGTCGTTCGATCTTCCGAACTCGGCCTGGCGGCCTCAGACAGCGGAATCTCACCCCTTCGGGGACACTCCCTTCGCCAAGACGGGTCGCCCCAAAAACTCCGTAATGTTCGCTCCAGGGACATTTTTCAGTGACGACTATTTAATCGAGCTGTCACAAAATCCCAGGATTTGATTACCATAGAGATTTGTCCCTTTCTCCAAAGGACGCCTTTTGGTTGCCACCGAACTGGAAGGGAAAACCCTCTTAAAGTCACCTAACGCGTTTTGATGGGATCTGGACATTGTTTTCCCAGGGCACATCGTTCACAGTACGTACCCACCCAGAAGGAGTCAAAAAGTCCCTGCAGTCTATTGACCCACTTCGGGTCAGTGGACAAGACTCCCAACTCCAAATTACGCTTGTTTTCATTCTTTGCGCCCAGTCCCGCTCCCGTGAAATTGGCTGAACCAAAGTAAACCTTTAGACCGTCCACAATGACCATCTTCCAGTGAGATCGTGGACAGATCTGAAACTCCAGCGCCCCAGCAGTCAGCCGGGGGAACCGTTCAAGGGTCTGTCTGAATAAGCGAGACGGCAGGTCACTGTGAACGATCCGAAAGGTCACTCCTCCTTGGGCCATTTGGTCGAATTCTTCAAGAATGGGTCGAAATCCTCTGGATTTGAGGATATGCATGTCTTTGAGATTGGCTGTGGCAATCCAAACGTATTTCTGTGCTTGCAGGACGGCGTCTTGGATGACCCTCTGGTGGAGCTCTCGGCCGGTCAGCAGTTCCATCTCAGGGTGTGACATGAGTAGAATCCCTTAGACACTGTCGGTCTGTTACGCATCAGGAAGTGGTAATCCCGGCGACCAGGCTAACCAACCCTTCTTGGAGAAATCAAGTCTGTAGGGTACTGCTTCCATTCCCAGCATGACCCATCCTCTTCCACAAGCCACGGTCTCATTCCAGGTCCTGACCCGCTGTCTTGTTTGAAAAAGAATGCCACCCCCTGTTCCACGGATTGGTCCCTGATCTCTCTGACCCACGAAAAATCCAGGGGTCTGCGATTGGGCCCACTTTCCCCGCCAACAATGACCCAGTCGATGCCTTCCAAATTGACGCCTCCGACCGGGCCGATGAGAGGCTCAAAAGAGAGGAATCTAACCTGGGCCGAACACTGTCGAAGGATGTCTATTCGGGAAATCGTCTTTTGATGTTCCACCGTCGTACCCATCCAAATGTTACTCGTCCAGGGTCCAGGCCATTTTGTTGTCCTCAACGGACGTTTCGTAAGGACCTGAAAGATATGTCTGGGACAGTCAGACATCACGCCAAAAACCTTGTCGATGTAAGAATCGGGGACCTCTGGGTGGAAGAGATCCATCATGGAGCCGACAAACACCATTCGTTGCTTGCGCCACCCAAATGGGGTAGCCAAACGGTTCTCCAAAAGCTGGATCTCATTGAACGGCTTGGCGTATTGTTTGGGCATGTTCTTGCCAGCCCGATAAGCCTTGTACCTTTTGTTGTGCAAAGCCTCCGCATAGCAATACCGGCATGCCTCACTCACCTTCGTGCATCCGGTCACAGGGTTCCACGTTTCACGGGTCCACGCAATTTTTGTAGGCATTAGCGTCCGTCCGCTTCTCACAATGTCTCGCAATTAATGCATAGGGTCGTAACAGGGCGCGCCAACGATCTTTATTCTGAGATCTCATTGTCGCACTCCTCGCAGGTGCGGTACGCTCCCCTCTCGATTTTATCCAGGGCATCCCGGATCTTCCCAGCCAGCTTTCATTCTCTGTTCGGCATGCGAAGGAGGAAGTTCCTGTCATTTTCCAGTGCCGAATATCGCCTCCACGATTGCGGCTTCGATCTCTGGCGTGGGGTTCCATTTGTATTCATCCTCAAAACGCTTTCTAGCAAATCGGTACCGAGCATCAACCACGTGAGGCCTCTTTGGGTCTTTGGCTATCGGAGGTAACATCGCCATAGCCAACCTTGCCTCCCTCTCCCGTTGAGCCGTGTCGATCCTGCCTTCAGAGTCAAAATGTAAGAACGAATACTGAATTCTTAGGATTTCCAAAGGCTTTCGATCTGCCAGCTCCAGCATCACCAGCGCATACCGTACACGCCTGCGGGCGCACTTCGGAAGCCTTTCCTTAGGGTCACGTCGGCGCAATCGCTCGTACCGCGCCAGCGATAAACGCTGTATCGAGTCATCATCATTCACAAGAAAAACTCGTAAGCCTATCCCCATGGTCTTCGAGATCCGATGCCTAGGTCAGCAGACTTGAATAAAAGACCCGATGTCACAACACGATCTAATGGCGGAGGCTTCGGCCAAGCCTCCATAAATCCAACGTTAGGCCCCTTTTTGTAAAGCTTTGATTCACTTCCCCCTCTCTCAAAACCACCGAAACAGGCGGATCACCCTTCGTTCATCGAGGCGATGAATACCCACTTCCTGCGCCATCCGAACCGCATCGCGAAACTCCTCAACAGTGATGGAGCGTCGTAGCTCACGGAAACGATGCGCCTCGCCACAGGGCCGATACTGCCTCATGATGTTCACATAGGTATCCCTGGAGACTTCGGTGGCCAGGAAATGCATGACTTCACGGGTACTCGCCAGCCCGTTAGGCATCACCAGATGGCGAATCAGCAGGCCACGCTGAGCTATCCCCGCCTGGTCCAGAGTCAAGTCTCCCACCTGCCGATGCATCTCTTTTACAGCCGCGCAAGCCTTTTCAGGATAGTCGGGAGCGGAACAGAGCCGTGCGGCCACATCAGAGTCCCAGAACTTAAAATCCGGCATGTAAATGTCGAAGATGCCGTCGAGCAGTCTTAGCGTGGCCACCTCCTCGTAGCCGCCGCAGTTATAGACAAGCGGAACTCGCAGTCCCCCTTCAATGGCTATTGAAAGGGCTTCCAGAATCTGAGGAACCACGTGGGTGGGGGTTACAAAGTTAATATTATGGCATCCTCTCCGCTGCAAGGATAGCATCATCTCAGCCATCTCAGCTGCACCTACCGGTACCCCCTCGGAGAGATGGCTAATATCGTAATTCTGGCAAAATACGCAGAGTAGGTTACAGTTGGCCATGAAGATTGTCCCAGAGCCACCGCTCCCCACCAGGGGGTCCTCCTCCCCAAAATGAGGGTTGTAACTGGAGACCATGGCCCGCCGTCCCGTTCGACACACACCGGTTTCCCCTTGGAGACGATTTACCGCACAGTGTCTGGGACAGAGATTGCAGCTCTCAAGAACGGCGAGAGCCGCTTCAATGCGTTGCTTGAGAATGTCCCTCTGATGAGCACTTCGGTATGCTGCTTCCAAGCTGTGGCCTCTTGCGCTGTCGCTAACAGCGAACTCAGTTGTTATTCTTAATCCGCCGCGAGACGTGAAGCCATCTCGGTGTTGTCTAAGTCTATCCTGCTGCACAGTGGGGGTCAAGGAAGCAACGACTCCAAAATCCACCGTCTAGTTGGCAAGGGTTAGCGAAAATCTGGAGAGAGCGAGGCCGAGGGAGGCTTCTCCCTGATTCCTTTCTCCTCAGGCGTCGATCTGAGCCGATACGATCTCTATTGAACGATGATCTGCGGTGTTTGGATCGGAGGAAAGGCATGCAGAAACCAACAACGATAAGAACCCCTGAAGATCTCTTAAAGGAGATCAACCAGTTTGTTAAGGAGTTGAAGTTAGACCGCTCAACTTATTTGAGTGAAGTGCTGAAGAAGGGGTTCTCCCGGGACAAGGAAGATCGACTACTGGAGAAATACCTGGGCCGGGAATTGAGCCAGGTAGAAGTCTGCGGGGCTCTCAAAGGGTTTCGAGCGGGGGTTCAGGGGTCTGGAGGGAGATCTTGCCTACCTATAGTTCTGTGTTCATTTTCCCCCCTCATTTCTTGTAACAATCCAGGCACAGAAGCTCCTTTCCCTTCGGGGGAGAGATCTCCATCATCAGCTCTCTTCCACAAGAGGCGCAGATTGCTTTAAATGATTTTTTTGATGCTCGCCTTTTGCGACTCCTCTGCGGAAGATTTCTTCTTTTTCTGGCCATCTCCCTCCTCAGGGTGCTCATCTATCCCATCGAGTCAAACCGGGTCGCAGCCACCGTTCCGCAAAGACCCACCCCGGGATGCTTACCTTCCTGGGGTCTGAAAATACGCTTGCCGGATTCCTAGCACTTTACCACGTCAACCGCTTGTAGGCCCTTCTTTCCCTGGGCGATATCGAACTCGACCTCGTCTCCTTCATGAAGAACTTTGAATCCGTCTTGTTTGATCGATGAGTAGTGCACGAATAGATCATCTGCACCATCCTGGGAAATAAATCCAAATCCCTTTTGCTCATTGAACCATTTGACTTGACCTTTGGGCATAGCTTACTCACCTCCCTCCTCCTGCATTTATAAGCATTACAATAAGCTAGGTGGGGATAAGAAAAAAGCCGCGTAAGCTTCGAGAGCTTACCGGCTTTTTGTTCCAAACCAAAACTCTTTGTAGCTTATAAAAACACTCTATACCTTTTCTTCTCGGCTGTCAACTTCTTGCCGAACTTGAGTTTCCTGACCCCCCACAGAAATTCATACCCAAGGGGGTTTTGGCTCCGCAGTCGGGATATTCTAATTCAATCGTAGTCCCACATTGTTCATAGAACTTCACCCCTTCACGATTATCAAACCGGCACTTTGGACACTTTATCCCTTCTCGCCCTCGGATGAATTATCCATGGATTGAAAGACCATCTGGAGTCACGTGTAAGAGCCTCTGACGATGGCATCATAAGTATCGGTTCCTCGGTTCTACTCCCCCCTCTTCTGAAAAAGAAAAAACCCGTCCCTTCAATTCCGAGAGAACGGGCTCGATCTCCACTCAACTTCTGCTAGGCCCGATTCTGAGCTTCAGAGCAACAGGCGATTCAAACCCATATGAGCCATCCCTGAGTCAAGTCAACCTTTTTTTTCCTCTTTTCACTTTCTCCAACCATTTCAGTTTTTTGCATAGGTTTGCGAAAATTAGACCCGAAGTTGGCCATTCTATCCCCTGGAGAAGAGACGATACAAACCGATTCTGGTAGACGCGGACAGCCACCTTACTAGATCTGACGCGGTGCATTCATCGAGACCCCTCATGTCCGAGAGGAAGGCCCCCTCAGATCCCGGAGGGGGGTATCTAACGAGCCAAGAGACGTGGCCATCGACCTGACTCGTCGGTCAAGAGGCGACGGCTTGGATGACTGCCGCACAGCCCCACCAAACGACCACCCCAGTGACTGCCTAGGCCGCACCAGCCCCATCTTCCGTGGCCCCGTTCTCACGAATGATTCCGTCCTCAAGGTGCAAGAGTCTGCGCGCCCGCTTCATCACAGCCTCTTCGTGGGTGGAGAAGAAGAAAGTAATCCCCTTTTCCTCGTTGAGCCTCCGCATGAGGTCCAGGAGGTCAAGACCGGTCTTCGAGTCGACGTTGGCCGTTGGTTCGTCGGCCAGCACGAGAGCCGGCTCCGAAACGATGGCCCGAGCGATGGCCACGCGCTGTTGCTGACCGCCGCTCAGTTGCCGGGGATAACGATTCTCCAACCCCCCCAGCCCCACCTCCTTCAGCACTTCTCTCACCGAATCTCTCCGTTCCGAAGTGGGGATTCCTTGGAGCATGAGCACGTACTCAGCGTTCTCCAAGGCGGTAAGCACAGGAATGAGATTGTAGTTCTGAAATATGAAGCCGAGCCGATCCCTCCGCATGAGACCCAATTCGGTTTTGGTAAGCTTGTTGATCTCTCGACCGTCCACTTCCACCTTGCCCGAGGTTGGTCGATCGAGTCCGCCAATGATATTGAGCAAGGTGCTCTTGCCGGAGCCGGAAGGTCCTGCCATCGCTGTGAACTCTCCGGCATGAAGGACCAGGTTCACTCCGCGCAGGGCTTGGGTGAGAACCTGTCCCTGCCCATAGTCCTTGGTTACGTTCTGCAGCTGAACGATGATGCTCATGAATTCCCCCTAACGCAGTTGATCAGCAATCGAGAGGCGGGTCGCTCGCTGCATGGGAATAAAGCTCAGGATCAGGGTTGCTCCGAATACCAGACCCACCGTGCTCAAGAGTAAGCTAGGCGTTACGCGAGCATGCATCTTGGTGCTCACGGCAAATCCCGAGATAGTGAATCCCTCTTCCAATATAGACCTCAGATCGATGCCCCACACTTGTACAGCCCAGGCAGCGAGTCCACCGACGAGCAAGCCGAGTGCGCAGCCGATGAGTCCTAGATAGGCCGACTCCATGAGAATCTGGAGCCTGAGCTGGCTGGGTTTTGTACCCAAAGCCAACAGCATAGCGAACTCGCGCTGACGCTCCAGGACAGACATGAGGATGGTGTTGAAGATGGTAAAGAGGATCAGAAAGATCAAAAGTGCCTGGAAGACAAGGTTTGAACCCTTGTCCAGTCGAATATAGGAGGCAATCTCCGGTATCACCTCCTGCCAGGGAAGAACCGCGACGTTTCGGTCCGACACGATCTGTTGGACCGTGTGCATGACACGCTGCTGGGCCTCCGGTCTCCTTAGGACTACCCCCATCTGGGTCACGGACTCCTCAGGCAGACCGAAAAGACGCTGGGCAAAACCTAGGGTCGCCTGGATAGAGTACCCGTCAATTTCCACCGAGCCAGTCTCAAAAATGCCCCTGATTCGGCACAGCTCGTCCACCAGATTACCCGTCGCATCGTTGGTGGTTAGCACCATCTTCTTGTCCACGTCCAGCTTCAACCGTTGGGCGAGCTCTCGACCGATGACCACCCAAGGATCATCCTCGTCATCCAAATATCTTCCGGCAACGATATGGCGGGCTAAAGGAGAGGTCAGCTGTTCAACTGAGGGTTCGATACCCATCAGAGTCACACTCACATTGCCCGAGGCGGATCGGGCTATGCCCTGACCCAGAATAATCAGCTTAGTCCGCTCAACCTGAGGCAGTTTTTCAACTTGGGACCGCAGAGGGGCTGGGGCCTTAAGCCAGAGGTCCACAGCGGGGGCATCACGGTAGTCAGGATTTTCTAGAGTGATATGGCCGGCCTGCATTCGAACGACCTCGTTTATGAATTGAGCGTAGACTCCCTCTGCAATGGCGATAAAAAAGATGGTACAAGCCAAACCGAAGCCGATGGACAAGGCGGTGATCACGGTCCGCCTCCGGTTACGCCATATGCTGCGCCAGGCCAAACGAGCAACCATACCGGTTCTCCCCTCTTCCCTTTAAGCACGATTGATAGCCTGTACCGGATCCAACCGGGCAGCGAGGATCGCAGGGTACATGGAGGCGGCCACACAGATGATCACCATGAGCACCACGGGAATGAGCACAGCTTCGGGACTCAGGGTCGCCCTCCAGATCGGGTCAAAGGCCACGCCGCCCACTGAGTAACTGCCAGCGAAGATGCTGAGATCCAGGCCCACTTCCCGCAGGTAGTATCCGCCTGCCAGGCCCAAAAGCGTGCCCAGGACCGTCCCCGCAGCAGCCAACAATGAGGCCTCGGCAGCAACATCCCTGACGATGCGCCAAGGGGTGGCTCCTAGGGCCTTGAGAATCCCGAATTCCCTGATGCGTTCATACGTTGCCATGAGCATGGTGTTCATGACACCCATCCCCGCAGCCAAAATAAAAATCATTCCGAAAACCCAGATAAAGGCATCAAAAAGATTCACCATATCTGAGACCTCGGGCAAAAGCTGACGCCACTCCTTTACCTCTTGTTCAGGGGCTGCGGCGGAGGCCAGTGCGCCCAGTTCCTCAAGTGAGATTTGCCCTTTCGAGTTGAGGGCTACTTCATGAATTCGGTCTCCTGATACGAAGAGTTCAACAAAGTCGGCTGAATGGATTAGAGCAGCGTTGCGATCGATGTTTTCCCCGGCAGCCTTGAGGATGCCGGTCACGGTAAAGAGATCGTTGCCCAGAGAACCGTCAGCGGCCTGGACCACCACAACGATCTCAGAGCCAATCTGGGCCTGCAGAGACCGAGCCAACCTCTGGCCCAGGACCGCGCCCCGCCGTGGCGTCTCTGATAGGAAGCGACCCTTGTCCAGATGGTCTGCAAGGACAAACGTGGTCCGTTCCAGAACCGGGTCCACACCCCAGAAACGTGCTCCGGCTGATTTGGTCCCGACGGCCACAAGGCCATAACCGTATCGGCGAAGTGTGGCGTTGATGTTTTTCTTTTGGGCCGCCCAGAGGATGAGCTCCGGGTCGTCCAATGCTTTGTAGATTGAGTGGTCCGCCAGATAACCCGGTGCGTGAACCTGGACCTCGCCCACCACGAGATTGGTGGCATTGGAAACGGCATGCTTCATGAGGCCATCCATGAGTCCGTAGCTGGTGATAAGGATGGCGGTGCTCAACGTCACAGCGGCTAGGGTGATGCAGGTTCGTCGGGTGTTCCGCCAGAGATTCCGCCAAGCGTAGCGCAGCGTATTCACAACCGCTCCCCCTCTTAACGCGACAGGGTCGATATGGAAAAGAAACTATCGTCTAGAGGCATATCGAAATCCATTTCCTCAACTCCAAGGTGAGCGAGCGCTTCCAATGGCTAGGGGTGACGGTCAGCTCTTCCGGGGACGATACAAATCGAATCGGGTGGATGGGGACAGCGACCCGTGAACATCTCCATCATGCCTGGCGTCTTGTCCTTTCCAATATGACCCCTGCTTTTCTGCTATTA
>CAYGBW010000043.1:0-28805 GCA_964348185.1 uncultured Thermodesulfobacteriota bacterium | reverse complement strand
CAGGGATTCCCCCATATCGACTGCCCAGGGAGATTCTTCAGACCGAGATTGAAGGAATTCGGAAATCAGGGGTTGAAATAAGGCTGAATAGTCCTGTCGGCAGGGACGGCTTGGCCCTGGATGACCTCTGGGCACAGGGATACAAGGCTATTCTCATTGCCGTTGGAGCGCATCAGAGCGCCCCTCTTGGGATCCCCAATGAGCGTCTCGAAGGGGTTGTCGACGGAACCGCCTGGCTAAGGGACGTCAACCTGGGAAGGAGGGTGGGGGTCGGGGAAAAAGTTGTCGTCGTGGGCGGAGGCAATGTGGCCGTTGATTCCGCCCGAGTGGCCCTGAGGCTCGGCGCCAAGGAGGTATCCATTGTCTACCGGAGGTCAAGCGAGGAAATGCCGGCAATCAGGGGTGAGATCGGGGAAGCAGAAAAGGAGGGGGTCAAGATTCAGTATCTCTCCAGCCCCTGCCAGATCCTAAGCAGAGACGGAAAATGTGCGGGAATGGAGTGTTTTGAAACGGAGCTCGGAGAGCCGGACGAGAGGGGTCGGAGGAGGCCCATACCGGTTCGGGGTTCAGAGTTTGCGGTTGAGGCGGATATGGTGATCTCAGCGATCGGACAGGTTCCGGACCTCTCTTTCTTGGATGGAGCGAGATTCGATGTCGCCCCAAACAGCACCATCAAGGTCAATCCCCACACCCTGGCAACCGCTGTCGATGGGGTATTCGCTGGGGGCGACGTGGTGAGTGGACCGGCTACGGTGATTGAGGCGATAGCCGCTGGAAGGAAGGCGGCCCTGTCGATCGACAGGTATCTGCGCGGGGAGCGGATCGAGAAGGAGGAGCCTCCGCCCCATACCATCGCTCTTGAGGATGTTGATGTGGCCCAGGTCAAGAAGCGAAGACGGGAGAGAATGCCTGCCCTGTCCCCCATGAGAAGAATCCGGGGCTTCAGGGAAGTGGAGCTTGGCTTGGGTGAACTCGCAGCCCTCGGTGAAGCGGACAGATGTCTTCAATGTGGCATGTTCCCTAAGAAGCCGGGCTGTCGTTAGATGGGTCCGGAGGGGTACGAGCAACGGAGAAAGCAAACCCGAACCGCGTCATGTCCGTGGTCCCTTGTGCCTCGTGCCTTGTTCCTTGTTCCTCATTGGAAGTCGGGAACTGACCCCTGACAACCGGCAACTGAAACGACCCGATGAGGTCTCAGAGTAACGAAGAGCGGCTCTCCCAGAAATCTTCAACAACTTCAGGAGGCTGACACCGTGGAAAACCCGCCGAGCCAAACCCAAGCTTCGAAGACCGTCTGTATGCTGTGCTTTCAGGTGTGCGGGATCAATGCCTATGTCGAGGAGGGCAAGCTGATCAGGGTGGAGGGGATGCCAGAGCATCCCTTTAGCCGGGGGGTCTTGTGTCCAAGAGGATGGCACTTGCCCGACTACGTCTATTCCCCGGATCGCTTGAAATACCCCATAAAGAAAAGGAACGGAAGCTGGAGCCGGATTTCCTGGGATGAGGCACTCGACACCATCGCCAGTAAGCTCCACCATGTCAAGAGGGAGTACGGTGCCCATTCCCTTGCCCTTTCTGTGGGGTCTATCGGCGCAGAGAACATCGCCATTTCGGCCTTTGCCCAGCGGTTCCGGGGCGCTTTCGGCACACCCAATTACTTCTCCATTGAGGCCCATTGCTTTCGCACCCGGATCATGGCCCGGCTTCTAACCTTCGGCACCTACCCTCTGGAGGACCCCGACCAGTCCGAATGCATTGTCCTGTGGGGCCATAACCCCGAGGCCTCTGAACCGCCCCTGGCCGAGAGAATCAACCAGGCCCTCGACAGGGGGGTGAAGCTGATTGTGATAGACCCCAAGCGGATTCCCCTGGCCAAAAGGGGCATTCACATACCCGTCAGGCCGGGCACCGATAGCGCTCTCGCCCTGTCCATGATGAATGTCATCATAGGGGAGGGCCTCTATGACGGGGAATTTGTGGAGAAGTATGCGACGGGTTTTGACAGGCTGGTCGATCATGTCAAGGACTACCCGCCGGACAGCGTGGCCCCGATATGCCGGGTCGGGGCGGACGACATCAGGAAGATCAGTCGGATATTCGCGGGGGCCAGGTCTGCCTCCATCATCCAGGGTATCAATGCGTTGGATCAACACATCAACGGCTTTCAGAATAGCCGGGCTCTGGCTATCCTGCACGGGATAACGGGAAACTATGATGTGCCCGGTGGCTGGGCCACAAATCCCTTTATGCGCCTCACCGATCTCAGGGTTCCCGTCGAAGAAGAGCCCATTGGCGCCGATACGTACCCCCTCTTCCGTCGACTCTGGAAAATGACGGCCCCCTATGGCCAGCAGATGCTTGTACCCGATGCGATCCTGAGGGAAAAGCCCTATCCCGTCAAGGCGATGATGATCAGCGGAGGGAATCCAGCGGCCTCCTGGCCAAATTCGGAGAAGCTCAGGAGAGCCTTCACAAAGCTGGATTTGCTGGTGGTGATGGACCTGTTTATGACGGAAACCGCCAAACTCGCTGACATGGTGCTCCCCGCCTGTTCATCCCTGGAGATGCTCGGGCTGGCCTACAACTATGGGCTAACCGGTGGGATGCCCTTTGTCATGCTCAGCAGGAAAATCATAGAGCCCCAAGGGGAGTCCTGGCCGGACTGGAAGTTTTACTCGGAGCTCGGGAGAAGAATGGGCTACGGGGAGTTCTTTCCGTGGAACAGCGACCAAGAGGTGGTCGAGCATTTTCTGAAAGCGAGCAGCGTAACCCTCAAGGAGCTGGAAGAACACCCGGAGGGGATATGGTTTGGCGAGCGATGCTACGATATCACAGCGAAGAATCAGATCCGGACACCCTCGGGCAAGATTGAACTGTACTCCCAGACCCTGGCTGATGCCGGGTATGATCCCATACCTGTCTTTAAGGAACCGACCCAGAGCCCGATCCGGACACCCGAACTGGCCAAGAAGTATCCCCTCATTCTGAATACGGGTGCCAGAATCCCAGAGTACACCCATTGGCAGATGAGACATGTGCCCCAGCTGAGGCGACAGGCCCCTGATCCCGTGGCTGAGATTCATCCCGACACGGCCGGGGCCTATGGGATTGTCGATGGGGATATGATCGTCGTAGAAACCGGAAAGGGACAGATAAAGGTCAAGGCGAAAACGACCGGAGATATCATGTCGGGTGTGGTCAATGTCCTCCACGGCTGGGCAGAGGAGGTCAACCAGAATGTATTGACCGATCTCGAGCCTCGTGACCCGGTTACAGGTTATCCCGAACTCAGGGCCCTGGCGTGCCAGATTCGAAGGATTTGATAGCCCGGTAAAAGGCACCCCTGAGAGAGGAGAAACCGTTGAGAAGATCCATCCCTCCACGTCTGAGGAGGGGAAAGGGGCGAAGAGAGCCTCGTAAAAACCACGTGCAAGAGCCGCCACGGCGGCTGCGGCGTGCTCGTGACCGTTGAAAATGGTGTCATTACCTGGATTGAAGGGAACCCGGAGTCCACGACGAGAGGGACCATGTGGGCCAAGGGATCGGCCAGCGTTCAGTGTGTCGATCATCCAGACCGTCTGAGGTATCCCCTGAAGAGAGGGGGTGAACGGGGCAAAGGCAAGTGGGAGAGGATAAGCTGGGATAAGGCCCTGGAGACGATTACCGGAAGAATGAAGCGGTATGATGAGCAGGGTTCATCGAGACAAGGTCCCCTGGGGGATTTTGGCTTTGAGATAACGGACAACGCTCCGAAAGAGGATCTGGCTAGATCCATTGGCGCGGATAAACACCGGTTGATGCCCGTCGGCCGCTGCCACTCAGAAACGGTCCTCAAGCAGTTGAGGGAGAGCCGTTGTTCCATGCGGTCTCCCCACGCCAACAGGGAAGGTGGAGTTATATTCAACCCTTTTGGAGAAACTGCAATACGATCCCCTGCCCGCTCACATCGAGCCCAGCGAGAGCCACCATTCAACCCCGGAAATTGCCAGGGAGTATCCTCTCATTCTCAGCACCGGGGGGCGCATCCCTTTCTATTTCCATACCCAATACGCCAATCTCCCCTGGATCAGAGAACTCCAGCACTATCCCCGCGTCCAAATACATCCTGACACGGCGGGGGAACATGGAATCAGGGAGGGGGATTGGGTGTGGATAGAATCGCCAAGGGGCAGAATCCGACAGAAGGCGAACCTGTTTGGTGGAATGGACCCTCGTCAGAACACTTCACCTCCGAGCGCTGAGCCTCGAGGGCTAAACCGAATAAGGACCTATCCATTTGGCCCTGAGATACGGGGTGAAAGGGTGCATCGGTCTTTTGTGTCCATCGCGTGTATGCACAGCGAAGATGCGCCTTGCATCAAGGTATGCCCCGCACCGGCGATTTACAAAGATGCCCAGACGCGGATCACCCTGGTTGCCAGGGAGTGTTGCATCGGGTGGAAAGCCTGTCTCTGGGTTTGCCCCTATGGGGTTCCAAGCTTCGATGGAGACGGCAAACTGGCGCTCTGCGATCTGTACATCGATCGACTGAAGGAGGGGAAGAAAACGGCCTGCGAGGCAGTCTGTCAGGCCAGCGCCATATTTGTCGGAACCCCAGAGGACATCGCTGAACTCCACGCGAAGGGAGCTGTTGAAAGAATCGCCAGAGGCCTTATGGAATAGGAAAACTTGGGGTTCCCTTCTCCACGCCCGGGTCCGAGGATTCCTGTTCCTCTCGGCCCAGCTTCCCGGGTGGCATCGGGTAAGGGCCGTCTTTTGCTCTTGGAGCCGATGAACCGGTTGGAGCGATGTGACAACAGCGCAAGAGGGTTCATGAAAGAATGCAACCTCGAAGCGTGACCCTTTGGCTTTCTGGCCTCCCTTGACTGCCTTTTTCATTTTTGGAATAATGGGGGGGGTCAAGCGCTTCGATTCACGGTTGCATTTGGCATCTCGTCATGGGCTTTCCGACATAGGGCGAATCCATAGGACCTTTACAGGGAGGAGGTGAGAAAGAATAGGCAAGTTGAGATTCACAAATGCTCAGGTTGGAGATATATACGAAACAAAAGGAGGCCAAAATGAGAAAGACAATGGATGCCTTGGTTTCAGTGGTGGTGGCAGCGGGCCTGGTATTCGGGTTGGTTTCCCCGATCACAGCCCTCGCCAAACCGGTAAAGTTCAAGGCCGTCGCCTTTCTGCCCACCAATAACGAGGATGTTGCCGGCTTCAGGATCCATATTGAAAAGCTCAACGATAGATTCAAGGATCATATTGATATCGAGCTTCTCGGGGGACCGGAGGTAACACCCCCATTTCAGCTCCACGAGGCCGTGAAAAAGGGCGTAATCGATATGGTTCAGACTTCATGCGCCTACTATCCCTCCTTACTCTGGGAAGCCCAAGCCGCGATGTTCACCAACAAATCCTACCTGGAAAGGTATGAGACGGATTATTATGAGGTGATGCGCAAGCTCCATGAGGATGTTGGACTCGTCTGGTTGGGCAACAGCAACTACAATGAAACGTTCCACCTTTACACCAATAAGCCTGTTAAGAAGCCCGCGGATTTTGCGGGCCAAAAGATTCGTGTATTTCCAGCGTTCATCCCTCTGGTCAAAGCCCTGGGGGCGGTGCCTATCAATCTTCCCATGGGAGACATATACACGGCCATGGAGCGAGGTGCTGTCGATGGCTTTGTCATGACTCATTATGGGTTCGTTACGGACTTCAGCTGGCATGAGGTAACCAAATACGTTATCGATTATGACCTCTATCGAGGTACAGCGTTTATACTGGTGAATCCGAAGAAGTGGAACGAGGTGCCCACGGACGTGCAAGAAGAAATCGTAAAGTTCAAGAAGAGCGAGATCAATCCGATAGTTGGAGACTACTATACCAAAGTGAGCGACGAAAGGTGGCAGTTGATGTTGGACAAGGGTGTCAAACCGATCAAGTTCTCATCGGCTGATGGAAAGGCGTTTCTTGAGCTTGCCTACGATTCTGCCTGGTCATATGTGATCGATAAGTCCCCAGAACTCGGACCGAGATTAAAGAAGATGCTGGTTAAGTAGGCGCGCCAGCAAGCCGTTTCAAGAATCACCCTACAGTTCCGGAGTCGCCCCCACCCAAACCCTCTCTCTTCAAGGAGAGGGCAGGGTGAGGGTGTAGAGTCAATGAGATACGGGAGAGCGTCCTGTTGCGAAAGAAATTGCTAACAAAGGGATCTTCTGTCTTTGACTCCATCCTTGACGTTCTCGTTGTCTTGGGAGCAGCTATTCTGACCTTTATTATGCTGGCTGTCTGCTGGGACGTTATCGCCAGAACCGTTGCAGGTAAGCCGTTGAAGTGGGTCCTGGAATTCTCAGAATACAGTCTCCTGTACATGGGCTTTTTGTGCACCGCCTGGGTCTTGAGAAAAGAAAGACATGTGACCAGTGATCTACTGCTGAATACACTGAGCCCCAAGAATCGGGCCTTCCTCAATACGATCACTTCTATTCTGGGTGCCATCATCTGCGTGGTTCTCACCTGGTACGGTGCCAAGGTTAGCTTGGATAAGTTGCGGATGGGGGCTTTTCAACCCACACCCATGCAGCCTCCTGACTTCCCCCTTTTTATTATCATTCCGATAGGCTCTTGCTTGCTCTCCATTCAGTTTCTGAGAAGGGCTTACAACAACCTGGGGATTTGGAAAGCATCTCGGATCAAGAAGAACTAAAGAACCCCGTAAAGAGCAATAAAACAGTGAAGAGGTAATGACTGTTGGAATGGTGGTTGCTCCTGCTGATTATTTTTTGTGGCTTTATACTACTGATGTTGACAGGACTGCCTATCGCATTTTGCTTCCTGTTGATTAATGTCATATGCGTTTTTATCTTCTGGGGTGGCGTAGCGGGTTTGGAACAGCTTATCCTCAGCATATTTGAATCGGTCACGTTCTTTGCCATGCTGCCTGTCCCCCTGTTTCTCCTCATGGGCGAAGTGCTATTCCATTCGGGAATGGGGACACGCCTGATTGATGCTCTGGATACGTTACTGGGACGTCTGTCTGGCAGGTTGAGTTTAGTGGCGATAGGGAGTGGGGTCTTAATTGCGGTCCTATGCGGTAACACCTGGGCTTCGACAGCCATGCTCGGGTCCATGCTCGTGCCGGATATGGAAAAGCGCGGATACAAAAAGCCAATGGCCTTGGGACCGGTATTGGGCGGGGGCTCCCTGGCCATCATTATTCCTCCCAGCGGCATGGCTGTCGTCCTCGCCACCCTTGCCGGTATTTCTGTGGGCGGGCTTTTGATATCAGGCGTTCTCCCGGGCCTGGTGATGGCTGTTTTCTTTACAATCTACGTTATTGGTCGATGTAAACTCCAGCCCCATATCGCCCCTTCATATTCCGTGCGCCAACTGTCGCTATCTGAGAGATTTGCCCCGGTTTTCAAGGATGTGATGCCATTGGGAGTGATTGTCTTTGCCGTCATCGGACTCATGCTGCTGGGCTTTGCGACCCCATCGGAAGCTGCTGCGTTTGGTGTCCTGGCCACCCTGTTCTGTGCTGTATTCTATAGAGGTCTGAGCTGGGAGGTGATCAAAA
Source organism: uncultured Thermodesulfobacteriota bacterium (assembly GCA_964348185.1). Lineage (GTDB taxonomy): Bacteria > Desulfobacterota > BSN033 > WVXP01 > WVXP01 > CAYGBW01. The sequence continues at coordinate 21,235 of CAYGBW010000043.1, read as the reverse complement.
AAGCATTTTCCGGCACCATGACGACGACCGCGATGATACTCACGATCTTTTGCGGTTCAACGGCCTTTAGCCAAATCTTGGCCTACTCCGGAGCCACCAGAGGCATGGTCAATGTTGCGGTGAACCTCCCCATACCGCCTCTCGCCCTCCTCATATGTATGATGCTTGTTGTCATGTTCTTGGGTATGTTTATGGAACAGATGTCCATCCTGATGATCACCCTTCCCATTTTCATGCCGGTTTGCAATGCGATGGGCTGGGACCCGTTATGGTTTGGACTGATGCTGCTGATCAACATGTCCATCGCCAATCTATCACCCCCCTTCGGTATTGAGTTATTTGTCATGAAAGGGGTAGCCCCACCCGAAACGACGATGGGCGACATCTATCGAGCTTCTGTTCCCTTTATCATCATGGAGGCTTTGGTGATTCTGCTCGTTATTATCTACCCCCCAGTCGCAACATGGTTGCCCGGCCTCATGTAGCCAGGGCTCTAACAAGCCATCGATCCCATGGGGGGGCAACTCAACGAGCGGACAAGCGTGTCATGGTTATTGACGGGAATATCGATATATGGGAGGATGAATCGGCGTTTCTGTTCTGTTTCACCTTCCAATCTGTCAATTTCTAAAAGGAAAGAGAGGCACGCCAAGATGGAGAAATCTTCGCAGTACTGGAACGAAGCGATGGAGACCCTCTCTTCAGAGGGATTTCACGATGTCCAGGAGAGGGCCCTTCTCAGACAGCTTGAATATGTATGGAGGTATTCGGCCTTCTACCAGGAGAAGTTTCGCAAAGCCGAGGTGGAGTTGGGAGACGTCAAGAGGCTTGAGGATTTGATCAAACTGCCATTTACGGAGAAAACCGAACTCCGGGACAGCCAGCTCGCCGCCCCTCCCCTGGGAACCCATATGGCCTGTCCCAGGGAAAAGGTCAAAAGGGTGTATTCGACGAGCGGCACGACGGGAAGGCCGACGTTCATCGGGCTCAGCAAACACGACATCGAGGTCTGGCGAGAGGCGGCGTGCAGGGCCTTTTGGACGGGGGGGTTTCGACCCGACAGTATCGTCCCCCTGGTCGTTTCGCCCTTTTTTATTGCGGCATCCTATGCGGATGGTTTAGAGACGATTGGCACGGTGGTGCCCATTGGGGTTGGGGCTACGGATCGCCTGATCGCCTCTTTTCAGCATATCGGGGCCAACGCCTTCCTATCGACCTCGTCTTTCCCCCTTCACTTTGCCGCCTCTCTCGAGAAGCGGGGAATCGAACCGAAAAGCCTGGGGATCAGGGTCATCCTGGCAGGGGGAGAGCCCGGGGCGGCCATTCCCTCTGTACGGCGCCAGGTGGAGGAGACCTTTGGGTGTATCTTTCTCGAAATGATGGGAAACGGCGACATGTGCGGCCAGATGTGGTCCGAATGCCGATACAAGAGAGGGATGCATTTCATTGCCCAGGGGATTGTTCATCCAGAGATCATCGATCCGGATACGGGTGAGGTTCAGCAGATTCAAGAGGGAACCCGGGGGGAATTGGTCTACACGTCCCTCGATCGGGAGTGTATCCCCCTGGTTCGCTTCAGGACAAGAGACCACGTGGAGGTCACCCAGACGAGCTGCGAATGTGGTCGAACCGGGTTTGGGATCCGGGTCCTGGGAAGGACCGACGACATGCTCAATGTCCAGGGGGTCAATGTCTACCCCGCTGCGGTACGGGATACGGTGGCCAGCCTGTCCCCCCGGACAACGGGCGCCATCGAGATTCAGATGCACACGGCCCCGCCCGAGGGATGGAAACCTCCGATCCCCATCAAAGTGGAATACGGGGAAAAGGCAGGGGATCTCGATCAATTGAAGAAAGAACTCGAGGCCCTCATCCGGGAGAAGCTCATCTTCCGCGCTGATGTCGAGTTGGTGCCACCGGATTCTCTACCCAAGTTTGAATACAAGGCAAACCTGGTGAGAAAGGTCTATGAAGAGGAGAAGAAATAGACTGGATGGGGCAGTCCAGTCCCCGACTTCCGGCCGATGGGAGAGGAAGCATGATCATTGAAGCGATGTTTGTCGTGAATGCCCCGATTGATAGGGTTTGGGACTTTCTCCTCGATGCCCAGTCTCTGGCGGGTTGCGTCCCCGGGTGTGACCATGTGGAACCGACCGGAGACAACGCCTACCGGGCCCATATGAAGGCCAAGATCGGCCCCATCGCGGCAAACTTCAAGATCCGGATTGACATCACCGAGAGGCGCCCTCCCGCGTTCCTCAAATCCCCCTTTAGGGGCGAGGACTCCAAGATGGCCAGCAGTCTGAACGCCTCGAGTGTGATTAAACTCGAACGCCTCGAACCGGAAAAAACCGAAATCTCCTACCGCTCTGAAGTCAGCGTTCTGGGTCGATTGGGAAAGTTCGGTGAGGGCGTCATGAAGCGAAAAGCCAAAGAAATCGGTGAACAGTTTGCCCACTCGATCAAAGAACGGTTGGAGACAGCCTCCCCGGGTTCCTGAGCCGAGACCTAAGCCGATCCTCCCCGTTCAGGGAACCCACCCTACCGTGAGGTCGGATCATGGAAAACTTCGAGTATTTTGAACCCAAAACGGTTCAGGAGGCCTGCACCCTCCTGGCCAAGTACGAAAATGCCAAGGTTCTCTCAGGAGGAGCCTCTCTGATTGTCCTCCTGAGGAACAGACTCATCTTCCCTGATCAGCTCATCAACCTCAAAACCATTGACGGGCTCGACCGCATTGAAAAGAATCCTCAGGGGGGAGTCACGATTGGGGCGCTCTGCCGCCACCGGGACATCGAGACCTCTCCGGTGATTCAGGAGGAGTGCGAAATCCTGGCTCAGGCTGCCTCGAGAATCGCCTCTCCACCGATCCGGAATATGGGAACGATTGGAGGAAATGTCTGTCACGCTGACCCCTCGGCCGATTTCCCTCCAGCCCTGATCGCACTGGGCGCCACGCTGAAAATAGCCGGTTCCAAAGGGGCTCGAACAATCCCGATCAGGGAGTTCTTCACCGACTACTACGAAAACGTTCTGGAGTCCGATGAGATCGTGACGGAGATCGTGATTCCCCCTCTTCCCTCACTCTCGGGAGGGGTCTATCTCAAGCTGGACAAAACCACGAACAGCGTGGCCATTGTGGCAGTGGGAGCCGTCATCGGCTTCGACGAAAAGGGAACCTGTACCTATGCCGGACTGGGAGTGGGCGGTGCCGCCTCCACACCCCTTGCCATCGCAGACGCGGCCGATCTCGTTGGAACACCCCTCAACGCACCCTCCATCGAGAAGGTGGCTTCGGCGGCAATGGCCCAAAGCGACCCGATAACGAACGTATATGCATCCGAGGAGTACCGCAGGGAGATGGTCGGGGTTTTCGTGAAAAGAGCCCTGACGGGGGCTTTGGAAAAGGCTAGAAAAAAGATGAAATCCCTTTGAAGGTTCGATAGAGAGGAGACACCGTTTTGAAGAAGGACGTGGAACTCAGGATCAATGGCTCTCCTTATCGCCTCTCCGTGGTCCCTGGAAGAACCCTCCTCCAGGTCTTGAGGGAGGACCTGGGCTTGACAGGAACCAAGGAGGGATGTGCGTCAGGAGAATGCGGTGCCTGCACGGTACTGCTCGATGGAGAACCGGTCCGATCATGTCTCACCCTTGCCGTGGACGTACGGGGGCGCGAGGTCACAACCATCGAGGGCGTGGCCGAGAACGGCAGACCCCACAAGATCCAGCAGGCCTTTATCGACTTCGGTGCAATTCAATGCGGGTTCTGCACCCCTGGCATGATTCTGGTGGCCAAGGCGCTCCTCCAGAAGGGGCCTCAGCCCACTGAAGAGGAGATTCGAAAGGCCATTTCGGGCAACCTCTGCCGTTGTACGGGGTATGCGAAGATTGTCAAGGCCATCCAAGGGGCCAGTCAGCCCTGGTATTTTGTTTCAGAGAAAGGATGAGACGATGGAATACACCTATGTGGGGAAGAATGTTCCCAAGATCGATGCCTTGGAGAAAGCCCTTGGGAAGGCCATCTATATCAACGACCTCACCTTTCCCGGCATGCTTTACGGTCAGATCCTGAGGAGCCCCTACCCCCACGCCCGGATCATTGGAATTGACACCTCCCAGGCGCAAAAGGTATCGGGCATCAAAGGGGTGATTACGGCCCAGGATCTTCCAGACGGTCGGTACGGCCCGTTTATCAAGGATGAACCGGTTCTGGCCCGTGGAAAGGTCCGCTACATCGGGGAGCCGGTCGCCGCCGTGGTCGCCACGGATCTCGACACCGCAGAGGAAGCCCTGGGCTTGATCGAGGTGGACTACGAGGAGCTCCCCGCGGTTTTCGATCCTGTCGCGGCCATGAAGCCCGATGCCCCCCTGATCCATGAGGACTTGAAGGGCTATTTCTGTGTCTTTCCCGCCATTCAGGAGGGGAATGTCTGTTCCCATACCACGTTTGTGGAGGGGGACGTGGAAAAAGGCATGCGTGGGGCTGATGTGGTGGTTGAAGAGACCTTTAAGACCCACATGCATCACCAAAGCTACATCGAACCCTCTGGAGCGATCGCTCAAATGGATCCATCGGGCCGATTCACCGTCTGGTCGAGCTCCCAGGGGGTCTTTATCACTCAGTCGCGGATCTCGGAGTCCCTGAAGATTCCCATGTCAAAAATCAGGGTGATTGCCCCGCGGGTGGGGGGCGGCTTCGGGGGAAAAATCGAAACCCACGTCCAGGCCATCTGTGTCGCGCTGGCCCAGAAAACCGATAAACCGGTGAAGATCATCCTGACCCGGGAGGAGGAGTTTTCAGCCACCCGACCCCGCCATCCAACGGTGATCACCTGCAAGCTGGGTGTGAAAAAGGATGGAACCATCGTGGCCAAAGAAATGGTCAATATCTTCGATTCGGGGGCCTATTCCGATGACGGGCCAGGGGTGGCCGGTTTTGGTTCCCTCATGGCCAGGGGCCCCTATCGGGTCCCTGACCTGAAAATCGAAGGTTACTGCGTCTACACCAACAAGGTCAAAACCGGGGCCTTCCGGGGTTTTGGGAATCCCCAGACCGGGTTTGCCTCGGAGTCCACCTTGGACATCGCCGCCCGGGAGATCGGGATGGACCCCCTGGAACTCAGGTTGAAGAACGCCCTGGATCCCGGAGACAAATCCCTTGGGGGACAGGTGCTAAAGAGTGTCGGTATCAAGGAATGCCTCACCAAGGCGGCCGATGCTATTGAATGGAAGGGGGAGAAGAAGGGAAAGCATCGGGGCCGAGGTATTGCCTCTATCCAGCACATCAGCGGTTTACTCACCGTGTCAGCCATTGTTCGGATCAACGAGGACGGAACCGTCTCCATGCAGGTCGGCACGATGGATATCGGTCAGGGAGTGGATACGATCTACTGTCAGATCTGTGCGGAGGAGTTGGGCGTCCCCCTGGAGGACATCTCCATACTCACCGGAGACACCGATGCAACCCCTTATGCTTGGGCCACAAGTGCCAGCCGTCTGACTTACACCGGCGGAAACGCCATCAAACGGGCTGCCCAGGATGCCAAAAGCCAGCTCCTCGATTTGGCCGCGGATCAACTGGGAGTCAACAGGGAAGCTGTGCAAATCAAGGACAAGAAGGCCTATGTGAGGGAGGACCCAGACAAAGCCCTGACCTTCCAACAGCTTGGCGCGATCAGTTGTTGGGCCAAGGGGGGACCCATTGTGGGCAAGAACTCTTTTATGGTGGAGGAACCGGCCTTCGACCGGAAAGGGTTTCAAGGCTTTCCCTTTGGGACCATGACGGCCTATATCTTCGCCGCCCAGGCCGCTGAAGTCGAGGTGGATGTGGAAACCGGGCAGGTCCGGGTCCTCAGAGGGGCATCGGCCCATGATGTGGGTCATGCGGTGAACCCCCAAAATGTCGAGGGGCAGATCGAGGGGGGCTATGTTCAGGGGCTGGGGTATGCCTTAACCGAGGAGACGGTTTTCGACGGAGGCAAGGTCATCAACCCCTCCTTTGCCGACTACAAAATCCTGCCGGCCGTGGACGTTCCGCCATTGGAACCCATCATCGTGGAAGCCTACGACGAAACCGGTCCTTTTGGCGCGAAGGGAGTGGGTGAACCGGGCCTTGTCGGGGTGGCTCCCGCCGTGGCCAATGCCATCTTTGATGCCATTGGCGTCCGTATCACCGATCTTCCCATAACCCCTGAGAAGATTTTGAAAAAAATGAAATCAAAGAATCCCCATTGAGAGATCCTAGGAGGGTAGGGAGAAGGAATCCATGAAAATCCGGGTCGGACATGCGATTCATTTTGTGATCCTCAAAACGAGGGAAAGGGAGGGACAGGAGGAAAATCGGGCTCCTCACCCGCCAGAGCCAACCGATCATATGAATTCCATAAATCCATGGTAATAATTGACAAGAAAGGAGAGTCGTCATGAAAACCAGAAGAATTCGGCTGCCCATGCTGATCGTTTCGGTCACGATGATCGCTGTCCTGGTCTGTCTGGCCAATCCCCAAGCATCGGCCAAAGATTCAATAACCCTGGGTTTTTCCATGGCTCTGACCGGGAGATATGCCCCCAATGCAGCAGGCCAGATGGAGGCCTATCAGCTCTGGGAGGAAATCGTTAACCAAAGGGGCGGTCTTTACATCGAGCAATACGGCAAAAGACTCCCTGTTGAACTGGTCTATTATGATGACAAGAGTTCGGCAGAAACCTCAGTCAGGGTGTACGAGAAGCTTCTCACCGAAGATAAAGTGGACCTCCTTCTCTCGCCATGCACCACGACAATTCATTTCGCCATAGCCCCCCTTGCGGCAAAGTATAGAGTGCCGATCGTGGGGAGCACGGCGGCCTCGATGAAGCTCCGGGAGATCAAGAACCCATATTTCTGGTTTGTGAGCAATGCCATGCCTGATCGGCAGATGCGGGCCCTCGTTGATCTGCTGGAATATTTAAAGATCAAGGACCTGGCCGTTATCTATGCCCAGGAGCTGTTTCCAAGGGAACAGTTTCAGGAGCTGGAGCCCTATCTGAAGGAGGGGAGATTCAATGTCGTGCTCAATAAAGACTATCCCGTGGGGGTAAAGGATTTGACAACCCTTCTTTCAGAAGTCAAGAGCAAAAACCCTGAAGCTCTCGTCGCCCTTTGCTATCCAGCCGGTGCGTTCACCATGACGACCCAGGCCCAGGAAGTCGGTCTCAATCCGAAGTTCCTATTTGAACTAATCGGCCCAGCGGTTCTGGCCTTCGGACCGAAATTTGGCGCGGCCACCGAGGGCATTACCATGATGGGTGAGTGGAGCCCCAACGTGAAATGGCCGGGCGCCAAGGAGTATTTGGAGGGATACAAGGCAAAGTTTAAGAAAAAACCCGATGTCCTCAATTCGATCGACGGTTACATTTCATGTCAGGTATTGGAGCAGGCCATCGAGAAGACCGGAAGCCTAGATCGGGAGAAACTGAGAGATTATATAGCCAACAACGAGTTCATGACCATCGTCGGTCCTGTTGCTTTCACAGGCTCAGAGAATCTAAGGAGCTCCAGCAAGATCCTCCAGTGGCAGAAAGGCGAGATCGATATCGTCTGGCCTTTAGAAGATGCTACGGCTAAAATCCTATATCCAAAACCGCCATGGCCAAAGAAGTAGGGGGGTGGGTTCATGGATTGGCCGCGGGTCCTACAGGTTCTCTTTGCCGGATTGATCATGGGGAGCATATATGCCCTGATTGCCGTGGGACTCAATCTGATTTACGGGACCATGCGGCTCCTGAACATCGCCCATGGTGAGTTGATTATGTTGGGGGCTTACACTACCTATTGGCTCTATACGCTTTACGGCGTAAGCCCCCTTTTATCCATGATACTGGTGCTAGGGCTATCCGCCGTTATTGGACTGGCCGTGTGTCTCTTCATCTTTCTCCCCATCATCAAAACCTCAAAATCGGTTACAATCCTGGAGTCCAATTCCCTCTTGATCTTTATCGGCCTCTCCTTCATCTTTACCAACGTGGCCTCCCGCTTATGGACAGCCGACATCAGAGGCTATTCTTACATGATAGGGGTCGTCCACGTTGCAGGGGTTCCTCTCATGCACAACAGGCTGCTGGCCTTCGGGGTGGCCGTGTTCGTATGCCTCGCCTCCTATTTACTTCTTCAAAAGACCATGCTGGGAAAGGCGATCAGGGCGCTCATCCAAGACAGAGAGGCATCCCAACTCGTCGGGATCAATGCCAACTTCATCTACCTCTTCAGCTTCTGCGTGGCCTTTGCCATGGCGGGTCTCGCGGGATGTCTTTTGAGCATGTTTTATGAGATTACCCCATTCATGGGCCTCCCCTATACCATCATTGCCTTCATTGTGATCGTGCTTGGAGGTCTGGGAAACATTCTCGGGAGCCTCGTGGGAGGCTTTCTCCTGGGTCTCCTTGAGACGATCGGTGTCAGCGTGACTTCACCGGGGCTCCGACCGATCCTGAGCTATTTGGTCTTTATCCTCATTATCCTCATCCGACCCAGGGGCATCTTTGGAAGGGGGGTTTACTAGGGCATGGGGACAGATAAACGCCTCTTTGGGGCCGTCGGGGGGGTTTTGGTTCTTCTCTGTCTGTTGCCTTTGACGGCTTCCGATTACTCGGTCTCGGTTCTTCTGGATGTTCTCATGTGGATTGCCCTGACCGAGAGCTGGATCATTCTTTCCGGGTATACGGGATATATCTCCCTGGGCCATTCGGCTTTTTTTGGGTTGGGCGCCTATCTGATGGCCATGACGTGGACCCGTATTCCCTATGGATTTGGAGTGATACTCGCGGGTTTTTTGAGTGCCGCTTTTGCCTTTGCCATCGGATTTCCTTTCTTGCGGGTTCGGGGCCCTTATTTTGTGATTCTAACCCTCGGTCTAACAGAGTTTACGAAGCATCTCTTCATCAATCTGGAGATCAAACTTGGCGGCACGGTGGGCAGGATTCTGATGATGACGCCAGGCCTGCACAAATTGTACTACTCGATTCTGGCGGTTACGGTGATTGCCACCGCAACAGCATATTCTGTCAAGAACTCTCGATTCGGAACCGGCCTGTTCAGCATCAAAGAAGACGAAGACGCGGCGAACGCCGTGGGAATCAATGCGAGTCTCTATAAATGGTTTGCCTTTGGCATCAGTGCGTCTTTCCCGGGAATGGTTGGCGCCATTCTCGCTCTCCGGCGCTCATATATCGACCCCTACACGGTTTTCAACCCCATGGTGTCGTTTCAAGTGATTGTGATGGCCTTTCTCGGAGGGTTGGAAGACGTCGAGGGAGCCATGGTGGGAGCGGTGATCCTCACCCTGGTTTCTGAGGCTCTCTGGGCTCAGTATCCCTATACGTATATGATCATTCTCGGGATCATCATGATCCTCATGGTTAAGTTCATGCCCCTCGGTATCGTTTTCCCAGTAAAACGCCGACTCCTCATGAGGAGAGCGGAGAAGAATCCATGAGCCTCCTTGAGGGACTCCACGTTTCCAAAAGCTTTGGCGGATTGAGGGCGCTCCATGACGTCGATTTCGTCGTGGAACAGGGGGAAATCGTGGGTCTCATTGGTGCCAATGGTGCCGGGAAGACGACGCTCTTCAACATCATCAGCGGGGTCTATCCCCCTACGGCTGGAACGGTCAAATTCAAAGGCGAAACGATTACCGGAATGAAACCCTATCAAATCTGTCGGAAAGGCCTGGCCCGGACCTTCCAGGTGGTCAAACCCTTTCTCAACATGACCGTTCTCAAAAACGTTACGGCGGGAAAGCTCTTTGGAAAAGACCGCATCCAACACCAAAAGGACGCTGAGCGAGAGGCATACAGAATCCTTGAATTCGTCGGCCTCTCTGCAAAGGCGAATGTTCTCAGTAAGGGGCTTACCCTGGCCGACCGCAAGAGACTTGAGGTTGCCCGATCCCTGGCCACCCACCCGGATCTCTTGATGCTGGACGAGGTGCTGGCAGGTCTCACCCCGACCGAAACAGCCGAGGCCATGGCCCTGATTCAGGATATCCGGCAAGAGCTGGGGGTGACTGTTCTCATGGTGGAACACGTCATGAAGGCGGTTATCGGCCTGTGTGGTCGGATTTTTGTGCTCCATTACGGCGAGAAGATTGCGGAAGGAAGGCCTCAGGAAATCGCCGAAAACCCGGTGGTCATTGAGGCCTATCTGGGAGAGGATATTGATCTCTGAACCCCTCACACCCCATGAGCATCCGGCCCCACTCCTCGATATGGAGGGGGTATCCGTCTCCTACGAGGATCTCCGGGCGATCTGGAACGTCAGTTTCTCGGTCAAGGAGGGTTCGATCACCGCCCTTGTCGGCTCCAATGGAGCCGGAAAAACCACGATCCTTCAAGCCATATCAGGCATCCTCCCCCTGGCAGAGGGAAAGATGTTCTTTAAAGAAACGGCGATCGACCATCTGCCTCCCCATCGTCGTGTGGATCTGGGCATCTCCCTGATTCCAGAGGGGCGAAGAATCTTCCCCTACCTGTCTGTTCAGGAAAATCTTGAGAGCGGGGCCTACGCGAGACAGGCTCGGAGAAACCTCTCCCAGACATTGGACCGGGTCTTCCAACTGTTTCCAAGGCTGGCAGAACGGAGGAAACAGATCGCTGTCTCCCTCTCAGGAGGTGAACAGCAGATGTTGGCCATTGGCCGGGGGCTCATGTCCCGTCCCCATGTGCTCATGCTGGACGAACCCTCCCTGGGTTTGGCTCCCCTTCTGGTAAAACTGGTCTTTGAAACGATCGAAAAGATCAACACCGAAGGGGTGACCATCCTCCTCGTGGAGCAGAATGTGCGCCGGACCCTCCAAATTGCTCAGGAGGCCTACGTTCTGGAAACCGGGAGGATCAATCTGCAGGGCAAGGGCCGTGACCTCATCGAGAACCCCCATATCAAGAAAGCCTACCTGGGGCTGTAGTCGGACATCGATCCCCGCCTGTGGGTTTTTCGGGGTCTTTTCATGAGGCGGATTGAGGAAAAAGTAGGTCGTCTCTTGAGAGATCGGGGGGCAACGATTTCTGTCGCAGAATCCTGTACAGGCGGATTGATCGCCCACCGAATCACCAATGTCTCGGGAAGCTCGGACTATTTTGAGTCTGGAATCGTGTCGTACAGCAACCCGGCCAAGGCTTCCCTTCTGGGCGTGCCCTTGTCCCTGATCGACCGGTACAGTGCGGTCAGCGAGCCGGTTGCCAGAGCCATGGCAGAAGGGGTTCGTGGGAAAAGGAAGACCACGATCGCCCTGGCAACGACCGGCGTGGCAGGACCTCTGGGGGGAACGCCCGAGACACCTGTGGGAACGGTCTTTATCGCCCTCGCCTGTGCCGATGGAACCTCGGTGAAGCGGTTTCACTTTACAGGGAAAAGAACCCAGATCAAAAGGCAGGCCGCACAAAAAGCGTTGGAAATGATTTTGGAATACCTCTCTGGCAATGAGAGAAAGGGATAGGAAAATCAGGCTGGAACGCCTCCGGGGAATCATCAGAAGTGCTCCTCCGGAGGGGCCTCCTGTGCTTCGTTGGATCAGAAGGGCACCTCAGGGTATCACCGGGCCAGGCAAGCGTCTCGGGGTCTTCCCCGCATCATTTAATCCGCCGACCAGAGCCCACCGAATCCTTATGGAAAGGGCCCACCGTGTGGAACCCCTGGATGAGATCCTTCTCATCCTGGACAGAATCCCCCTGGACAAGGAGATCTTTGGAGCCTCTCTCGAAGAGCGACTCTCGATGATTCTCCTCTGTTTCGAGACCGACCCCACCCTTTCGGTTGCCTTGACCAACAAGGGACGCTTTGTTGAGAAACTCGGTCTCCTATTGAGGGCCTATCCGGCTAACACAACGATCAGATTCATCGTGGGATACGACACCTTGATTCGGGTCCTCGATGCCAAATACTATGAAAACAGGGAGGCTTCGCTGAGGCGGTTGTTCGGGGACTCCCGATTCCTGGTGGCAACCCGTGGAAGCACGGGTGTGGGTGAAATCAGAAAACTCATGACCCGGAAAGAGAACCGCCCCTTCTCGGAAGGGGTTGTGCCATTTGAAATCCCCTTCTCGATTGGACAGCTGTCATCCACCCTGGTCAGAGACCGGATCAGCCAGGGAAGGGCCGTCGACGATCTAGTAGCCCCGGAAATTGCAGCGTTTCTAAAGGACAGGGGGCTTTACAGAGACCCGAACCCGGGGTGACCCCGTTCAATGACATTGCATCACCGCCATGATAGAATAGATCTAGGGGCTTTTCCCCGGTTGGAATACGGGAGGGATCGAACAATGACCCGTTCTTTCCAATTTTGCGCCCCAACATTCCATGATTCCACGGCGAAGGGGGGATGATCTCATGACTCAAAAGATTCTGGTTGCCACGGACGGTTCGGCTCATGCAAGAAAGGCGATCGAGTACGCGTGTGACATCGCCTCAAAGTACGATGCCACCCTCTATCTCATCCACGTGATTTCCAAGACAGAAATCCCTGAAGATGTGCTCCATTACATCCAGGTCGAGAGAATCGAGGATTCGCCTGAGAGCGTGTACCTTGAGAAGATCGGGGAAAGCCTTGTTCGAACGGCTGAAAAAGAGGCCAGGGAGAAGGGTGTCAGAGAGGTCCAGTCTACAGTCGTTCAGGGAGATCCGGCCGAGAAAATCCTCGACTTCGCCCGGGAAAAGGGGATCGATATGATCTTTATTGGAAGTCGTGGCCTGGGAAGTGTCAAAGGCCTGTTTCTCGGAAGCGTATCCAGCAAAGTCTGCCATGCGGCCGAGTGCACCTGCGTGACCGTCAAGTAGCCCCGCCCTGCCCCGTGCCAGGCGTCCGTCGCTCGTTGTCCGGGGTCCGTCGCCGATGGATTCCCATCTGCCAATCTAGGAATATGCTAATCGGGGTCTCAAAGCCCCTGATGGCCTACCTGGCGGGATTCCCGCGAACCGCCACGCCGGACCACTGGCAACGGACATCCCCCTGTCAACTGACCCCCGACAGCTGAATTCCCCTGACAACCGACCCCCGACAACCGAAAACCGAATTTCTGGTCTTCACCCCTCGAAGAGGCCCAACCCCTTCTCGATGTCTGGAATGTGAACCACGAAAATGGACTCCTCGGCATCTCCCATGACCGAACCATAGACGTAGTCGATATTGATTTTGGCCTCCGCGAACTTTCCCGCTACCTCTCCGAGGACACCAGGTCTGTTGGCCAAGGTGAGGCAAATGACCGGTTCAACATCAACGGAGTACTCCGCATTGACAAGGGTTTTCTCAGCCTTTTCAGCCTGATCGACGACGAGCCTGATCACTGAATAATCAGACGATTCCCGGAGGACACCTCGATAGCTTTCCGCCAGAACCATCCGGCGCCCGCTTCTCTCCCTGGCTTTGTAGAGTTCTTCGACGTAGTCCTTGGCATTCTGGATGCTAATCGCCAGGATATTGATGTTTTCTCTTTTCAGATGGTCGCAGAGCTTCAGGAGCTCACCTGGGGTGTTGGGGAGAAAAACAGAAATCTGGTTGATTCTAGGCATCGTCGGCTCCTCCGTTTGCAGCTCAATGTATTCGAACGGGTCTTTCCCTTGTGCCCTGTTCCCCTGTTCAAGTAGACCGGATCAGATTGGGCAGAAAGGACTCTGTCGGCACCATGTCAGCTGGCATTCTTATCATGAAAACGCCCTGGGTTCAAGGCTCTGTGATATAATTCCCTCAGAACCCTCATGAGTTGAAGTCGGCCACAGAGGACCGTCAATCCATGGAAACCATGAAAAAGCCCAACTCCTCAACCAGAATCCGCCAGGCCTTTCCTGACGACCTCCCCTTCCTCCGTTCCCTTGCCCTGGAAGCGTTCTCGGTTTACGGGGATTATGAGACCATCCTCACAGACTTTTTTCTCATGAAAGGCGTCCATACCTACGTCGCCGAAGCCATTCACGAAGGCATGGCCATCCCCGTGGGTCTCCTCATGATGGTCGCCCGAAGGCAGCAGAAACGGAAGCGGTATTTCGCCGAAATCGTGGCCATTGCAGTGGACCGGACCAGTCGAGGCCAGGGGATTGGATCATCCTTAATCGAGTTCGCCAAACGATGGCCCCTCTGCTTTTCAGAAAAGATCTCTATTCCAGAAGTCCATCTCTCCGTTGCCGAATCAAACGTGGACGGACAACGCTTCTTTCAGCATCACGGTTTCGAAGTCGTGCGAAAAGAGCCCTGGAAGTATCCTGCAGGGCAAGTAGCACTCAGGATGCGATACGTCCTGAAGAATGGCGACTAGATTGCACGGAGCTCATCGATACAGGCAGCCAGCTCGCTCAGATCGAGCAGCCACCCTTCCATCTCGGAGGTGGTCTCTATCCCCCTCAAATCGAGAGTAACAAAAAGGGGCTCGATGTGAGACCATTGGCCGAGATCAGCATCTGGAGGTACGAAACGCCGGGCATACGCTTTCTCATCCTCAACGGTTTTCTTCACGGAAAAGTCCTCCTGGCTCGATAGAAGAATTGGTCTCCTCTATTCTTATCATAACTCGATTACTTGTAAAAAATCTGATACATTCCAAAGAGTCAATTCCCCCTCCCCTGGCCGGAGGGGACGGCAGACTGCTACCCAACGCCTTATGAAGGAAAATTCTAGTTTCCAGGGAGTATATGATGACTACGAGGAAACGTATTGGGTGCTGGACAATCCAACCCAAGGGGTTGACACGGATTCGGAAACAATATTCATTGAAACCTGTGCATAGCGGAATTGCCGCATGATTCCTCTTCAAACAAAGCGAGGACATCCAATGAAGACTTCTGGAAACCCTGTAGCCGCGAAAAGCACGAGAAGGTATAGCTGGGTGCACGCTCTCACGACCGTTCTCTTCATCACTTCATTGGCTTTGCTGAACGGGTGTGCCACAATACCCAAAGACTATCCTCGATCAGAGAGCTACGCTGCCGAGCCCACCCCGGATAGCCAGCTGGCGCACGTTGCACGAGCGGTTCAGGCAGAGTTTGGCCCAGATGTGTCGGGCTTTGTGCCGATCGATCACAACGACGAGGCCTTGGTGTGGCGGTTGATGGTGGCAGATCTTGCCGAACACACGATCGATCTTCAGGTCTTTATCTGGAAAGGCGACGAAAGTGGGCTGTTACTTGCAGACAGGCTCCTTCGTGCGGCAGACCGAGGCGTCCGGGTTCGGGTGCTCGTTGACGATCTCGGTCTGGCTGGTAGCGACCGGAATATTGCAACCCTGGATACCCACCCGAATCTGGAAATCCGGATTTTCAACCCCGTGCGGCGTCGTTACTCGAGGGTGATGGCCGGGTTTGAGTTCATTTTCCACTTAAAAAGGCTGAATCACCGGATGCATAACAAGCTGATGGTGGTTGACAATCGGATGGCTATCGTTGGCGGGCGCAACATCGGCAACGAATACTTCGGGCTCAATAAGAAATACAACTTCGGTGACTTCGACGTGATCACGGCGGGCCCCATCGCCCGCGAGATTTCGAGGTCTTTCGATATCTTCTGGAATAGTAGGTGGGCCTACCCTGCGGCGGGTCTTGTGCGTAAAACGCCTAGTGAGGATTCCCTGTCGGAACTGAGAGCCCTCGAGGCACAGAATTTTGAAGATTCGAAAGCACTGCTCAAGCGTTTTCCCTTGGAGCCCCAGAGTTGGAATGCGCGGTTGGACTCGTTTCTCGATGAAATGGTTCCGGGATCGGCGAGGGTTGTTTACGATGAGCCACTGGTCGGCGCTGATCTGCCCCCTGTTCAGCTGATCGAATCGGTGAGCGAAATGGCCGCTGACGTGCGTGAAGAGCTGCTCATCATGTCCCCCTATTTCATCCCCGGCACTGGGTTCTTTGAGTACTTGCACGAAATCACCGGCCGGGGTGTGCATGTTAAGATTCTCACCAACTCTCTCGCCTCAACCAACCACTCGATTGTTCACAGCGCCTATCGGCGCTACCGCAGGCCCGTCATCGAGGGAGGAGGGGAGCTCTACGAGTTTCGTCCTGATGCTGAGGTGAAAGAGATTTACGACACGCCTCCTGTACAGGCCAAGATTCTTGGGATGCATACCAAACTGATCGTTGTGGACCGCCACCGCGTCTTCGTGGGTTCACTCAATCTGGACCCTCGATCCATTTACATTAATACGGAAATGGGCCTTCTCATCGAATCTCCTCAACTCGCGGAAGAGATTGCCCAGCTGATAGAAAGGGAGATAAAGCCCGAAAACAGCTGGCATGCCCGCATCGACGAGGGTAACCGACTGTATTTCGAATCCCACGACGGTATAATTCGGCGTGAACCGGCGAGAGGCACCCGACAGCGTATTGCCGTTTGCTTCTACAGCATGCTCCCGATCGAAAAGCATCTGTAGGGTCTGCCGGGGACAAAATCGATCTCCTTAGACCATATACAGAATATGGTATGTTATCTGTAGGGATGAATACGACTCTAAAGATTAGAATGTGTATTCGGAAATCCAACATGTTCCCAATACCTTTTTTGTGCAACCAGGTAGCGAGAAATGGGCTGCCGTGAAGACCGTGCAGGTTCGGAAGGCTTTTGGCACGCAGCTCATTTGCGGACGTTAGCTGGCTCAAAACCTAGTGGACCTTTTCATGAATACAGTCACATTTGTTATTCGACCCCCACCCCGCCCTCCCCCTTGAAGGGGGAGGGTTAGGGTGGGGGTGAAGCCGCAGGTGTTTTGCGATGGTATTTATGAAAAGCAGTACTTAGTACCAGATTGGGGAGAACCATGACAAATCTTCTTGCGATCGTAGGAAGCCCGAGAAAGGGTAAAGCAACCGACAACCTGGTCGACAAGGCCATAGAGGGAGCCAAATCCAAGGATCCGAGCTGCAATATCAAGAAGATAAACTTGATTGAGCACGACATCAGGTTCTGTAAGAACTGTCTCGCCTGCAGGGATAGTCAAACGAAAGAGCCTGTCGCTAGATGCTCGATACGGGATGATATGGACCATATAAATGAAGATGTCCTCAAGTCTGATTCTCTTATTTTTGGGACACCGGTACATATGGGATTTGCCCCTGCGATAATGATGGCATTTCTTGAAAGAATCTGCTGGACTTTTGCAAAGCCGGAGAGAAAAGTATTAACCATCTCTGGATGTCCTCTCCCGAGGTCAAACAAGAGACGGAAGTCTATCATCATTGTCACCTCTGGGATCGTCCCGCCAATATACAGAAGATTCTGTGATGAGGCTACTCCCCTTATCAGGCAAACTGTCAAAGATTCGTTAAATGCTAAAACAGTGGGCGATATGTATGCCGGGGATATCGAGCATAGAGGTGTGGAACATTACTTTGATAAGGCATTGAATCTCGGAAAGAGACTCGTCTAAACCCGATTATTGTCTCTTGCCGATTTGGGTCCGATGCGTGAATAGGTCTGTCCGACCAAGCGACAAAAGGCGATTTTTCTCTAGCATTTGGATTGTGAGACGACTCTCTTTCCATTTGTGTTACCCCAACAGAAGAAATGGGGCAGCGGGTGCCATCCAAGGAGGGAGTCTCAGGTCATGGAGTTGACAACGGAGGGCCGACCGTCCTTCTCGTGCGAGGTCGTCCGGAAGATCATCCAGGACCTTTACGGAATTGAGGGCGTTCTAGAACCCCTACCTGCCGAATGGGACCAGAACTTCCGGCTCGATGGCGGGGAGGCGGGCACATTTGTGGTGAAGATCGCAAACCGGGCTCGCAGCACCGAAGGGCTTGAATTCCAGAACGCGGCCTTGAATCGGTTGTCCGAACTCTGGAGTTCTGGCAAGAGCCCAAGTGTGGTGGTCTCCCTGTCAGGCGACAGCATCAGTACGATCTCCAGTTCCGAAGGGGTGCCCTTCCGTATGAGGGTACTCACCTATCTGCCTGGACGACCCCTGGCGACTGTTCACCCCCTTTGCGAGCGAACTTTGCATCACCTCGGCTACGCATTGGGCGATCTCGACCAGTGCCTATTTGACTTCCGACACCCTGCGATGGTTCGTGATCTCCGATGGGACCTTCGACAAGCCGAGTGGATCAGCTCACACACTCGCTGCATTCCCAACGTCCGGCGTCGGGGAATCGTGGAGAGGTTGGTTTTGCAGCACCGCGCGCGGGTGACACCCGTGCTTCCCGAGCTTTCGATGAGTGTCATCCACAACGACGCGAACGATGAGAATATATTACTTGCGCCGGATTCTGAGGGCGGATGGAAAGTCGCCGGGCTGTTGGATTTTGGAGACATGTTGAGAACCCACACGGTGAATGAGCTCGCGATCGCGTGTGCTTATGCGATTCTCCGATTGGAGGATCCCTTGGCGGTCACCTTACGCATCGTGGAAGGATATAATCGTGCGCGGCCTCTCACTGAACTCGAGATCCAGGTTCTCTTCCCTCTCATCTGCATGCGTCTCTGTGTAAGCGTTACGACGTCAGCCATTGCCGCTGAAGAGGATCCAGACAACGAGCATCGCCAGGTCAGCGATCGACTGGCATGGGCGATGTTGGAGCAACTTGAGCCGATAGACTGGCGTGATGCTGAAAACCGTACCCGAGAATCGTGCGGATTGGACCAGCGTCCCAAAGCCCGATTCGGGAATCGGCAGTGGACTTTCGAGGAGTTGCTCAATGAGCGGCGAAGGCGAATCGGCCCATCGCTGATTTTGTCTTACAAAACGCCCCTCGAGATCGTACAGGGTCGGGGCCAGTTCCTGTTCGAGCCAAATGAACGAGCCTACCTGGATTGCGTCAACAATATCTCCCATGTTGGGCATAGTCACCCAAAAGTGGTGGCGGCTCTGTCGAGACAGGCAGCGATCTTGAACACGAACACCCGGTACCTGCACCCGTACCGGGTGGAGTACGCGGAACGCCTGACGGCGAACTTTCCAGAGCCCCTCAAGGTCTGCTACTTTGTGAATTCTGGAAGCGAGGCGAACGAACTGGCCGTACGCCTAGCCCGCACTCACACAGGTCGGCACGATGTTATCGTCGTGGAGGGTGGTTATCACGGAAATACGCAAACACTGGTAGATCTCAGTCCATACAAATGCGAGGGTCCTGGAGGAAGGGGACTCCCCGAATGGGCACATAAGGTAGTGATACCCGATACGTATCGTGGGCCATATCGCGGCATGGGAAAGGATGTTGGGCGGGCTTATGCCGAGCATGTCCGAGAAGTGTGTGAGCAACTGGTCGCAGAGGGCCGACCCCCGGCCCTGTTTCTTTGTGAGCCCCTCCTTGGTTGCGGTGGCCAAGTCGTTCTTCCCGACGGCTACCTCTGCGAGGCTTTCAACCATGTCCGGTCGGTTGGGGGTCTGTGCGTGGTTGACGAAGTCCAGGTTGGAATGGGGCGAGTGGGCAGTCACATGTGGGCGTTCGAAACGCAGGGCGTGACGCCAGACATCGTTGCTCTAGGGAAACCCATCGGCAACGGGCATCCCCTCGGTGCGGTGGTTACCACACCTGATATTGCCCACTCCTTTGCAAATGGAATGGAGTTTTTCAGTTCATTCGGTGGGAATCCTGTCTCAATGGCTGTTGGCATGGCGGTGTTGGACGTAATTGAGGATGAACGGCTCCGCGAGCGGGCGATACGGGTCGGCCGCTATCTGACCGAAGGATTCCACGCTCTTGCCGAACATCATCCGGAGATTGGTGATGTACGAGGCTTAGGGTTGTTTATGGGCGTTGAGCTGGTTCGGGATCGCGAAACACGCACGCCGGCAACTGAGGAGACGGCCGAACTGATCGAACGAGTCAAGGCAGACGGGATACTGCTCAGTGCAGAGGGGCCGCACGACAACGTTCTCAAAATCAAACCCCCGATGCAGTTTATGGAAACCGACGCGGACCTCCTATTAGGTGCTGTTGATCGAGCGCTACATGAAATCCGCGAAGATCGAAGCACTGGGGGTGCCGGATAAGCGGTCGCTTCCATTCAAGGTTACTCAGTTCAGCTGACCCATTCGATTCGCTCCGCTGGCTCAGGGCTGCTGATCTCGGTGGTGTTCTGCAGGTATGGATTCAAACATTGAAATAAAAGCACGGGCAAAGGACTTTGGGCGACAGCGAAAACTTGCCGAAGCCTTGAGTGACGTTTCAGGCGAGCAGTTTTGGCAGGAGGACATATTTTTCGACATACCGAAGGGGAGATTGAAACTTCGCGTCTTTCGTGATCGTTCGGGAGAACTGATCTATTACGAGCGGGCTGACTCAAGCGGTCCTAAGGTGTCCCATTATAAGGTATCCAAAACGAATGAACCCGACTCGCTCAGACATGTCTTGACGTTGTCGTTGGGCGTTCGCGGAGTCATAAGAAAGCAACGCACGCTGTACAAATCGGGTCATACTCGCATCCACTTTGACGAGGTTGAGGGTCTTGGAGATTTCATTGAGCTTGAATACGTGATGCAGAGTACCGCGAGTGAAGAAGAAGCCTTCAACGCGGTGAAAAACCTCATGGGCCGCCTTGAGATCCGCGAGAACGATCTGATCGACCGAGCTTACATCGACCTAATTCAAAAGCCCCACAGCTCTTTAGCATGATACCGCACCGGCAGACTCAATCCTTCTACAAATAAGCCATGGATGAATTATTCATACGAGGCTACCAAACAGGCGACGAAGAAGCAGTCATCAATTTGTGGTTTGAGTGCAATCTCGTCGCCCCTCAGAACAACCCGAAGCGTGATATCGAAAGAAAGCTCAAGGTAAATCCCGAATGGTTTCTGGTGGGAGTATTTGAGGGAGAGATCGTTGCAACCTGTATGGCTGGGTATGAGGGTCATCGTGGTTGGATCAATTATCTGGCTGTGTCGTCCCAGTATCGGCGTCGGGGCATTGGGACGAGGATGATGAGAGAAGCCGAAAGTAGGTTGAGAGCTGCTGGATGTCCAAAGATCAATCTGCAAATCAGGGCATCGAATCGGGAAGTCATTAGGTTCTATGAAAGTATCGGCTACTCGGGCGACGACGTCGTGAGCATGGGAAAGCGACTTGAACACGATGAACCGTAGAATGAAGGTAGACGTGGGGCACAGCCACAGACCTTATCCGGAGCGTTAGACCAGTTCTAAATGAGAATCCTGAAATGGGGAGCAAACTGCGTCTTTATGGTCTCACGGGATTTCTCCTTCTCGCCTCATTAGCTGACCTGGAATTTGGCGAAGGGGTGGAACGGAGGGGTCACGGACTCCCAGGGATGAAAAAGGCTGGGCAAAA
>CAYGBW010000042.1:0-5485 GCA_964348185.1 uncultured Thermodesulfobacteriota bacterium | reverse complement strand
GGATGGTCATCACTGACATTCTTCGGAACTTCAGCCTCTTTCTTGCCCTTCTCGGTTTTCCCTGCACCCTCACGGTCCTTGAAATCGACGAGCGCCTCATCCGCTACATCGATGAAAAGGCCGAGGGGAACAGCCTGGCCATCGCCGCGCGCCGGTACGACGTGAACGCTCCCCTGCCCCCTGATCTCCGGGAGGCCTCTGATACCTTTGTGACAGAGCCCCCCGAAGGCCTCAAAGGGATGCGCCTATTTCTGGGAAGAGCGGTTGACGGGCTGAGCGTCAGAGGGGGTGGGTATTTCGGTCTCACGACTCTGGAGTCGTCCCTGCCAAAGTGGCTTGCAATCCAGAGATTCCTCATAGAGAACGGGATGGTCATCACTGACATTCTTCGGAACTTCAGCCTCTATCCAGAGGCAGGAGATCCGGTGGAGGACTATGAGGGATTTCCGATTTCGAGGGAGTTTCCTGTCGCCCCTGGACCTCCCGATGTGGACTACTTCAGATCATCTCTGATCCGGGTCGAAAAGACCGATCGGGCGATGATGAAGCAAGATGAACAGTTCTATACAGACGAGGAGACCTGGGTCACGGTGAATCCGGAGGACGGAGATTAAACCACTACCTGCTAAAGCAGGCAGATTTCTAGCATGACTGATCCGCCGTAGGCGAATTGAACGGCAGAATATCGAACAAGCAATAATGAATGTCGAAGGGAAAAAATCATCATTCGAAATTCCTTGTTCGATATTCGACATTCAAAATGGAAAACAGGCTAGAGCTGTTCGTCTAAAGACGAAGGTTGTAAACCTGGCGAATGGAAGAATAAAGGCAGCCCACCAGGGGTCGGCTGTAGCTATCAGCAGAATCAAGAAGAACAACCGATGGAAGCGATCACGGAGTCGGATGGGCCGATGAGACTAAAAGACGGTTGTCCAAGTATTCACGCGGAGCTCTGGGGTTGTTTCTCCATGCTCCTGCAACCCGTTGCAAAATCAGATTCCAAAAGCGATCTGGGCATCATTTATCAGGAAACCGAACGCCGATCCCTGACAGCTGACCCCTTAATCTACACACCGTATCGGTTGTTCAGCCAGGCAAAGAGCGTCAGTGCGTCTCTCGATAGGTCATAGGCTTCCCGAGCGGTTTTTTCGTCGAGAGCCGGGGGTTGGGTGTGGAGCAGAGCGCTTTTTGTCGCTCGAAGCAGGGTCCAACGGTCATCAAACCCCTCAAATGGCGTCCCCTGGATGACCGATGGAAAACTCACGTGGAGGGTCTCTTTAAAGAGGTACCGGAGCCGGAGATCGAGGGACTTGTTCTTCCTGAAGGTCAGCTGAATCCAGGGGGAGGGCTTTCCCTGCTTCACAAAAAGATCCCGGAAAAAGATCTCGAGCAGGGTTTCTAGAAAATCGCACGCCAGGACAACCGTGAGTTCCTTATCCCCCCTCTCAAAAAACTCCTCCATGGCCTTGAAGAGCCTTTGCCCAACCGAATCTGGCCAGGGTTTGCTCCCTGTTCTGGTCCCGCAGTGAGGGCACGGGTCTCCCGTCTCCTCCTCTCTGAAGATGCGACGGCACTTCTTGCACCGTATGAATTTCGGTTTCCCCTGATGCCGTATTTCGAAGCGTCGCTGCGAAGGATCCTCCATAGGATCGCCACCGTTCCCAGCACTCTGCTTGGGGGTGAATATGAGTCATTTCATAGCCATAGCCGATTTGATGATACCTGAGTAGAGCTGAAAGCACAAGGCTGCCCGTGGATCTTCCCTTGACAAAGCACCGCTCAAGCGAATAACCTGTCTCGTGTGCGGTCACTTCTGGACCCACAGCGCGACGCCTAAACTAACCCTGGCATAGGGCTTGAAGCCTTACGGCTAATGAGCAGGGGAGGAGATCATGGTGAGCGTCAATCCACAGATTTTCAGAGAATACGATATTCGGGGTGTTGTGGAAAAAGATCTCACACCAGACATCGTTTGCCTTCTGGGCCAAACATACGGGACCTATATGGTGGAAAAGGGGCTAAAGGATCTGACGGTTGGAAGAGACTGCCGTCTCAGTTCCGACGGTTTTCAAGACGCTCTGGTTGAGGGTATCCTCTCAACGGGGTGCAATGTCACCGACATCGGCGTGTGCCCAACACCGGTCTTCTATTTTTCTCTCTTCCACCTCAACAAGGACGGTGGGATGATGATCACCGCCAGCCATAATCCCGCCGACTTCAATGGGTTCAAAGTCTGTGTCGGGAACCAGACCATTTTCGGCGAGGAACTGCAGAATCTGCGACGTCGGCTGGAAAGGGGCGTCTTCTCCCAGGGGTGTGGAACCCTGTCCAGCTATGAGATCATGGGCCCTTACCTCCAGCAGATACAGGCAGACATCTCTATTGCGCGATCCATCAAGGTCGCTGTGGACGGGGGCAACGGAACGGCAGGTCCCACAGTCACCACGCTTTTGAGCAACCTGGGATGCCAGGTGCTGGACTTGTACTGCGAGATGGACGGTCGCTTTCCCAACCACCATCCTGATCCCACTGTTCCGGAGTTCTTAAGGGATCTTATCGAGACGGTTAAGGGTGGGGAAGCCGAAATCGGCCTGGCGTATGATGGAGATGGCGACCGGCTGGGTGTGGTCGATGAACAGGGAGAGATCCTCTGGGGAGATCGGCTTCTAATCCTGTTTTCCAGGGAGATCTTGAAAGACCATCCCGGAGCGACAATCATTTCAGAGGTGAAGGCATCCCAGACCCTCTACGACGACATCGCCCGCCATGGTGGGAAGGCTCTCATGTGGAAGGCGGGCCACTCTTTGATCAAGAAAAAGATGAAGGAGACAGGCGCCCTCTTGGCAGGGGAGATGAGCGGTCACCTCTTCTTCGCGGACCGCTATTTTGGATATGATGACGCGATCTATGCCTCTTGCAGACTCTTGGAGATACTTTCCAGAGAGAACAAAGGCGCCCAGGAGCTCATCAGCGATGTGCCGAAAACCGAAACCACCCCAGAGATCCGCGTACCGTGCCCCGACGAAAGGAAGTTTCAGGTTGTGGAGAAGGTGCGGGATCGGTTTTCCGAAACCCACGAGGTCATTGACATCGATGGCGCTCGAATACTCTTTGAGGATGGCTGGGGCTTGGTCCGAGCTTCCAATACAGGGCCCGTTCTGGTTCTGAGGTTTGAGGCAAAAAGTCGGCATCAACTGGAGACGATTCGGAAAGAGGTCGAGGCGACGGTCAACGAACTCATGGGGGAAACCTGATCCGTCAGAAGCATCTGCCCAAGTCAGCTCGAAACAAGAATTGAGCGGGCTTATCTTCTCGCCTCGGCCCTCAGATAGTCTTCAACCACGACTTCCCCCAAGTTGTCCGGACGGGCAAAGAAGACCCGTCCCAAGGTGTTTCTTGCAAGAGCTTGGGCAAAAGCCCTCAGGCGGGGGTTGGTGTCAAGCATGACAATGTTGAGGGTGATATGATCGTGCCGGTACCGGAGGGCCTCTTCCATCACTCCCCTCATGGCCCGTTCAAATCCGACGAATGTTCCATTTTGCGTGTTGGGTGAGGTGTCTGTGATGAGGTAAGCCTGCTTGTTCGATGGCTCCGAGGCAACGGCTTTCCTGAAGGCGATCAAAGCAGCCCGGGTGTCCGTGGTTCGACCGGTCAGAAACTGATTGACAATTTCCCACGGGGGGATTTCCCTAACCCGATCTGAAAACAGAAAGACCCTGAGGCGCCCCTTTGTCTCACGACTGATCAATTCGGAGAGGGCCAGGGATGTTTCGATCGCAGCGCGGATCTTCTCATCCATCGCCATGGAGCCACTCTCATCGATGAGGAGACCGACCGTGACCCTGGGTTCCTCAAGGGCCTCATAGACGTAGAAATCCTCAGGCCGAAGCTGGGGATGTCCATTCCTGACGAGACCCGCCAGAAGGGTTTTTTCGAAGTCTACCCTTGCGTATTCATCTCCCAATTCATAGGGTCTCGAAGATGAAGAGAGGCGCACGCCCATGCCCCGCTTTCCCCCTTCAGTCCCTTCGGTCCCTTTGCTTCTCAGGGCCGCAAAGATCCGCCGAAGTGATTTTCTGGCAAGGATCCGGGCTCCTCTGGAAGTGATGGTGATCCGATCATCATCTTGAACCTCGACGAGACCGAGCTTCTCGTGCTGGGCAAGAGCCTCCATCACGTCTCTTTTGAGAACCTCCTCCCCCTCCCACTGGAGTTCCCGAATCTCTTTGATCAGGCTCTCCCGGGTCCGATCTTCCAGAATGTCTGTTGCAAGCGTATCAACGGGCTCTCCAGAGAGGATTCTATCCATGATGGCGTAGGAGAGCGTCTCCTCATACCCTTCCAGTTCCCTCTTGAGGCTGCGCAGGCGCTGGTCTTTTTTCCCCATCCGCTCGCGCCCATGCTCTCTGGCCTCCTTGAGGATCGGATCGTCCGGGTTGACTCGTCGGAGGAGGGTATCGACACGCCGCCTGTCGAAACAGTGACAGGCGAGGGCTTCAATGAGTCCACAATCACCGGTCAACCCGAGACACCTAAAGCAACGAATCGAAGGAAATCTGGAAATCCCCTGTCTCATGGATCCGTTACTTCCTCCCCCTCTTCTGTCTCATGGCTCAAGCTCTTTTGGATCGAAGAGAATAGGGTTTCCCATGACTTACCCTTTCGATTACCTCTCGATCCAGACCTAAGGGGATGAAGCCTTTCGTCTCCTGTCCGGTGAAGCCACACACGATGGCTCAACTACGGGTGAGCTTGGAAGCTATCGTTGCGACGTGTTTTCCCTGAAACCGTGCGGCGGCCAACTCATTCTCGCTTGGCATGCGCTCTCCTTGACCCCCTGCGATCGTCGATGCCCCATAGGGGGAACCACCCGTAATCTCATCGATGCGCATCTGGCCTTGGAAGGCGTAGGGCAAACCCGCAACGATCATGCCCTGATGCAGAAGGGTGATGTGAAAACTGAGAATGGTGGATTCCTGACCCCCATGCTGTGTCGCAGAACTCGCAAATACACTCCCCAACTTGCCAACGAGCGCGCCTTTTAGCCAAAGCTGCCCTGTTGCGTCGAGAAACTGTCGCATCTGTCCACACATATTTCCAAATCTCGTCGGTGTGCCAAAAATAATCGCATCCGCGGAAGCCAGCTCATCCACCGTACATATCGGGACATGGGCAAACGCCTTCTGAGGCTCTACCGCCCCCATTTTGTTGAGGACCTCCTCGGGTAGGGTCTCGGGGACGCGACGCATTTCCACCTCGGCACCCTCTACTTCCCTAGCACCCTCCGCAACAGCTTCCGCCATGCGGTGAACGTGACCGTACATGGAGTAGTACACAATCAGGATCTTCATGGTTTGACCTCCCTCTCTCTTTCAGGTTTAGCTCTTGATCAGACGTCTCGGAACTTTTAAAGTCTATTGAATATGAGCGTCCTTTTTAAGGCTCACCTGTCTGCCTCGAACAGGGAATAAGGGCCTTGTGGTTT
>CAYGBW010000041.1:0-11801 GCA_964348185.1 uncultured Thermodesulfobacteriota bacterium | reverse complement strand
TGAGGTTTTCTTGTCCCTTTGTTTTTGGCAAGGATTGCGCTGTATGGATAATTCGGACAGCAGAATCCATTAAGGGCTCTTCAAGATCAAATGTTCTAGTCTCCTTCGACATTCATTATCCCTTGTTCGATATTCGATATTTTACACCTCATGAAATGGAATAAGACTATCCGAACCGTCTAATGAGACTATATTTATCGCTTAATTGAGCGCTTATGGGGTGGCGCCCTGCCCAGTTCAAGGGATCCCGTGTTTTTTTGCGGGACGGGCACGGAAGTTGCAGAGGGGTCTCGCGATGGGGGAGTCATGCCATCTCTCCCATAAACAGGCGATGGGATGAAGGGCGCTACTGATCTCCAGCAAGGGGATCCGGGTTTGATCCAGCTCAAATCGGGGAGGGACTGATGACGGCAAAACTCTACAGAATCATTTTTGAAGGAAAAATTATCCCAGGGCGTGAAATTGAAGAAGTCAAGGGAAATCTCGGTTCTTTTTACAGGGCGGATAGAGAAAAGATTGAACGGCTCTTTACAGATCGGCCCGTTTTGATAAAGAACGATTTAGATTATGAGACGGCCATGAAATATCGGGAGGCATTTGAAAAAACGGGTGCCGTATGTCGAGTCGAGGAATATGAGAATCCTGAAAGTCATCCACCCTCAGCTGTAAACGCGTCTGGTGAGAGTCCGTCTCCAACCGGTCCACCGCCACTCCCCCGACAATCAGCGGGTCGTCCCGACCCCGGGGATGATTGGAGACATCCACAAAGAAATCTGCGAGCTTTCTCGCAAAAATCGATGAGAAGACGTTATTCAATCATCCACCCCATACTCATGTCATTTTTCTCAAAGAACTTCTATCAGGATGTCGGCAGAAATTGGAAAGGCTTTTCGTTTCTTTATCTCCTATTAATCCTCGCTTTGTGCTGGATACCGGCGATAATGACGCTCCATTACGAGATTTCCGGTTTCGTGATGGAATCGGCGGCAGAATTTCTTGCTGAGGTTCCACGAATTACCATTTCTCAAGGTAAAGTATCGATAGACCGCCAAGAGCCATACTTTATTGAAAATCCTGAAAACGGTGAGGTTCTTGTGATTATTGATACCACAGGGCAATATACTTCTTTGGATGGCGTAAATGCCCTGGCTTTGGTAACGAGAACAAACGTTATGATAAAGAGAAATGAAAGAGAAACTAGAATCTTCGATTTGTCAGGCATTGAACACTTCGTTATTGATCGAAACCTCATCCATGAGTGGCTTCAGATTTTCGAGAAGTGGTTTCCCATTGTGATTTTCCCTTTCGCCCTCTTGTTTTCTTTTCTGTATAGAACAATTCAGGTGTTGATTTATGCGATCATTGGAATTCTCTTCACAAAAATCTTGAGGGTCAAATTGGGTTTTCGAGCCCTAATGAGCATATCCATCATGTCAATTACCCCTGTTCTTATTCTAGACACCGCCCTGGATTTTGCAAAAATGGCCATCCCCTTTTGGACACTTCTCTGTTTTGTGATCGCCATGGGTTTCCTTTTCTATGGTGTCAAAGCGAACGCTGAAGATGCATTTCACAGTGAATTAGGGAACTTGAGCGCACAAAGTCCGACATTTGACTGAATTCAGCGTGGGGTTATGAAATCGCTTGGCCCATAATAGCCGTGTCATCCTAACCCATGGCAGGATGATCACAGCTTTTCCATAGGCTTTCTCACAAGTCAGAGGCATTATCCACCAGGCATTTGTCGATGATAAACTTTGCCTCACCCGTCTTGTCGCCAAATTCACCGGTTTAGGCATCTGAAGGGCCGTCTGTTCGGAAATACGACTCTAGCTCAAACACGCTCATCTCCGTCGCAAAACTGAACGCCTACACTTTCAGAAGGGGTTTTCATTCTGTGAAAATGTGGTAAAATGTCTGGATTTTCAGAAGTGATGGGGAACGGACTTTCAGGAGGACCTGTCGTTTTTCGGTTTCAGGATGAGGAGATGGCCGTTTGGGCCTTCAGGTAGATAGACTGCGAACTCCGTTCCCTTGAGGACGGGGGCTCGACTCCCTTGAGATAGTCTTCGACCCATTGAATGATTACTGTTATTATAGTTCCGAAGGCCGAGGAAAATCACTTATTTGGTAAGTCCGAAAGGACATCAGGAGGATTTTCATGGGTGATCGATCGTACAATGTGGCTGTTGTTGGGGCTACCGGTGCCGTGGGACATGAGATGATCAACGTTCTCGAGCAGAGAAGGTTCCCGGTGAACGAGATCAAACTCCTGGCCTCCACGCGAAGCGCAGGGGAGAAGCTGGAGTTTCGTGGGGAAGATGTTACGGTGGAGGTTCTCGGTGAGGACTCTTTCAAGGGTGTTGAGATCGGGCTCTTTTCCGCGGGAGGATCGATCAGTGAGAAGTTCGCCCCTGTTGCTGCAAGGGAAGGATGTGTGGTCATCGATAACACGAGTGCCTTCCGCATGGACCCCCAGGTCCCCCTAGTGGTGCCTGAGGTCAACCCCCATGCCATCGGCCAGTACACCAGCAAGAACATCATTGCCAATCCGAACTGCTCCACCATTCAGATGGTGGTGGCCCTGAAGCCCATCCACGATGTGGCGAGGATCAAGCGGATCGTTGTCTCAACCTATCAGGCCGTCTCAGGCACGGGGAAGGAGGCCATTGAGGAACTAGAGCGTCAGACGCGGGCGATCTTTACCGCGCAGGAGATTGAAGTCAACGTGTATCCTCACCAGATCGCGTTCAACTGCCTGCCCCATATTGACGTCTTCCTTGAAAACGGCTATACGAAAGAGGAAATGAAGATGGTCAACGAGACCCGGAAAATCATGGAAGACGAATCGATCCGGGTGACGGCCACGACCGTCAGGGTGCCCGTCTTCTACGGCCATTCAGAGTCGGTCAACATCGAGACGGAAGCGAAGATCACCCCCCAGGAGGTCAGAGATCTGCTGGCAAAAGCACCGGGCGTGGTCGTGGAGGACGATCCATCCCTGATGAAGTACCCCCTGGCTATCTATGCTGCGGGAAGGGATGAGACCTTTGTGGGACGGATCCGGGAGGACGAATCCATTGAAACGGGCATCAATATGTGGATCGTATCAGACAACGTCCGAAAAGGCGCTGCCCTCAATGCCGTCCAAATTGCTGAGGTTCTCATTGACAGATACCTTCAGGATGGCTGAGGATCGGGGGCTGGGCCCCCTTGAGGTTGGAGGATCGGCGATTTCGTCATTTCGAGAGAGAAAGCTCATAATTAGAACTCAGGGGCCCTTGCCTTGAGCGAAGCCCATTTGGGCGCAGCGGTCCTCAAACCTCATACCCCGAGATTCTTGGTGTCCCTGGGGTAAGGATATATCGGGCCAACGATGTAAGTTCGCTTCAATCCAGTACGTGGTTCTCGTCGAGGATGTGCCTCTTCTTCCTGGGAAGGGGTTTTATTTTGACGAATAACAGTTTGCAGGGATCAGAAAACAGGGAACAGGAAAGACCGGTCCAGCAGTTGGCAGGGAATAAGTGACAGGGAAGCCTTTGAGAGCAGGCACTGGCAGCTGATCGCTGACCTCTGGGGACTCGACTGACTGCTAATCCCTGACACCGGTGAGCTGTCTTTATGGAAGGGATAGGAGAGAGAAAATACCGGAACCTTATCCGTTCTCACGGGCTTGTTACCTTCCAGGTGACCGTGCAGGAGACCGACCTCTTTGTGATGGCAGAAAAAGCCCTCGTAGGAGAGACCCGGGATGCGGTGATTCGGCATCGCCATTCCATTGAAGCCTATATGGCGACCCATTCCCTTTTTCGTGAATCCCTGGTTCCCCTCAAAGACGATCCTCTGGCCCCTAGAATCGTGCGGGAGATGCTTCGGGCGAGTCAGAGCTGCGGCGTGGGTCCCATGGCTGGGATTGCAGGGGCCATCTCCCATTTTGTGGGGGAGGATCTCCTGAGCCTTTCCAGAGATGTGATCGTTGAGAACGGGGGAGATATCTATATCAAGTCGTCCACAGAGCGCCGGGTGGCGATATATGCAGGGGCCTCTCCCCTAAGTCTGAAAGTGGGAGTTGTCATTTCCCCTGACAAGACCCCGATTGGAGTCTGCACATCATCCGGTACGGTAGGCCATTCTCTGAGTTTTGGAAGAGCCGACGCGGTCTGTATCGTCTCTAGGTCTCCAACCCTGGCCGATGCCGCGGCTACGGCGGTGGGAAACCGTGTCGGGTCCAAAGAAGATATCGAAGCGGGGCTGGCGCTGGCTCAAAAGATCGAAGGTGTTTTGGGAGCCATGATCATTCTGGGGGATGGGCTGGGAGTCTGGGGGGACATCGAATTGGTGAGATTCTAAGTACATCCTTTCATCAATTCGGTTACGTACAGACCCGGAATAAAGCTGGGATTTTGCCATTATCGGCTAGAATATATGCTCACCACAGAGACACAGCGCGGCGAAGCCGCAACCAAATCCGAGACTCGAAATCTCTTGGAATCAATTAGCCGCAGACCCACGCGGACACACGCAGATAGATCTTTTCCCTGGCCGACACTGGCCAGGGAAAAACCACTCGCCCTGCGGGCAGCTCAAATATATGTCAATTCATCTTTTCATTGGTAGGAATAACAGTTGACAGGGAACCAATTCCATAACCCATGGGTCTAAGATGTTTATAGGCTGATTCATATCGCGAAGCGATTGCACTTTTTGTTCGGCCAAGTCGGCCGACCAAAATGTCCGCGGGAGTCTGCGTGGGTCTGCGGCAAAAACTAATCACTGAGCTAGGGCGCATAGGAATGAAGGACATACGCATTGCGATCGCTACCCTTGGGTGCAAGGTCAATCAGTTCGATTCGGAAGTCATGCGGGAAAGACTGGGAGGATTGGGGTTTCGGGAGGTTCCCTTTGGTGAGAAAGCCGATGTCTACATCGTCAATACATGC
Source organism: uncultured Thermodesulfobacteriota bacterium (assembly GCA_964348185.1). Classification (GTDB taxonomy): domain Bacteria; phylum Desulfobacterota; class BSN033; order WVXP01; family WVXP01; genus CAYGBW01. The sequence goes on along the minus strand of CAYGBW010000041.1, from coordinate 6,861 downwards.
ACGGTCACAGGGAAGTCGGACTTCGAGTCTCGCCAACTGATGCGACGGGCCCATCGTCTGAATCCTGAAGCTGTCGTCATTGCCACGGGATGTTATGCCCAAGTGTTTCCCCAGGAAGTCAGCGCCGTGGAGGGTGTCTCAGCCGTATTGGGGAACCAGGCCAAGGGGGACGTTGCCTCTCTCGTCTCTCATTTGATTGGGAAAAGAAACCCGATCGTTCGAGTCCCACCGTTAGAGAATGGCCCTTTGGAGGACTTTCGGATTGGAGGCTTTTCCGGTCATTGCCGGGCCTTTTTCAAGATTCAGGAGGGTTGCAATGGGAGGTGCAGCTACTGCATCGTCCCTCGGGCCAGAGGGAGGAGCCGTAGCCTTCCCCCAGAGAAGACTCTGGAGCACCTTGCCCAGCTGAAAAGGGCGGGTTACGCGGAGGTCGTCCTCACAGGAGTCCATCTGGGAGCCTACGGTCTGGACCTTTCTCCTCCCACGTCTCTGGCTGAATTGGTCGAGCTCCTTGAGGGAGCCCCTGACCTGCCTCCCCGGATCAGGCTGAGTTCTGTTGAGCCCACCGATTTCACTGAACCCCTCCTTTCGGCCATCGCGTCTTCGGAGAGGATTTGTCCCCACCTCCACATTCCCCTCCAGAGCGGAGACGATGAGATTCTGTCCCGCATGAATCGAGGGTATAACCGGGAGACATTCCGGAGACTGGTGGCTGAAGCCGCCGACAGGGTCCCGTCTGTCTCCATCGGCCTCGACGTGATTGGAGGTTTTCCTGGGGAGGGGGAGAGGCATTTTCGAAACACCGTCGATCTCGTAGCGGAACTTCCCGTGGCCTATCTTCACGTTTTTCCCTTTTCCCCCCGCCCTGGGACTGCTGCCTTCGACTTTTCCCAAAAGGTGAGAGGGGATGAAATCCGCAGGCGGTGCAGGATTCTCCGAGAACTGGGGCAAAAAAAGCGCGAGGCATTCTACAGGCGGTTTCTCCACCAGAGGGTGAGGATTGTGGAGGAGGACACCACGGTAGACGATGAGGGGTGGCGGAAGGGGGTGTCCAGGAACTATATCCCTGTCTGGATCAAGCCGGAGGGTACCTACTCCTCCGGAGAGATCGAGGTCGAGATCACCGAGGTGAGAGGGCAGAAAGTCTTTGGGAGGAGAATATGAAACAGCGGTGAGGGGTCGGCTATCAGCCCTCAATAGAATCAGGAGGAACAACCGACAGCTGACCGCCGATGGTTGAACCCCGACGTCGAATGGACTTGACCTGGCCGGTGGTTATAGTAGATTGATTGCATGGATCCTTCGGAGAAAGAGACTCGGGAATGGCTGGAATCCCTTCAAGCCATTCTGACATACCGATTCCGGAATGCTGATCTTCTGGTCCAGGCCCTCACCCACAAATCGTATACACACGAGAACCTTCAAAACGAGCCCTTTGACAACGAGCGGTTCGAGTTCTTGGGAGACGCTGTCTTGAATCTCGCGATGAGTCATCTGGTCATGGAGCGGTTCTTCGATCTATCCGAGGGTGAGCTTACCCGGATTCGGGCCCTGGTCGTCAACGAGAAAGCCCTGGCACGGGTTTCAAAACGCCTGGGGTTGGGCCGGTTCATTCTTCTGGGGAAAGGGGAGGAACAGACCGGGGGGAGAGAAAAAACCTCGATTCTGGCGAACTGCTATGAGGCTGTCCTGGGGGCTGTGTATCTTGACGGTGGGTACGAGGATGCCTCCCGGATACTGCACCTCCATTTCTCTGAGGTTCTGACAGAATTGGGGCAGAAAACTGCGCGGCAGAACTTCAAGAGTATCCTTCAGGAGCAGACGCAGAACCGGTACCAGACGGTCCCCCGCTATGCTGTCGTGAGCGTGTCGGGGCCTGATCACGAAAAGCAGTTTCGCGTCTCTGTTTCAATCCAGGGTGTGGCCATGGGCCACGGAGAGGGGAAGACCAAAAAAGAAGCGGAACAGGAGGCAGCAGAAGAGGCATTGGGAAGGTTGATGAGCAGAGGAAAATGAAAAGTTTCGGTTTGGCCAGACGACTCATCATTCCTATCTTTGTCACCCATCAGGGATGTCCCCATCGGTGCGTGTTCTGTAACCAAGAGATGACCACTGACCGGACCCGGGGGATGCCATCGGGGACTGAGGTTGAGGAGAGAATTGTCTCATTTCTTCGGACCGTTGAAGGTCGCCCTCAGCGAAAAGAGGTGGCCTTTTATGGGGGGACTTTTACGGCCCTTCCCCGGGAAGACCAGAAGGCGCTTCTCCAGTGGGTTCACCCATTCATCAACCGGGAATCGATTGATGCCATTCGCGTGTCGACACGGCCTGATGCAGTTGACCGAGAGGGGTTGGATCTCCTTCGGACATTCGGCGTGGAGACCGTGGAAGTGGGGGCTCAGTCCATGGTGGATGAGATCCTGTGGAGCTGCGGACGGGGCCATACGCATCGAGATGTTTGTGAGAGTGTCCGACTGGTCAGGTCGATGGGATTTGAGGTGGGCATTCAGATCATGCTCGGTCTGCCGGGGGAGGACAGGGATCTCTTTCTCACGACCGTTCGCCGGGTCATCGATCTTGCTCCGGATTTTGTCAGGATCTATCCCCTTCTGGTGTTAAAGGGATCGCCTCTGGAGAGGCTCTACCAGCGAGGGTTGTACACGCCCCTTTCACTGGAGGAGGCAGTTCGAAGGGCAAAAGAGGCCTTGGAAATGTTCGATCAGGCCCAAATCCCTGTGATTCGGGTGGGCCTTCAGGTGACGCCCAGGCTTGGGGCCTCTGGCACGGTCCTGGCAGGCCCTTACCACCCTGCATTCCGATCCCTTGTGGAGTCTGCCATCTTCTATGGGATGGCATGCAGGTTGCTGGAAGAGGGTGGGAATGGAAATCGTCACAAGGTCCGATTCCACCTCGCCCCGGGTGACCTGTCAAACTTCACGGGACAGAGGAAGGGGAATCTGGCCCGGTTGAAGAATGCTTATGGATTGGAGTCTATTGAAATCGTTTCGGATCCTGAGATTCCCAGGGGAAGGCTCCTGTTGGAAAACGACAGAGGGTCTCTCGTGCTTTCCAGGAAGGATCCGAAGGGGCCTCATCGCCTAGGAGATGAGATTCCAAAGAGCCGATGACCATTGGAAGATATGGGTTAGCCTTCCTTCTGGGCTCCACCTTGCTTGTGCTGTCCTGTGTCGGTCCCCTCGGACCGGTGCGAAAGGAGCCCATCAGCTCGGTTCCGGAGCGCAAAAAATCCAACTACGCTCAACGGGGAATTGCGTCGTGGTACGGCGGGAGATTTCACGGAAACCCAACGGCCAGTGGCGAAATCTATGACATGTATGAGCTGACCGCCGCTCACAAGACGCTCCCTCTGGGGACAAAAGCGGTGATAACCAATCTGGAAAACCACCGGTCCGTGGAGGTCAGAATCAACGATCGGGGGCCCTTTGTCAAGGGCAGAATTATCGACCTCTCCTATGCGGCGGCTCGGGTCATCGGTATGGTTGAAAAAGGAACGGCCCGGGTTGAAGTGGTGGCCCTTGGCATCGCAGAACCACCTCGCGACGAAACCCCAGTCTACACGGTCCAGGTCGGCTCGTTTAGGGACAGGCAAAACGCAGAGCGTCTCCTCAAGCAATTGCAAAGGGTCTTTGAGGAGGCCTATATGACCGTTCTTGAGACCGACCGAGGCAACTACTATCGGGTTCGGGTTGGGAGATTTGGCACCAGGGAGAAGGCCTACCGTATGGCCGAAAGACTCGTGTCTCTTGGCCATTCGGTTCTGATCACCTCTCGATGACGCACGTCTGGTGAGAGGATTTCAAAGGGAAGGGAGCCATGAAAATCATTATCATTGGAGCTGGTGAAGTGGGATACAATCTGGCCAAAAAGCTGTCGAAGGAAGGCCATGATGTGGTGGTTGTCGATCATAACCTTGAAAAGATTCGACACATCGATGAGACTCTCGATGCTAAGGGCCTGCTCGGCAAGGGCAGCAGCCCGGGTGTCCTCAAGCAGGCGGGGATCGAAGAGGCGGAAATCGTGATCGCAGCCACAGACAGTGATGAGATCAACATGGTCGCCTGTCTCATTGCAGGGACCCAATCCAAGATTCCCAAACGGATCGCCCGCATCCGCAATCTCGAGTACACACGGGAGACCCGGATTTTTGACGAGGACCATCTCGATATCGATCTCTGTATCAACCCGGAATTGGAAACCGCCAAGACGATTGTGAGACTCGTTGAGAATCCAGGCGCTGCCGACTTTGCTGAATTTGCAGAGGGGAGGGTGGAGCTCATCGGTGTCAAGATCGACGGAGACAGCTACGTCATGGGCAAAAAGCTTAGGGAACTGCAAGCGGTCCGGTCCCAGTTTCCTGATCTTAAGGTTCTGATCGTCGCCATTTCCAGAGATGACCAGATCATCATCCCCGACGGAGACGAAACCGTATTCGTGGGGGATATTCTCTATGCCGTGGTGGACCGGCATTCCGTCAGAGAGGCCCTGGCCTATCTCAGAAAGAAGGAGGAGCCTATCAGGCGGGTCTTTGTCGCCGGGGGGAGTCATATCGGTTTTGAGGTGGCGCGGCAGATTCAGGACAGGGGAATCGCTGTCCGAGTGGTCGAAAAGGACGCGGAAAGGTGCCAGGGGATGGCCGAGAGCCTGGGGAAGGTGCTGATCCTTCAAGGAGACATAACCGATCAGGACCTCCTCAAGGAGGAGGGAATTGAAGAGGCCGATTTTTTCATTTCGGTTTCAGACGATGAGGACGCCAACATTCTGGCATCCCTCCTTGCCAAACGACTGGGCGCGAAAAGGACAATCACCCTGGTCAGACACCTCCATTACCTGTCGATTCTCCCGGCCATCGGGATCGATGCTGTGGTGAGCCCCCGCCTATCGGCGATCGGGAGAATCATGCATTACATCAGGAAGGGAAAGGTCCTTTCCGTAGCGACCCTGAGGGAAGAAGATGCTGAGGTTATTGAGACCGTGGCCCTGGAGACCTCGGATATTGTGAACCGGCCCATCAAGGCGCTGAAATTCCCAAAAGGAGCCCTTATCGGTGCGGTCGTGCGGGGTGGAGATGTCATTATCCCTGGGGGCGAGGACGTCATCCTCCCAGACGACAGGGTCGTCATTTTCACCCTCCAGTCAGCCATTCCCAAGGTAGAAAAGACGCTGATGGTCAAGTTGGAGTATTTCTGATGCGCTTTGGATTGATCTTCCGGATCCTGGGAGCCTTGATTTTCTTCCTCGGTCTCACGATGATTTTTCCCCTCCTTTTTTCCCTGTACTACGGAGACGGTGATCTCTGGGCCCTGGCCCTGTCGGCAGCAATCACCAGCGCAGCGGGGGGCTTTCTTGCCCTTCTCTTTCGAAGGATGGTCCAGGAGATCTCCCACCGGGAAGGGTTTGCCATTGTTACGCTTGGATGGATTCTTGCGGCCTTTTTTGGCTCCCTTCCCTACATGTTCTCCGGCGTTTTCTCGAGTTTTGCGGAGGCCTATTTTGAGTCCATGTCTGGCTTCACCACGACGGGAGCCACAGTGCTTGCAGCCATGGAGGGGGTGCCCCGGGGCATCCTGTTCTGGCGAAGTCTGACCCACTGGCTGGGTGGTATGGGGATCATTGTTCTCTCCATCGCCATTCTTCCCCTCCTGGGTGTGGGGGGGATGCAACTGTTCAAGGCCGAAGTCCCGGGACCTGTGGCTGACAAGTTGAGACCGCGGGTCGCTGAGACCGCCAAGATCCTCTGGCAGGTCTACATGCTCATCTCTGGGGTCGAGACGGTTTTCTTGATGGCGGGAGGGATGAACCTTTTCGAGGCTCTCTGCCATACCTTCGGAACCATGGCAACAGGGGGTTTTTCCACCCGAAACATCAGTATCGGCGCCTATGACAAGGCCTATTTCGATGGGGTCGTAACGGTCTTCATGATTCTAGCAGGAACCAACTTCGCTCTCCACTACCAGGCCCTGACGGGCAATCTCCGGGCCTTCTATCGAAACAATGAGTTTCGATTCTACGGGTTGACCCTCGCGGGGGCTGTGCTTCTCGTCACCCTGATCCTGCGGGTTGAGACCTATGAGACCCTGGCTAAAGCCTTTCGATACGCCGCCTTTCAGGTGACCTCCCTCATGACAACCACGGGCTACACAACCGCCGACTTTGAAACCTGGCCTTCCTTTGCCCAATACATCCTCGTCATTCTCATGTTCATTGGAGGCTCGGCCGGGTCTACAGGGGGGGGCATGAAATGTATGCGGATTCTTCTCCTTTTGAAGCAGGGCCGGAGAGAGTTGTTCCGGCTGATTCATCCCCACGGGATTATCCCGATTCGGCTTGGGGGAAAGGCCGTGCCTGAAACGGTCATGGCGTCGGTTTGGGGGTTTTTCTTCCTCTTCATGCTGGTTTTTGTGCTGGCCTCGGTCACCATGGCCTTGCTCGGGCTCGATATCATCACAGCCTTTGTCTCGGTGGCAGCCACGATCAACAATATTGGACCCGGACTGGGCGCGGTCGGTCCCCTGGACAACTATCGCTCGATTCCACTGGTCGGCAAGTGGGTTCTTATCTTCTGCATGCTTATTGGTAGGCTTGAACTCTACACGGTGATCGTCCTGTTGGTCCCGGAATTCTGGAAGAAGTGAGTCAGGGACACGACCTAATTCGTCGTCACTGAAAAATGTCCCTGGAGCGAACATTACGGAGTTTTTGGGGCTACCCGTCTTGGCGAAGGGAGTGTCCCCGAAGGGGCGAGATTCCGTTGTCTGAGGCCGCCAGGCCGAGTTCGGAAGATCGAACGACCGAGCCCTTAGAACGGGTCAAAAACTCCGTACAGAGAGCGAAAGGGGGCGT
>CAYGBW010000040.1:0-24225 GCA_964348185.1 uncultured Thermodesulfobacteriota bacterium | reverse complement strand
GGGGACCGGGCACGGGGACTATATGCCCACCAGGAGGCCATTGACTACTACCAGCGGTTGCTGGCGTTCCTGAAGGAGCAGGGGGAGCACGAACAAGGGGCCCGGACGCTGATGAAGCTGGGGTTGACCTATCACAGCGCCTTCGACTTTGGGCGAGCGCACCAAGCCTACGAGGAAGGGCTCATCCTGTGGCAACGGGCCGGAGAGGTGGAACCAGTCGTCTCGCTACCATCGGCACCCCATGCCCTCAGAGTGTTCTGGGACGAGCCGGGAACCTTAGACCCGACGAGAGTCCTGGACGTCTATTCGTCTGGTGTCATGTCCCAGCTCTTCAGCATGTTGGTGGAGTTGAGTCCGGAGATGGACGTCGTGCCCGATGTGGCCCAAACCTGGGAGGTCTCTGAAGGGGGACGCAAGTACGTCTTCCATCTGCGGGAGGACGTACGCTGGAGCGATGGCACGCCGGTGACGGCTGAGGATTTCGCCTACGCATGGAGGCAAGCGCTGGATCCGGCTACTGGGTCGTTACCTGCCGATCTGCTGTATGATATCAAGGGTGCCAGGGCCTTTCATCAGGGTGACGTATCAGATCCAGCCGACCTGGGGGTGCAGGCCCTGGACGAGCACACCCTTGTCGTGGAACTGAAGGAGCCGACGAGCTATTTCCTTCAGTTGCTGGCCTATCCTAAGACTGGCCCTGTGCCCAAACACGTGGTGGAGACGTATGGCGAGGCCTGGACGGAGATAGACAACATTGTCACCAACGGTCCGTTCAGACTCAAGTCCCGGAAGCGGGGACAGTCCATGGTCTTGGTACGCAATCCGGAGTACCGTGGCCGGTTCACAGGGAACGTGCAGCAGATCGATCTGCTCCCATTGGAATGGTCTTCTGCACTGAAAATGTATGAGGATGACCGACTGGACGTTTTGGACTTGGGGCTCTTTCCACCGGCTGAGATGGACCGTGCCCGGCAGCGGCATGCTGGAGAGTATCTCTCTGTGCCATGGCTGGCGACAATATTCGTGGCGTTCGACGTGAGCCGGCCACCCTTTGATGATGTTCGGGTGCGTCAAGCCTTCGTTCTCGCCACAGACCGAGAAACGCTGGGAGATGTGATCTGGAGAGGCTATGTTTTCCCGGCCACGGGCGGGCTCATACCACCGGGGATGCCGGGACACTCGGTGGAGATCGGTCTGCCGTACGATCCCCAGCAGGCGCGGCGGCTTCTGGCGGAGGCGGGCTATCCAGATGGTCGAGGCTTCCACGTTGCAGAGGCGCTGACACCCCACGAACGCGAGCCGTTGAGCAAACACCTGCGGGCGCAGTGGCAGGAGAATCTGGGGGTGGAGATCACGTGGCAGGCCATGGACTACGCAGCGTTTGGCGAAAGGGTGTGTAGGGAACCCCCATCCATGTCTCTCGCTCGATGGGTCGCCGACTATCCTGACCCTGACAACTTCCTGGGGGTAGGTGCTGTCATTTGGCTGCCTGGCTGGAGGGACGAAACCTACGCTGGCTTCGTAGAAGAAGCCAGGCGGTCTGTGGATCAGGAAAAGAGGATGGATCTATACAAGCGGGCTGACAAGATCCTGGTGGAAGAGGCAGCCATTATACCTCTCAACTATGTCCGATTGCACTTGCTGATAAAGCCATGGGTGAAAAAATATCCCACGTCGGCGGCGATTTGGTGGTTCTGGAAGGAGGTCATCATCGAGCCACATTAGCTTGATCAGCCGGTTTTCTTTTCTTGCCCCCCTGATGACAATACGGAGGGGGAAAAAGAAGGGGCTCTAGAACTCCTGGCCTTGATTTTCAGTCATCCGGCATTTCCCTCATACAATAGAACCGAAACAGGTTCCTATTCTGAATTGGGCTATTTCGGCCTGCTCTTTCTCGCGAGTTAAGCCGTTTACCTCAAGAGAGACTGTCGAAAAAGTCCAATTCTGCCATTTTCGCAAAATTCACCCGTAGTAATTTCACGTACTTATAAGTCCGAAAATCGTGGTTTTAGGGTTTTTCGACAGTCTCAGATGGAATCGGTGGCCCTAATCGATGTCCAACTCTGCTTGTTTCTGGCTGAAATAATCACAATCGATCGGGACCTGGATTTCTAGTTCCCCCATGTTTGCTCAGAGCGGTCGTACCCGATCTAAACCCTTCCTCGGTCGGTGTTCGTTCAAATCCCGGTCAGTCCATACGAATGAATCACGCCCCCGCCCCTTCTCCAGACCCCGTTCCCATCAATCCGATCTACCTCTTTATGATCATCTCACTGAGGGGCATCCTCTCAGATTTGATTGATCCCGTTGCGGACCAACCGACTGCGATGTGCAAGGCCTGTTCGATATGATCGGGGAGGCCGTATTTCTCCTTAAAGGTTCTAGCCGTCTTCTTTGTACACGATAGCCAGGTTGCTCCCAAACCCAGGGCATGGGCCATCAAGCACATATGATCAGCAGCGGCAGCACAATCAAACAACATGTTCTGAGGGACACTCCGATCCTGACCCACGGTTTCATAAACCCTTTTGTCGTAACAGACAACGATGAGAACACACTGATCCATTGGGGTGGGGATATCGCTCCAAACAAACTTGGCCTCTTTCGGATCTCTTATCACGACAAAGCGGACAATATCCAAATTGCAGCCCGTTGGCGCCGCCCTGCCTGCTTCAAGTATCTTTTCTATCATTTCATCGGGGACCTCTTTCCCAGGAACCCAATCGCGAACTGAGCGGCGTTCCCATATCAACTTATGGACAACGGCCATCTCTTGCTGAGTAAAGGGGGTGGGAAGCCCCTCGGTGATCTCGATTTTTTCACCGGCCCGAATTCTTTTGGCAAGGGCAAGGTAATTTTTGCCCCATTCGAAATCCGGATCCCCATCTGAAAAGCCCCTTTCCCTCCAAACATCGAGAATCAATTGCGGTTGCGACCCGAAATTGGGGGGCACCGTCTTCCTTCCCAGCAGAATAGGGTAAACGTCGACCTCAATCGTGTGATGGACTCGCTCCCGGAACAGAGCCCGGAGGCACACGGGGTCCATTCTCATCAGATCTTCTCGGGTATATCTCCCAAATCCCCCCTTGACCGCTTCAGCGCTCTCCGGCATATTGGGTTGATCATACTGCTCACTCATGTTGTCCTCCTTTGTCAAGGAACTGCGCACGGCTTCTGCCATAGGATCAGTCTTCTTCTGGTAACTCCACTTCCTCCCATTGAAAGATCCCCGGCATAAGGAAAAACCCTCCGGAATTTTCGACTCGCCAGGGTATCACACCAGTCAGGAATTATCAAGACGACCCGCCGCCGCACAAGGCTCTGGCGCGGCAAGCCTGGCCAGGGAAAAACTGCTCGCCCTGCTGGCAGCTCAAATACACATCAGTTCATCATCTTCATTGGGAGGAATAACAATTAACAGAGGATCAATTCTAGGGTCCATGAGTCTAGGATGTTTACGGGCTGATTTATGTCACGAAGCGATTGTCCCGTAAAGGGGGATTAGAAAAAGGGTCTCAAAGGGGCCGTAAAGGCTGACGGATTTGGCCTCGATTCTTCTCCTTGACGAAGGACAGGGACCATGTTACAGTGTCCCCCGCATTCAGGGGCCATTTCGGACGATTGGGGGGTCCCATGAGCTCTTTAGGGGGTGGGGAAGCCAATTGATGAGCAGGAAGGAGGATGAGTTGGAGGAGAATGGACTGAAAGAGGATGAAATGAGAGGAAATCCCAAGGTCATCCCCCTCGAGGAGGCAGAAAGCGAAGTTCAGCTGGTCAGCCGCCGGATTGCTCTTCTCCACCTCGCTTTCGCCAAGACATTGGTGAATGAATTCGGAGAAGAACGGGGCAGGGCGCTCATTGCCAAATCGATCAAGGCCTACGGAAAAATGGTTGGGAAGGAGGTGCGGAACGCGGTATTGGCCCAGGGACTTCCGTTAACCCCAGAAAACTACGGAGTCGGAACAAGCCGCCGCCTTCCCCGCATCGGGATGCACACAGGCAACGAGGACGTGGAGGTGAAAGGGGAGAAACGGCATCGGGCCTACGGGTGCATGATGGCAAGGGTTTGGAAGGAATACGGGGAGGAGACCCTGGGACGGCTTTACTGCTATGTCGATCCGGCAAAATACATGGCCTACAATCCCGACTACAAGCTCGGTCACACCAAAGCCCTTCCAGATGGGGACGAGTTTTGCGAGTTCTGTATCCGGAAGACAACATCCAAGGAACAAGAGGACTTCGCTTCAGATGACAGGGATTGGTTGTACATCGATCGGTGCGAGTAGGTCCCGGAGCGCCGGGGCACCACGGGGTCTGCCGGTCGGGGTCGGGTTCAGAAGGGCCAGGAAACCTCTTGAGAGATCCGTGGAAAATCTTGAGGGAGCGCACCGTGGAGTAACGCTTTCTGTCTCAGGGGAAACGCTTCCCCGGGCGCAAGGAGGTGATCGCAGAACGCTGAGAAGACGGTACCGATGAATCTGGTCATTGCCACTTCGGTTCGGACACAGGAAAGCAAAAAACACTCTGATTAGGGAGGTCTCATCATGACGAGGAAAATCAGCATTTTCAGGAGTCTCCTTCTACTTCTGTTGTTATCGGTTCCTTTGCCTTTTGCCGCAGCGCAACAACCGATTCGCAATCCCGACACCTTCATCAAGGCAACAACGAACTCTGTGGAGAGCCTTGACCCCCAGTTCATGCTCAGTTCAGCGACAAATGAGATTTCTTTCAACGTGTACGACTCGCTCCTCGACCACCCCGATGGGGACATGGCCACCTTGATCCCGAGTATGGCAACGAAGGTCCCTACCCGGGAGAATGGGCTGATCAAGGTGGACCCAGACGGGACAACCCACATTACCTTTCCAATACGAGAGGGGGTGAAGTTTCACAACGGAGCGGTCCTCACCCCTGAGGATGTCGCCTACACGTTCAAGCGAGGACTCCTCGTTGGGGCTCAAGCCTCGAGTTATAAGATGCTCGCCCAAAACCTACTCGAGGCGCCTTCCTTTGGGGAACTCGTGAAGAGAGTGGGCTACGATGCTGCTTACGAGCTACTCGATGAGCGGATTAACCATAAGGCAAACACCGTCGCCTTCAAGCTGCCCAACCCCTTTGTTCCTTTCATCGGCATCATGGCCGATGGGGGAAGTGCGATGGGAATCATGAACAAGGCGTGGTGCATCGAGCAGGGGGCCTGGCCAGGGACGAAAGACACGGGGCAGAAGCACATGAACCTCACGGCAGAGAAAGACCCCCTCTTCGACAAGATGATGGGCACGGGTCCATTCAAGTTCGTGTCCTGGGAACGGTCCGAACGCGTTGTCCTCGAAGGGTTTAAGGATTATTGGCAGGGGGTACCTCGCCTGAAGCGGGTTGTCCGCAAGATCGTCGCGGATCTTCCCGCAGGGATTCTGCTGCTGAAGCAAGGCGATGTGGATTTCGTCGAGGTGAACGTCTCCGAGCTGCCCCAGGTGGAGGGAGCCCCCGGGATAAAGGTGATGAAAAACCTCCCCGCAACGTGGCTGATGAAGATCAACTTCGTCTTTCACATTGCGGAGGCGAGCAGCTATATCGGAAATGGCCAGCTGGGCGAGAAGGGTATCCCGACAGACTTCTTCAGCGATATCAATGTGAGAAAGGCATTCCAGTACAGCTTCGATTGGGACACCTTCATTAATGATGTCTTCCTAGGCGCTGCTCTGAAGCCCTACGGCCCGGTGTTGATCGGTTTTCCCACCGCCAATCCGGACAACCCGCGGTACTCCCTTGACCTGAAAAAGGCCGAGGAGTACTTTAAGGAGGCCTGGGGGGGCAAAGTATGGGAGCAAGGATTCCGGTTCACCGCGGTATACTCGACTGGATCCACTCACCGCCAGCGGGCCCTTGAGATCTTGAAAGCGAATGTTGAATCGATCAACCCGAAGTTCCACATCGAACTGGCCTCCCTCCCCTGGGCAGCGCACGTGGGGGCAATCAAGGAAAAGCAACTGCCCCTCTCTCTGTTTGGAATGCTCCCTGAGGTCGTTGACCCTTATCTGCCATTGTTCGAGCACATGCACTCGGCGGGCGGTTATGCCGACTGGTCAGGGTATACCGATCTCGCAAAGGCGAAGTACGATCCGTTGATCGACGAGCTGGGAAGCAACTATGATCCCCAGAGGAGGAAGGAGCTCTCCGTCGAACTTCAGCGACTCGCTTACGAGGACTCCCATTCCATCTTCCACTTCCAGGCGGTCGAACATGTCGCTATGCGGGACTGGGTCCAGGGTTACTACACGGGCCCCTTTCCCTTCAACCTTGACTTCTATAAGATGTCCAAAGCCTACGAGTAAGTCGGTGGGGGGGATCCCAAAAGGCCTTTGACTCGAGCCATCCCCTTAGGTTCAGGCGGGGCGTGATCGTCCCGCCTGAAGTTCGATCGAAGGGCACAGCCCATGGTGCGCTATATTCTGAAGCGGTTGCTCCTTCTACCGGTGGTCATGCTTGTTTTGTCCGGCCTGATTTTCTCCCTGGTCATGTTCCTCAGCCCCTACGAGCGGTTAGCCGTGTTTATCCCCAATGCCGATGCGCTGACATCCGCCATTCCCTTCGAAGAACTCGTCGCCCGGTACGGGCTTGATAAGCCCTTCCATATCCAATACTACGAGTGGTTGAAAAAAGTGCTTCGGGGAAATCTGGGGTGGTCTCCTTCGGCGCGCATGCCAGTTGCCGAAGCGATTGCCCGGTACTTCCCGGCCACGGTGGAGCTGATGCTCCTCGGAGGGGTGATCGTTTTCGCCGGTGGGATCTTCCTCGGAACCTACGCTGCAACCCACCACAACCGACCCATCGATCAGGTAGCCCGCGTGGGTACAATCTTCGGTGTCTCTCTTCCAGAATTCATATTTGGATTGATCCTGCTCGTCATCTTTTATGCGTGGCTCGGGTGGTTCCCCCCAGGGCGGCTCAGCAACTGGGCGGAAGACGTCGTCTATCTTTCGGCGTTCGAGTCCTACACCGGGATGATCCTGATCGACTCCCTGCTCAACAAACGGTTCGACATCTTCCTCGACGGGTTACGGCACCTCATTCTCCCTGCCCTCGCTTACTCCATCGGCATGGTATCGACGATGCTCCGCATGATGCGCTCCTCTCTCCTGGAGACCCTGCGCAAGGATTACGTGGTCACAGCGCGCGCCAAGGGCCTCATGGAACGGGTCGTGATCAAGAAGCATGCTCGCCGCAACGCGCTCCTTCCTGTGGTCACCCTGGGCGGGACGATTGTGGCAAAGATGCTTGGTGGGGCAGTCATCGTGGAGACGGTTTTCAACTACCGGGGGATGGGGCTGTTCATCGTGACGGCGGCCCAGGGACTCGACTTCCCCGCGATCCTCGGAGCATCCCTGCTCATTGGGTTGATCATCATTCTTGCCAACCTGGCGGTGGATATGCTTTACATGGTCCTCGATCCGAGGGTCACCCTGGAGTGATGTGGGATGGATAACTTTTTGAGAGTTATGAAGAATCCCCTCGGTGTTGCGGGGCTCGTGCTTGTCCTTTTCTGGGCGATTATCGCCCTACTCGCACCAGTCATCTCCCCGCCCAAAAACCAGCGGGACCCCTATGCCATCGCTCGCGTGGGATTCTCTTCTCTCCCCAAACCGCCCTCAGAGAAGGCGCCCTTCGGAACGACGAGTGGAGGGTACGACATCCTCTACGGGGTCGTTTGGGGGAGCCGGACAGCGTTTCGCGTCGGTCTCATCGTGGTCGGTGCGATCGCATTCATCGGGGTTCTACTCGGGGGCCTGGGGGCATTCAGTGGGGGGCTGGTCGACGAGATCGTCATGAGGGTGACCGACCTGTTCATGAGCTTTCCCTTTCTGATTGCGGTAATTGTCCTAAGCATCGTCCTGGGGAAGGGTCTGGATAAGGTGATACTCGCCCTCATTATTTTCGGGTGGCGCCAGTATGCACGAATCATGCGGAGCGAAGTCCTCTCCGTCAAGGAACGCGACTTCGTTGCGGCAGCGGAAAGCATCGGCGCGAGCAAGCTACGCATCTTCTTCCGCCATGTTCTCCCCAACTCGATCTTCCCCGTCTTCGTCTTGGCCTCCCTCGACATTGGGAACATGGTGCTGATTGCCGCGTCCCTGAGCTTTATCGGGGTTGGAGCGGAACCCGGGTACGCGGATTGGGGGCAGATGATCAACTTCTCCCGGAATTGGCTGTTGGGCGCCGTAGGAGATCCGTTCCGTTATTGGTACACGTACACCTTTCCCTCCGTTGCGATCCTCACGTTTGTGCTGGGGTGGACCCTCCTGGGAGACACGTTGCGGGACGTCCTCGATCCGAGGTTGCGGAAGGTGAAGTAGAATATACCTCGGTCCAATTCAAACCCTGGAGAGACGAGAACCGCAGAAAGTCGGGTAGAGAATGGATGCCAGAGGAACCGAGCGGGCCAGGCCGGCCCGTGAGAGAATTGTCGACGCCCACACCCACCTCGGTCTGGAGGCGTTCATCGTCAAGCCTATCCCCGAAGAAAAGCGAAAACTGCCGGGCTTTCGGGACCGGATGGAGAACCGGGTGGATGCCCTGATCGCCCGGATGGACGCCAACGGTGTGTGTTGTGCGGTCGCCTTTCCCTTCCCCCTGGAAGAAGTGGACCCTGTGGCTGCCAACACTTACGTCCTTGATGCCTACCGCGCCCATCCCGATCGGATCATCCCCTTCTCCCTGATGGGAGACGATACCGACCACTGGTTGCGGCGGGGAGCAAAGGGATTCAAGCAGCACATCCTTCAGTCACCGCAACGGTTCGATCGGGCTCGTGCCTACCGCGAAATGGCCAGAGCCGGAGTCCCCCTGGTCGCTCACCTCAGCAGAACGACAGGAAAGAGCATTCCCGAGCAGGTCAAGGAGATCAGGCGCCACGCTTCAGAACTGAAGGTGATCGTGGCCCATATGGGCCGGAGTGTCCCGAACACCGGGGAAGGCGTCGAAGAAAACCTCAGGGGGCTAAGAGATATGGAGAATGTGTTTCTGGAAACCTCCACCGTGCGCGACCCGGAATTGATCGCCCAGGCGGTGAACGTGTTAGGGGGGGATCGCCTCATCTTTGGGTCGGACTTTCCCTTCAACTCCTTCATGGACCCCGACCCCTTGGCCATTGAACTGGAAACGCTCCGCCGGGCCGACCTCACACCTGAGATCCTGAGAAGGGTTTTGGGGGAGAATCTCCTCTGTTGCCTCAACCTCTTGTAATTCGCAATCCCAGGACAAGGGAACTGGAGGGTCTGGGGTTGTGATGGGGCCGATCCGCGATTCTGCCCAGGATGCGGGTCATCCTGTTCGAAGGGACCGAAGGGCGAGGGAGTCGGCAAGGTGACAGGTGACGAAGTGCCCGTTGCCCAGATCTCGATAAACCGGGGCCTCGACCTTACAGACCCCCTGTGCGTAACGGCAACGGGGATGGAAGGTGCACCCTGAGGGGGGGTTCACCGGGCTGGGGACGTCCCCCTCGAGGTGGATCCGCTTCATTTTGTGGTCCGGATCCGGAATCGGTACCGCGGACATCAGCGCCTCGGTATAGGGATGCTTCGGACAGGAGAACAGCGCCTCGGTCTCGGCCGATTCCACGATCTTCCCCAGGTACATGACGGCCACCCGCCTGCTGATGTATTTGACCACAGAAAGGTCGTGGGCAATAAACAGGTACGTCAGGCTGAACTGTTCCTGAAGGGCCTCGAGGAGGTTCATCACCTGCGCCTGGATGGAGACGTCAAGGGCGGAGACCGGCTCGTCAGCCACGATGAGCTGCGGCTCGAGGGCGAGGGCACGGGCTATCGCGATCCGCTGGCGCTGTCCTCCGGAGAACTCATGGGGGTAGCGCTTCATGTGATCCGGCTTCAGGCCAACCGCATCCAATACCTTTCTGACCCGGTCCTCCCTCTCCTGCCCATTGCCCACGCCATGGACCAGCAGAGACTCCCCTACGATTGCCCCGACGGTCATCCGCGGGTTCAACGAGGAATAGGGATCCTGGAAGATGATCTGCATATCACGGCGGAGGAACTTGAGCCGCTTGAACGAGGCAGAGGCGATATCCTCCCTCAAATACTCCTCGCCCGGACCGGCAAGCTTCTTGCTACGGAACAGGATCTTTCCCGCGGTCGGTTCGAGCAGCCGAAGGATCGTCCTCCCCGTCGTGGTCTTCCCACAACCACTCTCACCGACCAGGCCGAGAGTTTCCCCCTCTTTAATATAGAAGTCAACTTCATCGACCGCCTTAACCTGGGCCACCTCACGCCTCAGGACCCCCCTTCGCACGGGAAAGTACTTCTTCAGGTTCTTCACCTCGAGGAGGATGTTGTCAGATGTCATGCTCTACACCCATTTTGGCATCCGTCGATAACCAACAGGCGACCGAGTGACCCGGGGTCACTTCCTTGAGCACCGGAATCTGCTCCTTACAGATCGCCATCGAAAGGGGACACCGCGGCTCAAACCCACACCCCTTCGGAACATCATAGGGGTCAGGAACGACCCCCTCGATAGGGACAAGACGCTCCTTGCCCGTGGTAACGAGCGTTGGAATGGAGTTCATCAACCCCCGGGTGTAGGGGTGCATCGGGTGGTGGAAGATGTCCCTTACCCTGGATGCCTCAACGATTCTTCCGAGGTACATGACCACAACATCGTCTGCCATGTTGGCAATGATCCCGAGATCGTGGGTGATAAACAAGAGGGCTGCCTTGAACTCCCTGCGCAGGTCGTTCATCAGATCCAATACCTGCGCCTGGATCGTCACGTCGAGAGCCGTCGTCGGCTCATCGGCGATCAGAAGAGAGGGGTTACAGGAAAGGGCCATGGCAATCATGGCGCGTTGGCGCATTCCCCCGGAGAGTTGATGGGGGTATTCGTCTACACGCTGCTCAGGAGAGGGGATCCCCACAGCACGGAGCATCGCGATCGCCTTGTAACGCGCCGCCTTCTTGCGCAGGCCCTGGTGGAGGATGACCGCTTCAGTAATCTGTCTCCCGATTGTATAGACCGGGTTCAGGGACGTCATAGGTTCCTGAAAGATCATGGCGATCTCGTTTCCGCGGATCGAACGCATTTCCGGTCCCTTGGGGTCGAGTTTTGTCAGGTCGATGACCTTCCCATTCCGATGGTAGAGGATTTGACCATCCTCAATCCTGCCGGGTGGCGACTCGATGAGCCCCATGATCGAAAGGGCGGTCACCGACTTCCCACACCCGCTCTCCCCGACGACCCCGAGTGTCTTCTCCGGTTCGATGGTGAGGTCAACCCCATCCACGGCTCGGCCCACACCGTCTTCGGTGTAGAAATAAGTCTTGAGGCCTCTCACCTCAATCAACACCGCCAACAGATCTCCTTTTTGCCGTGACGGTTCCGGTTTGATAGGATCCCCGTCACAGACTGAACAGGGCGTCAACCCCGTGAAGATTAGACCACAACGTGCTAAAGCAAGGGGATTTCTCGCATGACTGAAAGTCAATTCTTTTGAACTGCAAATCATCGAACAAGGAATAACGAATGGGGAAGGGAAAAAGTCATTCGAAATTCTCTGTTCCATATTCCATATTCAACATGCCAATATGCTAAAGCTGTTCGCCGAAAAGGCGAAGGGTTTGAACCGGGCGAATGAAAAACAAACGGAAGATATCACATCGGTTTCCCCTTGTCGAGCCCGCTCCCGCGCAAACCGTTGGACGCCAGGTCTCTAGTGAACACCGATCAAGCTGATTCTCCTTGAAAGGCCCCCCTGTCGTGAGGTACCCTTAGCTCTGGAACTCAGAAAAGGAGAGAGGGAGAAGGGAAATGCCTGGATTTAGACTGGCGGAAGTGACCTGGAAGGAAGCCGGAGAGCTCATTAACGAGGAATCGATCGTCGTGCTCCCCATCGGAGGGGGAACCAAAGAGCACGGTCCCCATTTGCCCTTGGGCACGGATCTCATGGTAACTGAAGAACTGGCGAATCGCGTGGTCGAGTTGACCCCGGTTGTCCTGTTGCCCACCCTGGCCTATGCGTATTACCCGGCCTTTGTTGATTGGCAGGGCAGTGTTTCAATTCATGCCGATCATTTTCGGGGCTTTGTTGGCGACATCATCAGATCCCTCGCACACCATGGAGTCAAAAAGTTCTTGATTTTGGATGGCGGGGTTTCGACGCATTTTCCATTGAGAATCCTCTCTTATGACCTCCATAATGAGCTGGGAATCTATGTTGCCGTCACAAACATCAGAGGTCTGGGAGTCGAGGTTGAAGATGAGATCTGTGAGCAAGAAGAGGGAGGACATGCAGATGAAAGTGAAACCTCCTGCATGCTCGCGATCAGACCCGAACTCGTCAAACTCGACAAGGCGATGAAGGAATACGCATCCCGTATACCGAATACCCACGGAAGAAAGGGTGTTTTGAAGGTTGCGGTTAGCCGCAAAATGGATAGTCCAAACGGTGTGAACGGAGATCCCACATTGGCAAATGTCGAAAAGGGAGAGAAGATTCTTGATGCAATGGCAGAGGATATTGTTCGGTTTATTGAGTCTTTTGCCAAACTAAAATAGCATCAACCGTATCCAGTAATTGGAGCTATTGGAGTCTTCGATCAATTCCTGAACACGAAGGGACGGATTTTCCCCTCGAGGTCAACGCTGGGGGCCGTGCTCCGGGTCTACAGCCCCCGGGCTTCTTGATCCCTTCCCAGCCCAATAACCCTGAAGCCTCTCAGCCGAAATAATCGGGCTCGTTCCCCGGCTTCCATTTGATGTTGCAACCCATGCTGGGCTTCTGATCGGAGTCAACCGGGCGACCGGCCAGCACGGCGTCCAAGGCCTGTCTCAGGTCTCGGCCTGTGACCGGCTGATCATTGCCAGGACGGCTGTCATCGAGCTGGCCCCGGTAGACGAGCTTCCGATCTGAATCGAAAAGAAAAAAGTCAGGCGTGCAGGCCGCTCGGTAGGCCTTGGCAACCGCCTGGGTTTCGTCGTGGCAGTAGGGGAAGTTGAAGCTGAGCTCCTGAGCCTGCTTCTTGAGCTGGTCGGGGCTGTCGTCGGCATGGCTCTCCACGTCGTTGGAACTGATCGCGACGATTCCGAGATCCTGCTGGACATAGTCCCGGGCGATTCGGGCCAATTCCTCCTGGACGTGTTTTACAAACGGGCAATGCCGACAGATGAACATGACGAGCAGCGCCTTTTTGTCCCGGAACGTATCGAGGGTTGTGGTCTTTCCCGAAGTCACGTCGGGAAGCTCGAAATCGGGGGCCGAAGTTCCCACCTCGAGCATGGTTGACAGCGTCTGTACCATGAGGATCCCTCCCTGTGGAGTTGAGGTTGAGTTGACAGAAACTCCCCTTCGGATGATCAATAACATAGGAAGAAAACCACGGGTGTGTCAAGGGGGAAGGCGTGGATCTTGCTGGCTCTCTTCGAACCCTTTGACTCGATTTTTCGGCCATGGATACCCCAGCTACCCGAATAATCTCATCCCCCGGTTGCACCAAGGGACAAGAAATAATATAAAGTTATGTCACAGGGTACGGTTGGGGGTCACGGCTGCAGGGAACCCTCATCGATAAGCGCTACCCTCTCTTTTTGGGAACTCGTCCCATCGCGTTCAACGCCATAAAACCCTGGAGGAACCGCATCATGATTTCTGCCAGTGAGTTGACCATGTATTATGGCCCGGTCCTGGCCCTCGACAAGGCCTCATTTCAAGTTCAGCCAGGAGAGGTTGTGGGTCTCCTCGGTCCAAATGGGGCTGGAAAATCCACGGTCATGAAGATCCTTACGACCTACCTCTATCCCACATCAGGTACGGCGAAGGTTTCTGGCTACAACATCCTCACCGAGGCTCTCGAAGTCCGCCGAAAAATCGGATACCTCCCTGAGGTTTTGCCCCTTTACATGGATATGGAGGCTCGGGACTATCTGGAATTTGTTGGACGGGCCAGGGGTCTTAGCGGAGAAAGGCTCACCGAGAGGACGAAATGGGTCGTTGAGAGATGCGGCCTTGGGGCGATGGTCCGAAAACTGATCCGGGAAATGAGCAAGGGATTTCGTCAGCGCACTGCCCTTGCCCAGGCCTTGATACACGATCCCGAGGTTGTCATCCTCGATGAAGCCACTTCCGGTTTAGACCCCCACCAGATTCTCGAGATCCGGGAGCTCATCCGTGAACTCGCCAGAGAAAAGACGGTCATCCTGTCCACGCACATTCTTCATGAAGCAGAGGCGGTGTCCGATCGGCTGCTCATCATCAGCCGGGGGCAGATCGTTGGAGACGGCACATTGGAAGGGCTGAAGGAGCGATCCATTGGGAAGGAACGGGTTCAGTTCTCTGTTCTCCAGGAGCCTCAGCAAGTCCGGCGGGCCTTGGAGGAGAACGGCATGCCCGATGTACAGGTTGTAGACCAGCATGATGGGATCAGCACGCTCCGGGTGGAAGGCCCAAATGGGTCCGATCTCGCCGGTCGGATCGGAAACCTGGCGCTCACAAATCAGTGGGAGCTCCGCAGCTTGACCGGTGATCCCTTTACCCTTGAAGAGGTCTTCCTTGCCCTGACCGAGCCAGAACATCCCAAGAAACCGGAGGGAGGAACGGCATGAAAAACATCTGGATCATTGCCCGACGTGAACTGGGTGCCTATTACAAATCCACAATCGGGTATGTATACACCATTGTCTTTCTGATGGTCTCGGTGGGCCTCTACATCACCCCCTTCTTTACCTTTCCCCAGGCTGACATGCGGGGATTCTTTATGAGCCTCCCCCTGATTCTCTGTGTTTTTATCCCAGCGGTGACCATGCGTTCCTGGGCCGAGGAACGGAAGGAGAACACCCATGAACTCCTCTTGACCTTTCCCATGAAACCCCACGAACTCGTCCTGGGTAAATACTTTGCTGGCTGCATCTTCTACGTGGCCACCTTGGCCGGAACCTTTACGATCCCCCTGATGCTTTCGGCTCTGGGCAAACCGGACCTGGGGGCCATTGGGGCCGGCTATTTGGGATCCCTGCTGCTCGGCGGGTTCTTTCTCAGCATGGGCGTATTCTTCTCGGGTCTGTGCAAGGACCAGATTGTTGCGTTCATCCTGGCCCTTTTGGCCTGCTTTGGGGTCTATCTCTTGGGAACGATTTTCATCGCCACCTATCTGGACAATTTCTGGCCCGGCTTGGGCGTGCTCCTGGCGGACCTGGCTGGCGTCACCGGCCATTACACGGCCTTTACCCGCGGTGTGGTGGAAGTTGGGGACATACTCTACTTTCTCATTTGGACGATCCTGTTTCTGTTCCTCAACGGGTTTTATCTTGAGGGCAGGAATCGCCCCCGGTACCGGATGATTTTCTCGGTGGCCCTGGTCCTATGCCTTGCCATCGGTCTGGTTTTCAATTACCTGACGGCCATCCACTCCCTGGGGCGTTTCGACTTCACAGAGGACCGGATCTATACCCTTTCGCCGTCCTCCAAGAAGATCCTTTCAGAATTAAAAGTTCCCGTTCAGGTCAAGCTCTACATTACGCCCAGAGACAAGATGCCGACAGAGCTCAGAACGCTTGAACAGGACATTCTCGACAAGTTCGAAGAGATGCGGATCGCTTCCGGATCAAAGCTCATGTACCGCACCATCCATATGGAAGCAGCCAACGTGCTGGCTCCTGAGGGCGAAAAGGGGAAAGGGGAGCCCGAGGAGGATGCTTTAGAAAAACGGCTGTTGGACAAAGGGATCAGACCCTTTTCCGTCAGGGCCCTGCGGCAGGATCAGTCCACAACCCAGCTTATCTATGCTTCCATTGGTATTGCTTACAAAGACAAACCTGAGGAGATTATCCCGCGGGTCTTACCCCAGGACCTCTATGATCTGGAATATAGCCTGATCAATACGACTTACAAACTGGCCCGGGAGAAAAAACCGGTTGTCGCGATGATCGCTCCCCAGGATGATCTGAACCTCTCCCCCCAAGTCATTGCCCTGTACCGACAGATGGGGCGTCCTCTCCCCCAGACCGAAGATCCCTACGAAACGCTCCATAGGCTTCTCGTTCTTGAAAAATATGATGTACGGAGGGTCTCCCTGACCGCTGACGATCCCCTCCCTGAGAATTACGACACCTTGGTCCTCATCAATCCGAGGAACCTCAGTGAGCGCCAAAAATGGGAGATTAACAGATCCCTTGTCGCTGGCAAACCCGTCTTCATCGCGGTTCAGATCTCCCGGTGGGACTACCGGATGACAAAGGGCAGGGTCAGCCTGAAAAGGCTTGACGAGGTTCCCGGCATCAACGATGTTCTCAAGGTATCGGGCTTGGAGGTGGATCCCTCCATACTCATGGATCAGAATCACGAGGCCTTGACAATCTCCGACGCGACCAACCCCCTTGAGGCCTTTTTCAGTCGAGGTGTAACCCTGAAACTGCCAACCCATATCATCATAAACCCATCCTCCATGAATGAGAATTTCTCGCTCACCTCGAGACTGGGCCGGATCTTGTTTCTGTGGGGTTCGGCCATTTCCCTTGACGAGGAAAGAATCCAGGAGAACAAGCTCCGCGTCACACCCCTGATTCAGACGAGCGATCGAGCGTGGAAAGTACCCCCTGAACGGCAACTGACCCAGGCAGACGTGGACGGGCCGGCGGATGGGCAATATTCCCGATATCCTGTCATGGTTTACGTTGAAGGACAGTTTTCCGACGCTTTCCAGGGGAAGCCAAGACCGGCCTGGCCCAAAGAGCCCTCCCCTCCGGGACAAGAAGACAGGACAAAAGAAAGCCCCGAAGAGGAGGCTAAACCCGTTGTGCCCAAACCGGGTAGACTCTTTCTCATCGGCGGCTCTCAAATGTTCAAGCGCAGTTTTCTCTCCCAGGGAAGCCTCGACCTGGTTCTCAATGCGGTCGATGCCCTCGCCCTCGGGGAAGAACTCATTCACATCCGGGCCAAGAGACCCGTCGACCGCGCAATCGATAGGCCGTCTGCAGCCACAAGAAATCTCTGGAAATTTGTGAATATCGGGATGGTCAATCTGTTCATCGCCTGTGTGGGCGTGGGAGGGGCCTTGGTCCGTCGGCGGAACCGTGAATCATACACGATCCAACACAACCGCAATTCGTAACCCAATACAGTGCAACGAAATTCGGAGAATCCCGATTTCCTTCTGAACAGAACAGCGCTTTCCATAGAGGGAGGACATCAATGAACCCACGGAAACTCATTCCCCTGGTCGTGGTGCTTGTGGTCCTGGTGGTTCTTGTTTTTCTGTTCGGTCGAAAGAAGCCCCAGAATGAGCTTAGGGTGGAGGCGGGGCTGACACGACTTGCACCAGAGGATTTTCTGGTATCGGACGTAGGACGCCTGGAAGTATTCTTGGGAAACAAAAAGGACGAGAAAGTGCTTCTTGAGAGGGAGGATTCCCGATGGCGAATAAGGAGCTATTTCAACGCCCCGGGTGACGGTGAAAAGGTGTCTGCACTTCTGGATCGGCTCAAGAACCTGGAGGGGGAATTCCGCGTCTCCGATGCGTCGGTCCTGGACGATTTCGACCTAGCCGAAGAAAAGGCGATCCATTTCTCCGTCTACAAGAAGAAAAGTGAGGAGGCGTGGCTCCATCTATTGGTGGGGAAAGACCTGCCCAATGGAGGATTTGCCCGCCTGAAGGGTGAAGACTCGGTCTACGTTCTCGCTGAGAGTTTGCGGAGGGAAGTGGGGCTCGTGACCGACGATCCCTCCAAAACACCGAGCCAATCGCACTGGGTCGACAAGGCCATAATAGCCGTTAACCAGGAGAACATTGAGCGACTTTCAATCGTCTGGCCCGACCGGAAAGCGGTCTTTGAAAGGAGAAAGAAGGCAGATTTAGCCGCTGGAGAAGGGACAGAAGGAGCCAGCGCTCAGAAGGGCGCTCCCACCCCCCAAACCGTTGAATGGGTTGCCGAGGATCCCCCCTTTCCGATCAAAGAGAATGGCATAGATGGGATAGCCAGAGCTTTGTCAGGGCTTACCGCCACCGACATTATCGACCCCCAGGACAAGGAGGAAAAGGGTCTTGCCGATCCTCTGTTCAGGTGCACCGTTACGCTAGAGCAGGGTGGAGAGACAACCCTGGTCGCTTCTCGTCCCGATCCCCGCGAGGACGGATACATGATGGTTGAGGGTGGAGACGGAACGATTTTCCGGGTCCCGGGATACACCTTCCAGCAGGTGTTCAAAGCGGGTAAGGACCTGTTCGAACTTCCGTCTTTTTCCTTCGACAAGGAGGCGATACAACGGGTTTCCCTTACCTGGCCCCAGGGGACCCTCGTCCTCGAAAAAACGCCTTCAGGCGAGTTCAAAATCCGTTCAGGGGGTCTTGAGGGGCAAGAACTCCGTCAAGAAAAGGCGAAAGGGATCTGGGATTCCCTACCGAGGGTTTCCCCAGTCGACTTTGTTCAACTCGATCCGGATTCCGACAGGGGACTCAAAGAGGCGGGCCATCAGGTAACGATCGTGATGAAAAACGGGGAACGCCATGGAATCGCCTTGGGTCAACCCGCCCGGGGCATGGCGGGCCGGTATATGAGGATCGACGACGATCCCCGGATATTTGTCATGGCCGCGGCCGATGTCGACAGGATTCTCCCCCCTATCGATCAGATCTTCAAAAACCCCGTCACCGGAAAAGGGGGGTGATGAGGTGAAGGGTCTTCTCCTTTCCCATGCTCCCCGTGCCCTCCCTTTAGCCTTGGGCCTCTCCTTGGTCATGGGATGTGGGGCTCCCAGGAAAGAGGTTGTCGTTATCCGGAAGAATCAATTCTTTCAATGTGAGCCATCCCAGGTAGTCCAAAGAGAAATGGTCAGGCTGATTAATGCCGCAAGAGCCTCGAAGCGTCGATGTGGTGCGAAAAAACGGTCTGCCGTGCCTCCCATCAAATGGAATCGAACGCTGGCCAGAGTTGCGTTTCATCACTCAAGGGATATGGCGAATAACGACACGCTCAGTCATATGGGGTCAAAGGGGACTCCGTTGGCCAGGAGGGTTAAAGAGGCTGGATATGCTTGGAGGTCTATTGGAGAAAACATATCTGGAGGACGGGAAAGCACTGAGCAGACGGTCTTGGCATGGTTGAATAGCCCGGGTCATTGCGCAAACATCATGAACCCAACCTTCACCGAAATCGGAGCGGCCTGTTTTCGTAACCCCTCATCCACGTATGGAACGTATTGGACCCTTGTGCTAGCGTCTCCCAAGAAATAGATTCATTGAGTGAAGACCGATGACCCCGAAGGGAAACGCTCTGTCTCGATTTCACCCGCTAATTGCGCGCTGGTTTGTCGAGGGGGTTGGCCGACCCACGGATGTCCAGGAGCAGGCCTGGCCAGGCATCGCTCGGGGCGAACACATGCTGATCACGGCCCCGACAGGAAGTGGCAAGACCCTTGCGGCGTTCCTCTGGGCAATCAATCAGCTGGTTACCGAGGCCTGGACTACAGGGCATACAAGTGTTCTCTACGTTTCGCCGCTGAAAGCCCTCAACAACGACATTCGACGAAACCTCCTCGGACCCCTGGGCGAACTGAGACAGGTCTTTGAGAAGGCCGGAGCGTCTTTTCCCCCCATCCATGTCCAGACCCGCAGCGGAGATACGCCCCCATCGGATCGACGGCGAATGCAACGTCAACCCCCGGAAATCCTCATCACGACCCCCGAGAGTCTAAACCTCTTGATGAGTTCTGCTGGCGGCAGGTCAGTACTGACGAGCGTTTCAACCGTGATTCTCGATGAAATCCATGGGGTGGTGGGGAACAAGCGGGGTGTCCATCTCATCACTGCTGTGGATCGGCTCGTGCGCCTGGCCGGTGATTTTCAACGGATTGCACTGTCCGCAACGATTCGGCCCCTGGAGACCGTAGCCGAATTCGTCGGGGGCTTCATCGTCGACGGCCCCCCCCACAACCCCCGCTACACGGCGCGACGGGTCTCTATTGTGCAGTCGCCAACGGCAAAGGGGTACGACGTCTCTGTGCGGTTCCCCGCGGAGGCCGTCGATCGTCAGATTCAGGAATCGGTGTGGGACCCCCTTGTGGATGAGTTCAAACGGGTGATCGCCAAGAACCGTTCGACTCTGCTCTTTGTGAACAGCAGGCGGCTCTGCGAAAAGTTGACTTTGAAGATCAACAGTGGGGAAGAAGGGCCGATCGCCTATGCCCATCACGGTTCCCTTTCACGGGAGATACGGGGGGAAGTCGAACGGAAGCTCAAGGCCGGGGAGTTACAGGCGATTGTCGCGACGAACTCCTTGGAGATGGGGATCGATATCGGTGCACTCGACGAGGTGGTCCTGATCCAGTGCCCCCCTTCGATTTCGTCGGCCATTCAGCGGGTGGGTCGTGCCGGGCACCAGGTGGGTGAGGTCAGCAGGGGGACGCTGTTTCCGACGCATTCCCATGACTTTCTGGAGGCCGGGGTCCTCGCGTCCGCAATCCTCTGCCAGGATATCGAAGCGATCGACCCTGTTCAATGTCCCCTCGATGTGTTGGCCCAGGTCATCGTGTCCATGGTTTGCATTGAGACGTGGAACATCGACGCCCTTTATGTCGAGTTAAAGGCGAGCTATCCCTATCGCCATCTGAGCCGAGAACAGTTCGACCTGGTTTTGAATATGCTGGGCGGACGTTACGCAGATAGTCGAATTCGCGAGCTGAATCCACGGGTTTCAATTGACCGGCTTGACAATACCGTGGTGGCCAGAAAAGGGGCGCAGCTCGCCCTCTTTACGTCCGGCGGTACGATTCCCGACCGGGGGTATTTCCACCTTCGCCACAACGACACGAACGCGCGAATCGGCGAACTCGATGAGGAGTTCGTCTGGGAGGCATCGATCGGACAGACCCTTACCCTTGGCACCCAAAACTGGAAGATCGAGCGCATGACACACAACGATGTATTTGTCGTTCCAGGCCACCCCAAGGCAATGGCACCGCCATTCTGGATCGGTGAGGAGAATAGCCGGGACTTTCACTTCTCCGCACGGATCGGTTGTTTTCTGGAAGCGGCGAATGATCGCCTGGACGACCCAGATTTTGCCAGCTCCCTCTGCCGCGACCACTGCATGGATTCAACGGCGGCGCGGCAGCTGATCGGTTTCTTGAAGAAACAAAAAGAGACGACCGGGGGTGCTCTGCCCCATCGCCATCATCTGCTCGTCGAATTTGTCAGTGCAGGACCCGGTTCGACACCAGGGAACCAGGTTGTGCTACACACCCTATGGGGGGGGAGGGTCAACCGTCCCTTTGCAATGGCGCTGGATGCCGCCTGGGAGGCCCGATTCGGCCATCGTTTGGAGGTGTACGGGGGTGACGATTGTGTTGTCCTTGTGTTCCCCCACGAGCTGTCCAGCGAAGAAATCCTCTCCCTGGTGACGGGCGCCACAATCGAAGAACTCCTCAGAAAGCGGCTTGAGGGGTCCGGTTTTTTTGGTGCAAGGTTCCGGGAGTGTGCCGGCCGTTCATTACTCTTGACCCGTAACAGGGCCAACGAACGGATGCCCCTGTGGATGAGCCGGCTGCGATCTCAAAAACTACTCGATGCGGTTTTCCAGTATGACGATTTTCCCATTCTCCTTGAAACCTGGCGCACCTGTATGCAGGACGAGTTTGATCTGGAGAGTCTACGCCAGGTCCTGACCGAATTGGAATCAGGATCGATCAAATGGTCCGAGGTCCGCACAAGCCACGCCAGTCCGATGGCGCTAGGCGCGACGTGGAGGCAGATCAGCCAGTACATGTACATGAGGGATGAACCGTCCTCGGGAAAGACATCGAAGCTCCGGAGCGACTTGCTCCGCGAGGTTGTGTTCACCCCGGGCATTCGCCCGGGTGTTGCCCGAGAACTCGTTACCCAGTTTGAGCGAAAACGCAAACGACTCAGTCCGGGATACTCACCGTCCACATCCCGTGATCTGATCGACTGGGTTAAGGAGCGATTGATCATTCCGTCTTCGGAGTGGGAGTCCTTGCTTCATGCCATGGGTAAGGATCATGGAGTAGACCCCTTCGCATTGCTAGAACCCGTTGCGGAAAAACTCGTCCGGATCACGGCACCAAACGCCACGGAACCACTGATCGCCGCACTGGAAATGGCGCCACGGATTGTTTACGGCCTCTACGGCACAGAGGACACCATTCAGGTTGAATCGTTGCCTCCGGCCGCCGCAGCTCCGATTTTGAACGGGGAGGCCGTCACAACCTTTGAAGAAGACCGGGATGAGGTTTTGACCTCCCTGCTCGGTGAATGGTTGCAGTTCTATGGCCCGACGACGGTCGCCTTCATTCGTACGGCCCTGGGGATCGAAAATCACCGTCTCCTGCTGGCGCTGGAAGACCTCGTTGATTCGCAGAAATTGATCACGGGTCAACTCGTGACGGGCGGCAGGGACGATGACATCTGCGACGGGGAGAATTTTGAGATTCTGCTGAGGCTCTCACGGGCCGATGCCCTACCGGCCTTTGAGCCGATGGGTATTGAATGGCTGCCCTTGTTTCTTGCGAGCTATCAGGGGGTGGCCGTCTCGGATGAGGGCATCGACGGGTTGTTCCGGCGAATCGAACAGCTTCTCTGTTATCGTGTACCAGCCCACCTCTGGGAGTCGGAGATTCTGCCTGCGCGACTCCACCCCTATGACCCTTCGTGGCTCGACACGGTCATGCAGGCGGGAGATCTCCGGTGGATTGGCAGCGAGAATCGTCACCTAGCCTTCTGCTTTGAATCCGATCTCGAGCTGATGGAGGAAGAGGCGGATAGTGACGGGCAGGTCGTCGTGGGATCGGACACGACCGATCAACCCAACCCGGAGAGGGGGGCTCCCGGCAATGGGCCAGTCCTGAATCTGTTCGCAGACACGATGGGTCGGTACGATTTTTCAACCCTCCTTCGGGCATCGAAGTGGAAGCCTGAGGAATTGGCTGACCGGCTCTGGGAGGCCGTGTGGCAGGGGCGAGTGACCAATGACACGTTCCTCTGCCTCCGTCGGGGCATCGAAAATCGGTTCAAGGTGCCCCATATAGCAGCTGGAAATGGGCGCTCCTCCAGGAGGAGACATCGATCGAGCGGCCGTGCCCGTTTCTCCCGATGGAGAGATTCCCTGTACGCTGCGGGCAACTGGTTTCGCCTGCCCAGCCTGGTCCTTTCCGATGACCTCCTTGAAATCGAGGAGCGGAAGAAGGACCGTGTCAGACTGTTACTCGATCGCTACGGGATTCTGTTTCGGGAGTTGCTGGTGCGAGAGTCGATTCCCCTGCGCTGGTCGAGCCTATTTCGATCCCTACGGCTGATGGAGCTGTCTGGAGAGGTCCTGGCGGGTTGCTTCTTTCAGGGGATTCCGGGCCCCCAGTTCATCTCCCATGAGGCCTTCCGCCTGTTGCAGAGAAAGCTGCCAGAAGACGCCGTCTACTGGTTCAATGCAACCGATCCCGCGTCGCTGTGCGGCGTGCAACTCGAGGCCATCCGAGGGACCCTGCCCAAACGCTTGGACACCACGCACCTGGTCTATCGGGGCAAGAGGATCGTCCTGTTATCCAAGGGAAGGGGTAAGTCGCTGACTTTTCATGTGCCCCCCGACGATCCCCATTTGCAGAGCTACCTGGGCCCTCTCCGTCATCTCCTCACGCGTCAGGTTCAGCCCCTCCGTCGGATTACCATCGAGACGATCAATGGTGATGAAGCGGCTCGCAGTCCATATCTCGATGCCCTCCGCACCGGCTTTGACGTCATGATCGATTACAAGAACGTTATCCTCTGCCGCAGGCTGGGTTGATGACGGGGAAGCGCGATCGCCGGTCCTGTGCGTTTTGGGGCCGCCGTATTGCGCCCAGAAAAAAAGAGGAGAACCTAATTTCTTCAGACTCGGTTGAACATGGGCCCTTTCCATCTCGTCGGTAGGGAGTCTTTTAAATCCTTCCATGGTGTTTGTCATGACCCTTTACTTCAAAGGGGTCTTCCCTGTGGCCGTGCCGAAAAAGACGGTATCCTTTTTCTGAGTTCATTGAGTTGGAGTTGAGGTTAGGCGAAGATGTCGTCTAATCAACGGCTGTCGCTGTTTTTCTCGGCAATCTCTACCACGCTGTGGTTCTTGACAGATTCTTGCAACCTGCTAAAATAATCGGGCCAAGGCGTTTCTGAAGATACCAGGGCCGTTGGCTAATGAGACAGGACCTTTGAGATTATCCCTGTGGAATGTTGAGTCTCA
>CAYGBW010000039.1:0-38237 GCA_964348185.1 uncultured Thermodesulfobacteriota bacterium | reverse complement strand
AGATAGAAGATGGAACGATCGAGAACACCCTTTTCCGTATAGCAGTGGCCTAGCATGACCAGACAATCGATCTGTTTGGGACGATAGCCCAGGGCTGCTTCAAACTCTGCAATGGCCTTATCAATAAGGTCCATTTCCATGTACGCGATTCCCAGGTGATAATGGGCTTCAAGGTCTTTTTCAGGGGAGACCGTCTCGTCCAAATCAACTTTCTGATGTGTGAGGTGGGAAATATCTCCGCCGTTCTGGTGACGATCTGCGACCGAATCTTGGTTCTCTGTGGATAACTCCAGAGGCTCCTCGAGGTCGATAATCTCCTCGTCCCGAGAGATTCTCTCGGAGGAAGGCTCGTCAATGTCAAGCATCTCCCCCGTGATCATCGGCTCCTCCATGATGGGCTGATTATTTTGCACGATGTGATTCTCAGGTTGGGGCTGGAGTTCACCTTCCTCGCGGAAAGAGACGGCTCCCACCCTGGTTTGGTCGATTTGACTGATCGCTCTCCGGGCAACCCTGTCCTCTGGATTGAGTTTGATGATGTTCTGGTAGAGTACTTTGGCGTTTCCAACCAGGCCTTCCTTCTTGTATAAGTCTGCCAGCCAATAATGGACATCAATCATCTTTGGCCTGATGGTCAACACCTTTTTAAACATAGAGATCGCTCGATAGCTCAGGTCCTCGTCTTCATACTGTTTCGCCAGCTGAACGTACTCTTCCACGGCCCGGTCGATATCGTTGTTCCGAACATAGAGGTCGGCCAGTTTTGAGCGGATTCGAACATTTCTCGTGTCCATGGCCACCAGCTTCTCATACTCAGAGATGGCCTTCCGGACCTGACCTTTCACGAGAAATTTCTGAGCATTCTCTAGGATTTTTCGTTGATCAAACGCCAAGACAAACCTCATTACCCGGGGAGCCTAACAGCAAATAATTAACCCAAAAGCCCTGAAAAGTCAAGATGGAAAATCAAAAAACCCAATTAAAAAAACAACTTGGAAGGATTCACCCGATGATGCTTCCCTATGGGCGTCGAACGGCCAGTGGCCGGATTTTTGCCAACACCCGTTACGTGAGATTCAACGGTATCTTCGATGTGGGGGCGGAATAGGTGAAATCCCGGGAAATGCTCCCCTTTAGTAATCGGTTTCGAACCACATCGAGGTGGGCGAAACCCGAGAATGTTCCAGGAATGGGATTCCATTTCTCACCAATTTCTGGTATTCCCATAACGAGATGGACGATTATCATCCAGAAGTTCAGCTCGAGATACCTCTCTTAGGTATATCGGCTCTGAAAGGTTGAAGGATGAGGGCAAAATCGCTGGATCTCAGAATCCCCTTGGACCCCCTGAGGTCTGAATCGACCAATGTCACCTCGGAATTGGCACCTAATTTGCTTGGGGTTAGATTTTTGGGTACAAGAATGAAAAATGTGCTTAAAGAGATCAACGAGCTTCCCGGTGTCCGAGGATCTTTTGTCTGCGATGGTAATGGGGTTGTCATTTCTCGTGCCATGCCCGAAATATATGACAGAGAAGTCGAAAATATCGGCAGGGAAGTTGTTCAAGTCATCGCCCTTCTGCAGGTGTTGGGAGAAGAGACGGATACCCTTGATTTCCTCTTTTCAGACGGAAGAATTCTGGTCAATGGACTCACAGACTTCTCCCTTATCATCTTCTGTGAACCTGACATTGACATCTCTATGGTACGGTTGAAGTCCAATGTCATTTTGGCAGAAATTCGGCGAGATGGGAAATTTAAGAAGCATATGCAAAAGATCCCGAAGGCGAAAGAGAGCCTCCTTGCCGGCGAGGGACTCGATGAGTCCTACCAGCAGATTATCAAGAAACTAAAACCCCTGGAAGGATAGTCTGATGTCTTGGAATTTCCACAACGAGTTGGAATTCCGAGAGAAGTCAGCAGTGAGGTGGACTCAACACACCCGGAAAGAAAGATCCAAGAATGGCAGAGGTCTTCACGGGTGACCTTTCCCAAATAAGGCTCCTCGATATTCTCAATCTATTGATTCGTGAAGAGAAAACGGGGAAAGTCACCTTGAAAAAAAGCGGTACGGTGGGGGAGATTTTTGTTGAGAATGGGAGGATCATCCATGGAGCTGCCGAATCCTCTTACGGAGAGGAAGCTGTTTATCTCATGATGACGTGGATGATTGGAAGATTCAGCTACACACCCGATATCTCACCCGAATCAAAGACCATCACCGCCCCCACAGAGCAGGTTCTTTCCGAGGGCGTTCAACGGGTCCGGGAGTGGGATCGAATACGAGAGGCTATCCCATCCACAGATACTGCATTCAAGCTCGCCTGGCGAAAAGGGTCGGAGGACATCGTCTTAAAGGCCGGCGAATGGAACGTTATCGTGTGCATCAATGGCGTCAAGACCGTCAAGGATATATCCCGAGAACTAGGGATGAGCGAGATAGAGACGGCTAAGAAATTATACCAGCTGCTGGCTGCTGAACTGATAGCGGTGGCAGAGCGTCCGGTCCGTTCTCCCCAGAGGACCGTTGGAAAGGCTTTTCTGGACAGAGTTCAACAGGAGTTGACACGGATCATGGGACCCATGGCCCCGGTCATCATCGAGGATCACGTCGCTGAGATGGATGAGAAGATGTCTGCTTTTCCTAGGGACAGGGCCGCTGAATTGGTCGAGGGGGTCAGCATGGAGATCTCTGATGAGGGCAAGAGGGTCGATTTTCAGAGGACGATGCTGGAGATACTGAGAAGAATCTGACAGTTGGGGCGGTAAGATGGCGGAAGACAGGGTCAGAGGCTTGGGGCTTTTACCAAAACTGATGATGGCGATTCTGACTCCCATTTTGATTTCTTTTGGCGTTATTGCCTATATCTACCTCTTCCACATGAGAGAGATGGTCTCCACCACCATGGCAGAGATGGAAAACATGAAGGCCGGGGTTGTGGGCGAGATGCAGCAGATGAGTTCAGTCGCCATCGAGGAAGGGGTTCGCACCCTGAACGAATTGGGTGAGCGGATGATCGAACATAAGGCCAGGGATGTGGCTCATCAGGTTGAGATATACTTGAAATCTCATCCTAAGTTGAAAATCCCAGGCTTACGTAAAGACAAAGATCTTATGAAAATCGCTGTCCAGCCCGTGGGCAAGACTGGCTACACCGCAGTTCATGACAACAAGGCCATAAATCATTTCCACATAAATCCCAAGATCGTTGGCATGAACCTCCAAACCCTGGCAAAAGCGCTTCCGGAGTTCTGGAAGATCCTTGAAGCGAGCCTCAGGGGGGATGCTACGGGATACTATGATTGGGAAGACGCTGATGGCACGATCAGACCGAAGTACATGTTCATTACCCCGGTCCCAGGGACGAATCTCCGGGTGGCCGCGACGACCTATATCGATGAGTTCTCTGCCCCGGCGAGGGGGATAGAACAAAAGCTCGCGGAGATTCATGACAGAACCGAAAAACGACTTCTGGCCGCAGCTGGCAGGACCTTTGAGAGATTCAGAAGGACTTCTCAGAGAACGCTCAATATGTTCCTGATCGTTGTGGTTCTCTCTCTCGTGGCGGTTATCTTCTTAACCTATTGGTTCTCCAGGACCATTATCCGTCCGATCACTCATTTGACCCGGGTCGCCAATCGGATCAGCATGGGCGATCTTCAGACCACGATCTTGATCAGATCTCGCGATGAAGTAGGCCTTCTCGCCGAATCGTTCAGTCGGATGCAGGAGAGTCTGAAAGCGGCGATAGGGAGATTGAAAAAAAGGCGACTCCAGCCGTAAGCGATAGAGCAGATTGAAATGGTGGAATCAACCAAGAAGGTTTTGATTGTCGATGATGAAGAGACACTCACGTGGAGCATGTCGAAGAGCCTTTCAAAGGATCGGGACAAGTACACCATTCTGATTGCAAATACGGGTAAGGAGGCCCTGGAAACGTTAAGGAAGGGTGCTGTTGATCTTGTGATCACCGATATTCGGATGCCTGACATTAATGGCCTTGATCTCCTTACGACCATCAAGAACAATTACCCTGGCACCAAAGTCATCATCATGACGGCTTATGGGTCGTCAGATATTCAGAAAGAGGCCAACAAGAGAGGCTCCCTGTACTACATCGAAAAACCTTTTGAAATTGCTGACATCCGAAAACTGATTCTGGACATTTTGTGGAAGAGGCGGGGATTCGAAGGCAAGGTTTTTGATCTTCAACTCGCCGATGTTATCCAGTTGAATTGCCTGGGCAGGGTGACAGCAGCCTTGACAGTTGTCAAGGGAGATGAGCGGGGCATTATTTACTTCAGCGACGGAGAGATCGTCCACGCCGAGTGCAATGGGCAGATCGGGAAAGAAGCTCTCTACACGGTCCTATCCTGGCGTGAGGGACATTTTGATCATGAAAGGGGCACACTACCTCCTCAAAAAACGATTTCTCAAAGCTGGGAACACCTGCTGGTTGAAGCCATGCGGAGTAACGATGAACACCTGCCTCCCCCTAGGGCTTCCGAGCTCCCTTCGGCTCCTTCCGGTAGCTTGACGGCCGACAGAGAATCTCAGACCGGACCGGCTGACCACCAGAAGCGGGAAGAAGAGCATATGGAGCTGGCTGTAGCCTCGATCGCGCGAGTTGCCGGATGTGAAGGGACGTTAATTGTTACAGAAGACGGGGTTGTTCTCGCCCATAACGCAATAAAGAATACCGCCAAGGAAGGTGCACTGGTCGCCTTTCTGGGGGTGCTGTCCCATAGACTGAGTGTGAGTCTGGAAACCGGAGAACTACACAGGATTCTTCTGGGACGGAAAAAGATGAAGGCCATTCTCAGGAATACACCCTATTACTTCGAGGTCCATTTGAAAGAGGGTGTAAGGTTTGATGAGATCAGTCCATCTATATGGAAGACATTGAGAGATCTTACTGGGATGCACAGCCCCTTGCGCGGGCCTCAAGATTAGACAAAGTACTGGCAAAGGGTGAAATGATTCGCAGGAATCTCCGATACTGACCTGAATCGTGTCATCGAACTCCCAGAATCGGAATGGGGCCGAGAGATCATGGACATCATTCTCTCTGAAAAGGACATCGGGCGGATAGACGTCTGTTTGAACAGAATGCTCAATAAGTCTGCCGCCATTAGTGTGTTTCTGATCGACCGGTCAGGTCAACTTATTTCAAACTGCGGAAGCCCCTCTACACTCGACGTATCTGCCTTTTCGGCTTTGACGGCGGCTAATTTTGGCGCCACCTCTGAGATTGCAAAGCTCCTTGGGGAGCAGGAGTTTAGACTCCTTTTTCACAAGGGACAGAATGAAAACGTCTATTTCTCGCTGGTTGGAGAGAACATGATTCTCGTCATCATTTTCGATGACAGAACCACCGTTGGGTTGGTCCGACTCAGCATTAACATGATTATGGATGATCTCCTGAAGATTCTCTCTCCCATCTATCAAAGAGAGGAGTAAATTGGTTTTATGCCGTTCATAAATTTCAGCAAGGACGAAATCCAGTGCAAGATTGTCTACTACGGTTGTGGTTTTTGTGGAAAAACCACAAATCTTCTCTATATCTTCAAAAAGACCCAGGAAGAGGTTCGAGGGAAAATGGTTTCCATTGACACCGATGGGGATCGGACGATTTTTTTCGACTTCCTTTCTCTCAACCTGGGAAAAATCCGAGGTTTCGATATTAGGGTGCAGCTCTATACCGTTCCAGGTCAGGTGCATTACGATGCGACAAGAAAACTCGTTTTGAAGGGCGTGGATGGTGTTGTGTTTGTCGCGGACTCCTTGAAGACTCAGCGAGAAAAAAACATTGAGAGTCTGATCAATCTCGCCAAAAACCTAGCCGAAAAAAGGCTGAGCATTCGGACGACTCCAGTGGTGATGCAATACAACAAGAGAGATCTGGAGGGTCAGGGGGCCGAGATCCTACCGGTTGAGGTTCTGCAGAAGGACCTCAATTCCATGCTGAGGGCCCCGTATTTCACAGCGAGCGCTCTCTCGGGGGAGGGGGTATTCGAGACACTGAGGGAGATCAGCAAGCTTGTTGTAAAGGACGTGAGCAAGAAGATTCTTCTCGATGGAAAAGGGAAGTCATTTACGGGAACCGGGGGGGGATAACCCGGAAAAAGAGATGATCGATGAAAGACCAGGAGTCCAAAGGAACCGAGCTCGAGGGGCTGGAAAAAGAGATTGATAGGGCCATCGAAGGTCTCTTTGTGGAGAAGGGGATTGACAGACAGAGGGCTCCATCCAAGGGTGTGGACATGGAGGTGTCTGCGCCTGTCCAGATGCCTGAGCCGGAGTCCAAAGGGGCGGGGCTGGAGGGGCTAGAAAAGGACATCGATCACGCCATTGACCATGTCTTTGTGGAGAAGGGGATTGACAGGCAGAGGGCTCCATCCAAGGGTGTGGACATCGAGGTGTCTGCGCCCGTACAGGATGATGCAGTGAACCTGGAATCCCCTGCTGAGGAACCCAGAAGCGAGAGACCGCCAACTTTTCGGGAAGCTGCCTCCAGACAGACCGACGGCCCGATGAGGAATCTGGAGAATCTGGAGACCCATCTCCTGTCTCTGGAATGGGAAATCAGCCCTGATCTGATCGAGAGCGTGATCTCAGAACTCGGTTTGCTTAAGGAGATCTATCAGAATAATCGGGTCGTTTTCCAAGTCGTTGACATCATGGGCAAGGTGGCATATTCCCTGGCCGACGATCAAGGGAATATCACACCCGACAGCCTTCGGTTTCTTTTAGAGGCCAAGGATAGCATCAAGCTCCTCTGTGAAGAGCTGAAGGATAAAGAGGCTTATAGGAGTCTGGTTTTATCTGGAATTCTTGCAAGATATCGGCTCATGGAAGCCGAGAGCGAGACGTCAACCGGAGGAAATGATCTTTCCCACAAGACAGATTTTGACGGTTTGACGAAGAGCTTGAGAGAACTATCTCTTCAGCTGCGAGACGAGATTCAACAGTTGGGAGCCATCACTCGGAGGCTCGAAGGGGAGGAAGATCTTTCGCCACCGTCTGAGATAGTGAGAACGGTGGTGGTAGAATCCGCTGGTAGCCTCTTTGCCATTGAGAAGGAGATTGTTATCGGGTCCGTTCACCTTCCATACCGGACAGCAAAAACGGTTTGGAGAGACAGGGAGATTCGATTTCGCGGAACTCGTCTTCCCCTTATCAACCTGTTTCGTTTGCTTAGGTTGAAAGGCAGAGTTGAACCCAAAGACAAGAAGGTTGTGTTGGTCAAGAAAGCCGGCAAGACCCTCGCCATTCTGGTTGATCGTCTCTCTAAGACGAAGGAGATTCCGTCGAAGAGCATTCGGGGGGGGGGACAAGTGGCCTACATTCGGGGGATAGCGCCTATGGGGGGGGGCGGAACTTATACTTTCTTGATACCGACCGCATGGCGGTGGAGTTCTAGCCAATGGGGCGAGAATTGGCGGCTAGCAGAGAAGATCAGAAGCGTCCACTGACTTCGCCCGGCCGGACTAAGGGTCGCGCCAAGAGACTTTCTCGAGTGGAAGAACTGACTCAGGAGATCGAAAGACTCAGCAACTTCAACGAAAGCATCATCCAGTCGATCAGCAGTGGGTTGATCATGGTGGACACCCAAGAGAAGATCACCTACATAAACAGGGCCACCGAAAAAATTCTGGGCTATACATCCGACGAAGTCATTGGCCAGAGTTTTGAAGCGCTTCATCTAAAGGAAAAGAGGAACCTCATCGGGATACCCTTTGACCACTCCGGTGATATCGACACGCGAAGGGAGGGAACGATCAGACGAAAAGATGGCGTGGACATTCCAACCGGTTTTACGATCAACAATCATCTGGACATTTGTGGTAAAAAGATCGGCGAAATTGTCATTTTTCGAGATCTGGCCAATGTCTATAAGATGCAAGAGGAGATTCTGAGGATGGATCGCCTGGTATCCCTGGGTGAGATTTCATCAGGTATTGCCCACGAAATCCGCAACCCCTTGGCCGGCATCAAGACAACTGCCCAGGCACTGGGCGAGGAGATGGACAAAGATGATTCAAAA
The DNA here is from genome assembly GCA_964348185.1 of uncultured Thermodesulfobacteriota bacterium. GTDB lineage: Bacteria > Desulfobacterota > BSN033 > WVXP01 > WVXP01 > CAYGBW01. The sequence goes on along the minus strand of CAYGBW010000039.1, from coordinate 30,190 downwards.
AGGGAGTATCTCAACCGGATCACCAAAGAGATCGATCGCCTCAACGATTTGTTGAAGATGTTTTTCTCCTTTGCAAAACCGCAGCCGCCGAATCTCGTTTTCTGCAATATCAAAGATATTCTCAATGAGATCACTCCGTTGCTGATTAAGGACATCGCCGATCGAGGTATCACCTTTGTGGAAGCGTATGATCCCGCCCTTCCCAAGGTGAAGGTGGATTTGAATCAAATGCATCAGGTATTCCTCAACCTGTTTCTAAATGCAATCCAGGCTATGCCCAACGGAGGGGAGCTACGAATCGAAGCGGACCCCGTGTTTTCGAAACCTCTGAGCCGTCGCAGCGCCGATTATGTCCAGGTGGCTGTCAGTGACACCGGAGAGGGCATTCCCTCCACCATCATCTCCAAGATATTTGATCCTTTTTTTACCACCAAAGCAAAAGGGGTGGGATTGGGACTATCCATATCTTACCAGATTGTCAAGAAACACGGGGGGACCATCAGGGTCGAGAGCCGGGAGGGCAATGGAACTTCATTCTTCATAACATTCCCTCTCTTAGACGGAGGAGTCGAGGGATAATCGATGAAACCAGCTATATTCATTGTGGATGATGATGAGGTGATGCGGCAGACCCTTTCGGATGTTTTCACAAAGAGAGACTACGAGGTTTCTACCACGGATACGGGAAGAGAAGCGATTGCATCGATCCACAGACAGCTCATTGATCTGGTCCTCCTCGATATTCGACTTCCAGACATGGACGGCATCACCGTCTTGAAGAAGATCAAGGAGATTGACACCGATCTGATGGTTATCATGATGACCGCCTACTCAGATGTCCAAACGGCTGTGATGGCAATGAAAGCCGGGGCCTATGACTACATCAACAAGCCGTTTGAGCTTGATGAGTTAAAACTGCTGATCCAGAAGGCTATCGAGACCCAAAGCCTGCGAAATGAGGTTCGGCGGCTGAGAAGACAGCATGAAAACGAAAACAGCTGTGTTCAGATCTATGGCAGCAGTCCCCAGATTCAGAACATCAAGGAACTGATCCAGATGATCGCCCAGACCCCGAGAACCTCTGTTCTGATCCAGGGAGAGAGCGGGACTGGTAAAGAGCTGGCAGCCAATGCCATCCACTATAGCAGCAAGCGGGCCCATCGACCCCTGACCAAAATCAATTGCAGTGCCATCCCTGAGAATCTCTTGGAAACCGAGCTGTTTGGGTATGAAAAAGGGGCCTTCACCGATGCCAAATCAACCAAGAAGGGCCTCTTCGAGTTGGCAAGCGGAGGAACCATCTTTCTCGATGAAATCGGAGATATGAACCCCTATCTCCAGTCTAAGCTTCTTCGAGTCCTGGAAACCCAATCTTTCATGCGAGTTGGAGGCTCGCGGGAAATCCAGGTCGACCTCCGATTTATTGCCGCCAGCAACAAGAATCTGGCAGAGATGGTGAGCGATGGCAAATTTCGAAAAGACCTCTATTATCGGCTTAAGGTGATGGTGCTGGACATCCCCCCCTTGAGGGAGAGATGGGAAGATATTCTTCTCCTTGCAAACCTCTTCATCGAGGAGGGTAACACAGAACTGGGAAAGAACATTAAAGGAATCTCGCCTGAGGCGAAAGACCTTCTGTTGAACTATCTCTGGCCTGGGAACATTCGAGAACTCAAGAATGTTCTGGAAAGAGCAATGATCTTGTCTACCACAGAGGTGATTTCTCCAGAAAATCTTCCCATTGAACTGAGAGAGCACCGGAGTTCCTCACAATCCGTATCTCTGAGCCCGAATGAGTATTCTCTAGAAGCGATGGAAAAAAGACACATTTCCGAGGTCCTTTCGATGGTCGATGGAAACAAATCGAGAGCGGCCAAGAGTCTGGGGATTTCGAGGTCCACTCTGAGAGAAAAACTCAAAAAATACGCTATCGTTTAAAAGGGGAAAAGACATGGCACTGGGGAAGAAAAAGGATGTGATTGGCCTGGATATTGGATCGAGTTCCATTAAGGTTGTTGAACTTGCCGAAAGCAAGAGGGGCTACAAGCTGATCAATTGCGCCATGGCCTCCATCCCACCAGAGGCTATTGTGGATGGCTCCCTCATGGATTCGGTGGTGGTTGTTGACACGATCCGGGAGTTGATCAAGAGCTTCAAAATCAAGGTCAGGGAAGTCGTGACTTCGGTTTCCGGTCATTCAGTAATCGTCAAAAAGATCAGCCTACCGATGATAACAGAGGATGAACTGGCAGAATCGATCCAGTGGGAGGCAGAGAGGTACATCCCCTTTGATGCAAGTGACGTCAACATCGACTTCCAGATTCTAGGACCCAACGAGGAGAATGACGAGCTGATGGACGTTGTTTTGGTAGCTGCCAAAAAGGACATCATCAACGATTATCTATCGGTCCTTCTGGAGGCGGGATTGAATCCTGTGATCGTCGATATCGATGCCTTTGCCCTGGAGAATATGTATCAGGCCAACTACCCCATGAAACGGGGGGAGGTTGTCGCTCTGGTCAACATTGGTGCCAACGTGATGAACATAAACATCATGAGGGACGGCATTTCCGCGTTCACCCGGGACGTGTTCAAAGGGGGGAGTACCATAACCGAAGAAATCCAGAAACATCTCCACGTCGATTATGAGGAAGCGGAGGCCTTGAAAGTGGGCAGCAAGATCGACGAAAGCAAGCAGAAAGCCATCGATAGCATGCTGAAGGTGGCCTCCGAGGACTTCGCGTCCGAGATTGTCCAGTCAATCGATTACTTCCAGAAGACCTCGAGTCAGAATCTCGACAAACTCTTCATCAGTGGCGGTTGCTCCAAGATCGAGGGATTGACCAAAGTCATTGGGTCCCAAATCGGTGTCCCTTTAGAGGTGGTTGACCCCTTCCAGAGTATTGAAATCACCAGGAGGGGTCTGAACCTGGATTATATCAATGATATCAGCCCCATGATGGCAGTAGGGGTCGGTCTAGCCTTGAGGAGGGTAGGAGACAGATGATCAAGATCAATTTATTGGTTGGGAGAGAGGAACGGAAAAAGGAATCGATCCGAAAAGAGGCAACAATCTTCGTTGCCTTCATGGTCCTGCTTCTGGCGGGCATTGGCCTTGTTCAATGGGTCTCCGGCAGAGAGCGAGACGGGCTTATCACTGAGATCAGGAAATCTGAGGCTGAGCTGAAGGAGCTGGAGATCATAAAACGAAGAATCAACGAAGCCAAGGCCAAGAAGAAGATCCTTCAAGAGAAGCTGAAGATTATCGAGACGCTCAACACGAACCGAACCCGGCCGATTGAAATCATGAGTTTCATGGCTTCCAGAATGCCTCAGAAAATGTGGCTCAGATCTCTGAACAAGAACAATGAGAAAGTGACGCTCGAAGGGGTAGCCTTGGACGACGAGACGATTGCCAACTTCATGAAAAGGCTGCAGAAATCCAAACTGTTTTCTGCTGTGCAGCTGGTGGTCACCGAACGGGTAACCGTCGAGAAGATGAACCTCAAAAAATTCACCTTGATCTGTACGATCCGGGTGTAAGGGGAGGGGACTATGGCTATTTCAATGGACACGATTGTGAAGCTTCCCCCGGCAAAGAAGGTGCTCATTCTACTTGGCCTGGCCTTCGTCGTTGTTGTCCTTTATGGTTATCTGGCCTATCTCCCCCAGAGAGAGGAAATCAGACGCCTCAGTAGTCAAAGAGACGAGTTGGTCAGGAAACTGAACGAAAGCCGTGCAGTGGCGAAGAATCTCCCCACGTTCAACAGAGAGGTCGCCAAACTGGAAAACCAACTCAAAAAGGCGGTCGCCCAGCTTCCGAACGAGCGTGAGATTCCAGAGCTTCTGGAAAACATCTCGAAACTGGGAAAGGAGTCGAATCTGGAGTTCCTCAGATTTCGGCCAGCCAAGGAGCGGCCCCAAAAGTTCTATGCTGAGGTGCCCCTCCAGCTGGTATTCATCGGATCCTATCACGAGACGGGACTGTTCTTCGATCGCGTCAGCAAGCTCCCCCGGATCATCAACGTGGAAAACTTCAAGATGGCTCCCAGTAAAGGATCGGGAGTCCAGACCATACTGCAGACCCAGTGTGTGGCCACAACCTTCCGCTTCTTGGAAGAGGCATCACAGCCGAAAAAGAAAAAGTAGAAAGGGCCAAGCAAAAAGAATGGGGAGAGATACGGTTATGAAAAACTGGTGTCGAATGAGAAGGCGCATGGCGATTTTGATTCTCCTGGGAGGGATCGCCGTTGTTTTCCCTGGGTGTGAAAAAGCCGCGGCGCCTCCTCCTATGCCGACGAAGAGGAGTACACAGAGGAAGGCGCCCAAGGCTCCCCCTTCCCAGAAGGTCGTCACCCCCAAGAAGGAGCCGGTGTTCTCCTACAATCCTCAGGGGCTGGTCGATCCTTTCAAACCCTTCATTCAAATCGGTTCACCGGGGAAGCCTTCGTCGGGGGTTCCGAAGACGCCTCTTCAGGAATACGACCTCAGCCAGCTCAAATTGACCGCGATCATATGGTTGGGAGGCGATGGTAGCCGTGCCATGGTTGAGGATTCCGCGGGCAAAGGGTTCACCGTCAAGAAGGGGACCCTCATCGGCAAACGGGGCGGTAAGGTTAAAACCATACACCTGAACCGGGTGATCATTGAAGAGCCTTTGAGCGTTTACGGAAAACAGACCAGAACGAGAGAGGTCGTGATGAAGATGCCGGAGGAAGGAGGGAAAAAATGAAACATTGGGCGCGGAATCGCTTTATCCCATTGACCCTAGCCTTTTTGTGGGCAGCCGGTTTGACATTCGTGCTAGGATGTGGCGCCAGGAGAGGACCGGAAGAGCCCACGCTTCCTCTGGTCTCCGGGGAGCCAGTCGCCATTCAGGCGATTAGTTATGCGGAGGAGAGAGGCTACACCCGAGTCACCATTGAGGGTTCAAGGGAATTTGTCTATGAGTTGTTAGAGGTGCGGGAAGATCCCTTGAGGATCTCTGTTGAAATCTCAGATGCTTCCCTTGATGTGGATACCCCCATTTCTGTAAACAATGGAACAGTGACTGAAATCGTCGCGATCAGAGATGAAGGCAGGGGAAGGATCGACATCGGTCTGGCGGATCGTGTCGACTATACCATCACCCAGGAGGCCAACAGGCTCTACGTTGATATCGAAAGCGCCGTGGAGGCTAGGCCTTTTGTGGTTGAAAGGCCAGCTGTGGCGAAGGAGATAGAGACCCTCATCACAATGGGGTCTGCCAAGGCCCTGAAGCAGGTCTCGGCGACAAAGCGGGGCGACGTCACTGAGGTGACCGTTACGGCCGATGGGATAATCGGAGATTACAATGCCTTCACCCTCACCTCTCCCCCCCGCCTCGTTATCGATTTGTGGGATTTGGCAAACCAATTCCCCAAACGCGCAGTCGAAGCAGGAACCCGTGACCTGAGGCGGATACGCATCGGCACCCATGCGAAAAAGACTCGATTGGTTCTCGACATACCCGGGACTAGGGTTCCTCCCTATCGAATCGATCGCTTTCAGAATGAACTGCTGGTGGCATTGGGGAATGTCAAGATCCTAAAAGAAGCGGTGACAGGCGTGCTTGCCGGTGTGGATTTTAAGCAGATCGATGACAGGTCTCGCGTGGTCCTGTCCAGTTCGGTGAAAGTCGAGTACGAGGTCTTCAAGGTTTCCCCCCGGGATGTTGTCATTGATTTGAAAAAGACGAGCGCCCCAAAACACTTAGAGCGGGGTATTGACACCCGGGCCTTTGAGAGTGCTGTTGAGTACATCCGCCTCTACGGTGTGAAATCGGGAACCTCAAGAGACGTTAGAGTCGTCATTCACCTCAGGGAGGCGGTGGACTTTGAGACCCTTCAGGAGGGCAAGAGGATCTTCGTGGACTTTCAAATGCCCTGGAAGGGGCGCACGTCAGCAAGGGATCGGGCCACTGCTGAGGCGATTTCTCAGCCTGCAAACCCAGACAAAGGGGTAGTTGCCCAGGCGGAGATCGTCGAGGCAAGTGCCGAAGAGAAGAGCCCCGATGCGTCCCCAAGCCCCCAAGCCGGGGCTGATGAGGCGATGAATCCAAAGGACGCGAACCCCAACGACGTGAACCCTAAGGAAGGTGGCCTCCCTCCTGAGCGTGCCCAGGAATCGCCTCTGACTCAGGTTGCTCAAGCCCCCAAAGAAGGGGTCCAAAAAGTTGAGACAGAGACGAAGGGTTCAACACCGGTTGTAGGAGCAGAGAATAGAGCCGTCGTGGTGGCACCCGAGGATCAACCTATCTATGAAATCGCCCTAACACCGGGGAAGAGGTATACGGGGAGGCACCTTTCCCTTGATTTCAAGGATGCGGACATCAAGAACATCCTCCGCCTGATCGCGGAGGTGAGCCAACTGAACATCGTGGCCGGGGAGGACGTCAAAGGCAAGGTGACGATCCGACTCGTCGATGTCCCCTGGGACCAGGCCTTGGACATCATTCTCTTCTCCAATAATCTGGGCAAGATGCGCATGGGGAACGTGATTCGTGTGGCCCCGGCTGAAGCCCTCAAGAAGGAAGAGGAACAGCATCTGACCTCCAAGAGAGCTAAAGAAAGACTGGAAGATCTCGTTACTGAATTGATTCCCGTAAACTACTCTCTCGCCCAGGAACTCCAGCCCCAGGTCAAGAACATCCTTTCGGAGCGGGGAGCCCTGTCGGTTGACACCCGGACGAACACGTTGGTCATCAAAGACATCCCCACAAGCGTTGCCGAGGCCAGGGACCTTGTTGCATCTCTCGATACCAAGACGCCTCAAGTCATCATCGAGGCAAGGATTGTTGAGGCGGCCACCAATTTTTCACGAGAACTCGGGATCAAGTGGGGAGGGACCTTACCCCCACAGAACATTGGGGGTGAAACAGGTACCATAGGAATCCAGGGAGGAATTGGTGTCGACACCGTCGCGAATTTCCCTGTGGACGCGGCCACAAGTGCCATCACTTTCAACCTGGCCAACCTCGGAGACATCACCAATCTGGATGTGGAGCTGAGTGCCCTGGAAACTGCCGGAGAGGGGAAAATCATTTCGGCACCGAGAATTACCACCCTGGACAACACCGAGGCTCATATCGAGCAGGGCCTGAGAATTCCCTACCTGAAGCTGACCGCTGAGGGAACAGCGACAACAGAATTCGTGGAGGCGAACATCAACCTGACCGTGACCCCCCATGTGACGGCCGATGGCCATGTCAAGATGAATATCAAGGCGGCCAAGGACACGCCCGATGATTCGATTACGGTCCAGGGGGTTCCCGCCATTGACAAGAAAGAGGCGATCACCGAGGTCTTGGTCAAGGACGGCGATGTGGTGGTCATTGCTGGGCTTTACAGCATCGAAAAAGCCGACGGCGTTGAGCGTGTCCCCCTGCTCGGCAAGGTTCCGATTCTGGGTTGGCTTTTCAAGAGAACATCAAAGTCTGATGACAGGAGGGACCTATTGATCTTCATATCCCCGAGGATTGTCCAGGAAACGGCGTAAACCGCGGGGTGACTTGTCAACATAGGGCTCTATCTGGTAGAGTAAGGCCGAGTCTGATAACATTGTCTGGCTCGGCCTTTGCGCATGGAGACCAGGGGTCGGGGATCAGACATCAGCAAAGGCAATCAGAAGAGGCCATCATTCGTCAGAAAGCTGAAAAACCGACAGCCGAAGGCTGTGGTTTTGCATGAGGTATCTAATGAGGCTCAGTCGGTTCCTCACGGGGCTTATCCCCATCGTGCTCATCACAGGGTTTTTGCCTCTCCAGTCCCCGGCTTCTTCTCACCGTGGGGCAGAAGCGCTCTATCAGAAGGCCCGGACCGAGTATTATGCCCTTCAGAGGTCGCAGAAGAAGCAGAGGTACCGGTCCAACTGGCTCAAGTGCATTCGCCAGTTTGAGCACGTCGTTGGAACCTTTCCTGAGAGTGAACGGGCTGACGATGCCCTTTTCACAATGGGAAGTCTCTATGAGAATCTCAATCGTCGCTCGGGCCGACAAGCTGATCTGGATTTGGCCCTCTCTGCCTACCAGCGATTGACCACCTTCTATCCCTCGAGTCGTTACGCCGATGACGCACAGTTCAGAATTGGAGAGATTCACCTCAAGAAGAAGAACCATGAGTTGGCCTATCTGAGTTTTTTCAAAGTGGAAGAGCGGTTTCCCCATGGGGATATGGTTAGCGAGGCCCGAAGACGGCTGGCTGACCTGAAGCGCTATCGACCCAAGGAGAAGCGGTTGATCCAAGTCACCGGAATCCGGCATTGGTCCAATGCGGAGTACACTCGAGTGGTGGTCGATCTGGCCGGGGAAACCTCATTCCAGGACCATTTTCTCAGAAAGGATCCGAATAGGGGGAAACCTCCACGTATCTATGTCGACATTCAGTCCGCCCGGATCGGCCCTGAACTGAGCCATCCCATACCTATCCGGGACGGGCTGCTGACCATGGCGCGCGCCGCTCAGCACTCACGGAACATGGTCCGGGTCGTTCTCGATATGGAGTCCCTCAGCAGTTACAATACATTCCCCTTAAAGGATCCCTTTCGAATCATCATCGATGTCCATGGAAATGGGCAGAAGATCGAAAGCCGGGAGAGAAACGGTCGTTTTCCCAGCAAGCCGTCTCTCCTTCAGCAACTCGGCCTTGGGATCAGGCGAATCATCATCGATCCGGGACATGGGGGGAAGGATCCGGGTGCCATTGGTCCAAGGGGTCTTCAAGAGAAGGGGGTCGTCCTGAAGATCGCCAAAAAACTGGAAACGAAGCTCAAGGGGGAACTGGGGCTTGAAACGATTCTCACCCGAAGAAAGGACGTTTTTCTTCCCCTAGATGAGAGAACAGCTATTGCCAACACCCAGAAGGGGGATCTTTTCGTCTCTATCCATACGAACGCGACACGGGAGCGGCGAACCCGGGGGATAGAGACCTATGTCCTCAATTTTGCAACGGATGAGGAATCCATGGAACTTGCCGCCCGAGAGAATGCGGTCTCAACAAAGAAGCTGAGTGACCTTCAGTACATATTATACGATCTCATGCGGACGACGAAGATCAACGAATCTCGCCGATTGGCCGAACACGTCCAACAATCCATGCACGGACGCCTCAGCCGAAGATACTCCCGGGTCCACGATCTGGGCGTGAAGGAAGCGCCGTTCTATGTTTTGATCGGAGCCAACATGCCCTGCATTCTCGTTGAGGTTTCCTTTATCAGTAACCGGACAGAAGAGCAACGGCTGAGAGATGATCGATACTTGGAAGAACTCGCAAATGGAATAAAGGACGGGATCGCCAAATACATCGCCGAGATGGAGCAGGTTCCAGCCACCTGAGCGTGCCATTTATGCTAGAGGGACGCTTTGCCATTCGGGTAGATTTTTCGTTCACTCACCGCAGGAATGGCCCCTCGGGATGACTCTCCAGTCCGGGTATCATCGCGGGATCTCCCCCTTTCAGGTCTCACCCATGGGGGATCAGGTCCTTCATCTCCAATTCAATCCGGTGGGAGCCCATCCACGGGTTTAATTGAGGAGTGAAAACCAGGTCAATTGGCCCGGACGTCAGGGAAAGTCGATCTCCCATTTGGAATCCAATCGCTTCGAATACCTGCTCGTCCTTGATTCTTAGCTTGAGACTGTCGTTCCCCACGATTCTTCTGTCGCAAACGGCCACATTCCGCGAGAGGAAAAGAGGCCGAGGATTACCCGTGCCGTGGGGTTCAAAAAGCGTGAGGTCATCCAGGAGACGGCGATCAATTTCTGCCAGGGTCACCTCTGCATCAATTAACAGAATGGGTTCCTCGACCTCATCGAATCCCTCCTGGGATAGGGCCTCTTCAAAGCGGTTCCGAAGCGCTTCAATCAATTCCGAACTGATCGTAAAACCTGCCGCCCTTTGATGGCCACCGAAACCTATCAATAACTCCCCACACCGCTTGAGGGTGTGGTAAAGATCCACGCCATCGATGCCTCGGGCTGAACCTCTTCCAAGGTTTTCTTCATTGACAGATACCAGAACAGAGGGTTTCCAGAAACGCTCTACGATTCGTGAGGCGACAATTCCGATGACTCCGGGGTGCCAGCGGGGAGATAAGAAGAAGAGGCAAGGACGGTCAAGATGTTCCGGATGTCGCTCAATCTCCTCGAGAATCTCACCGAGGATCTGATCTCCCATCCCCTGACGTCGATCATTCAATTGCTCCAACTCTGAAGCGATTCTCCTGGCCTCATCCACACAGTCGGTGAGGAGAAGTTCCACCGCCATGCCCGCATGAGCGAGCCGGCCACAGGCGTTCAAACGGGGAGAAAGCTGGAATGCAACATGGCCCGTGTTGATGGCCCTCCCATCTAGGCCTGAAGACTCTTTGAGAGCCTTGATCCCCTCGCGCTTTGTCTCTCTAAGTTCCTCAAGGCCAAATTTGGTCAAGATTCTGTTTTCGTCCACGAGGGGAACCACATCGGAGATCGTCCCCAGAGAAACAAGATCAAGGTATCTCCTGAGGTTCGGTGGATCTCCACCATGCCAGAATCCCCTTTGCCGAAGCTTTGCCCGCAGGGCAATGAGGAGTTGGAAAGCCACCCCAACACCAGCCAGCCTGTCAAAGGGAAAAGGACAGTCTCTTCGCTTCGGATTGAGAACGGCCCAGGCAGGGGGGAGTTGATCCGGGGTCTCGTGATGATCAACCACGATGGTATCGATACCAAGCCTGGCGGCTTCCTCGATTTCACGGTAATTGGACACGCCGCAGTCTGTCGTGATTAAAAGGTTGACCCCCTCTGCACTGAAGCGTTTGACCGTATCCATGTTGAGTCCATGGCCCTCTCTGATCCGGTGGGGTATATAGTAGTGTGGCCTCATCCCCAATTCACGGAAGAAAGCCACGAGAATGGCTGTCGACGTGATTCCATCCACGTCGTAGTCGCCATAGATTTGGACCCTTTCCCGATTGTCCAGGGCCTTGATTACCCGATCCACGGCACGTTCCATGTCCCTCATCAGGAATGGAGAGTGGAGATGGGAGAGAGAGGGTTTGATAAAGCGCTCCCCCTCTTCAGGCGTTTTGATGCCTCGGCAGGAGAGGATCTTGGCAGCCAAGGGGGAGAGTGCCAGATGGTCAGTCAGGTTTCTTGAGAGCTGGGGATCTGGAGGCCTTACCCTCCATCTTTTGGTCACTCCTGAGGGCACCACGATTTCCGCAGTACGGTCTGTATCCTGTCTTTTCAGATATTCGCTCATCTGTTGGGTGAATTCAAGGCCACACCCTTGAACCAATCAGCCCCTCCCCTGTTGCGGTCGACGCAGGAAGGTTTACATCCGCGCTCCAGGTCCAGGATGATTCCGTCGTCAGGGTTGGGGCTTCAATCCTTCATTGAGGCCATCATCTTCTCAGATAACTCTCTCAAATCTCCATCTTTCGAGACCTCGAGAACCTTTTGAAAAGCCTTCTCGGCTTTGGTAGATTCACCTTGAGCCAGTCGAATGTTTCCGATCTCGAAAAGGGCCAACTCTACCCAACCCCTTTGATCGGCCAAGATATCCACGATGGTTTGGAAATGATGGAGGGATAGGAAGTAGGCTCTCTTGTGGAGATAGATCTTTCCCATTCGATAATGAGCCTCGGCTTGGATTGCTCCATTGCTTGACGTGAGGGCAGCCTTGAGGTACTCAAGAGCCTTTGCGGTATCCTTCTCTTTATAATGGATGATCCCAAGGTAGTAAGAGGCTGAAATGGCCGTCGGTGCATCGGGTACCTCATGGACAATCCTCGCAAAAAGGCTCTTGGCCTTCTTCAAGTCCTTTCGTTCGTAGTAGACTTTTCCCAACTCATGGAGAGCCGCAACTGTCCAGGAATCCTGCTGCTGTCTTTTGAGGATTCCGGAGAAACTGTCAATCGCTTTTTCGATATCTCCCAAACGATATGCAGCCTGTCCCCCCAGATAGAGGCACTCCTGGAGGTGCTCCGAGTCAGGATATTCCAGAGAAAGAATTTCAACATTGATGATAGCGTCCTTGTACTTCCCCTCGTAAAAATAACATCGAGAGATTTTGTACAGCGCGTTTTCCCTTTGAGACGGGGTGTTGAGGAGATTGAAAAAGTAGGGGAGGGCATCCTTGTATTGCCCCCTCTGAAAGTGGGCTTCCCCCAGAAGTAACTGGGGCAGCGTCTTACTCACCTGACCAGACGGCAGTTTCAGCAAACGATGAGCCACGCGAGTCATCTCATCAAAATCCCCGAGATTGAGGTAGCACCAGCCGAGGTTGATCAGGGCTGGAACGAGAAGTTCGGTGTCGGCAGATTCTTTTGCTACCTCATCGAACGCCCGTTTCGCCTGTTCGTAATTCCCCTGTTCGAGACGAATTTCACCTACTCTGTAAAGGGCATGAGAGCTGGGATCTGATTTGGGGAAGTCTCTGATCAGTTTTTGAAAGGACTCGAGGGCCGCTCCCGCCTGGCCCGTGTTTAACTGACACCATCCGGCACCGTAGAGGGCAAAAGGAGCGCGAGAGTCCTGGGGATAGGTTCTGTAGAACTCCAGGTAATAGGGGAGAGCCAATCGGAACTGGCCCAGTTTGAGCCGATTCTCGGCAAGTTGGAAGAGGGCGTCCTTGCGCAGGGAAGCGGGTAGACGTGGAGAAGCCGAAATCGCTTCCCTTAACAGCTGGACCGCCCGATGGTAGTTTCCCCACCGGCCATAAACCAGACCGCGATAGTACTGGACCTGAGACGTATACTCTCCGTTTGGATAGGCCATGACGGCTCTGCTGAAATAGGCTTCTGCCTCTGTCAACGCCTTCTCTCTAAAGGAGAGGAGACCGAGAACAAAGAGGGTCTTTTCCAGAAAGGGGCTTTCGGAGGTTTTCCCCAGGAACTCCAGGTAATAGGCCTTGGCTTCTTCCCATCGATCGAGTTGGGCACATGACTCAGCCAGCCAGAATAGACCGTTCTTCTGATTGACGAGATTGACCTTCCCATCGTTGATTAGGCTGAGAAAAGTGTCACGGGCTTTGCGGAACTTGCCCTGGAGAAAATAGATTCTTCCCAAGAGATAGGTCATGTCCAGTCTGAATTGGCTCTGAGGGTATCTCTCAAGGAACTCGAGCAGTTGGGTTTCGGCAAGAGGGTAGAGTTTGTCTCGATAAGCTCCCACACCGACCGCCAACATCTGACGTTCAGATGGCGTCTCACCTGGGGAGAGACCCTCTAGACCGAGGAGGGATCCCCACATAACGATCAAAGCTGAAATTGCGCGGGCTCGTCTGATCAACATCACCGAGAATCCCTTCAAATACCGTGGGTGAGCACATTTTCTGCGTGCCGGAGGTCTTCCCTCGTGTTGATGTTCATCAAAGAGATCAACCTGGGATCATAAGTGAGAACCTCCCTTTCAGAGATATATACTACGGTAATCTCCCTGAAAAAATCAACGATCTTTAAGTTTCCCTTGGTGATGAGATTCTCGATGGGGAGGAGGCATGCTTTGGAGTATATGGCGTGAAGGGGCTGAAGGCCGTCAGATGTTCTGGGGATGATCACATCCCCCTCGTTTCTCTTTCCAATCATGTAGCGAATCAGTCGGGGGTTCAGGAATGGCATGTCGGCGGCAAAACAGAAGCTATGGTGGCTCGATGCGTATTTGAGGCCTGTGTGAAGTCCTCCGATAGCTCCCTTACCGGGAATCACATCGGTAACAACCCGGACACCATAGGAATGAAACCACTTGGGATTGTTGGCCACCACGATGATGTCGGTGAAGATTCGATTCAAAACCCCATAGACCCGCTCGAAAAGAGGCACGCCTCCCGTTTGGAGAAACAATTTGTCCCGTCCCATTCTCCGACTTTTTCCGCCGGCAAGAATGATTCCCGTCACGCTTTTCCCGAATTGTTCTTGCCGAGTCATTTTTGAAGAATGTCCTCTTTCCACAATGGACGGCGATCTTGACTCCCACTCCGGAGCGTAGCCCCCAACGGGACCGAGTCAGGACGGAGCGCCTGAAAAACTCGGTAATGTCCAATTCGAGGACCTTTTTTGGTGTGAACTACTTAGCATCTTTGGAGGGTAAAATCAATATCCTTGTAATCTGTGGAAGTCCTGAGGGTCAAAGGCAGTTTTGTTTGAGGTCGGCCTCTGATGTCTCGAGACTCCCTTTGAATCCTAGCGTTGACAGCGCAGAACAATCGTTATATATAGTCGTTTCATGTGAGGCTTGAGGGTTGTGTTTTTCGATGGCTTGAAACGATCCAGAGATCCATGTCTGCCGGGTGCACCCTGAAAGGGCCTTCAGGGGATGTCTTTCCAAGAGACCTCCCAGGGGTGGCATGTTTCTGATGGACGGTTTTCCCCCGGTGATTTGGACCCTGGATGGACGAAATCAGACCAGGATCGTGCCAAAACTGAATGAGAATCGGTCAGGTTTTTGACTCGGGTTTCCCGGCGCAGCTTCAGGCAATTGGCACTTTTCTTGCAAATTCTAATCCGGATTCATTTGCAAACGCTCTGGGATGCGCGGGTGTTCTGGAGTCGGGAGTGGTTCTTAGATATAATTCCTTAGCACGCTCTCGCCGAACGCATCGCATGAATTTGCGGGAACCTCTCTTGGCTTCCGAGGCGCCAACTGTGTATCCCCATTCTCCTGGGCGACTCGGTTGTCTCATCAAAGGCTTATGGAATATTTCAGACTTCTAGGTCTAAACAGGGAACCCTTTTCCAACAGCCCTGATCCAAGGTTTTTCTATCTCTCAGATGAGTACGGGGCTTGCCTTCAGAAGCTGGAAATCTCCATTCGTCTGAGAAGAGGGCTCAACCTCATTCTGGGAGAGGTGGGAACGGGGAAGACCACGCTCAGTCGCGTTTTGCTGCAAAGGTTCCAGCAAGAGTCGGATTACTATCGATTTCACTATATTCTGGACCCGGGGTTCAGTTCGGATTTTCAGTTCTTCAACAATCTGGTTTCTCTGTTTGAAATCGATCCGCCGAGACGGTGCACGTTCGAGTATCGAGAGGTGATTCAGCAGTATCTGTTCCGGATGGGGGTGGAGGAGGCCAGAACCATTGTCCTGATCATCGATGAGGGACAGAAGCTTTCCCGATCTCACATCGAGCTGTTGAGAAGTCTTCTTAACTATGAAACCAACGAATACAAGCTTCTCCAGGTGATTCTTTTCGCTCAGATGGAATTCCTGGAGCGGATCAAGGAACTGGAAAGCTTTACGGATCGGGTTAACATGACGCAGAAGTTTTTCCCCCTCGACGAGGTTCAGACACGAAAACTGATAGAGTATCGCCTGAAAGTGGCAGGGTTGAATCATGGGGCTTCCCTCTTCACGGACGACGGTCACATGGCTGTCTTCATGAACTCCATGGGATATCCCCGAAAAATCATAACCCTGTGCCATCACGCTCTGTTGACCATGATGATCCGAGGGAATGAGAAGGTCGACGCAACCGTGGTGCGATTGGCTTCTCAGACGGGGGGTGGCCAGATTTGACAGATGAGCAAAAGAAACGGGATATTGCCGCAACGAACCAACTCCTTGAGGTCATGCGAGGGGAGAGAAGGACCCTTGATGTGACGGCTCCCATTGCGAATGAGAAGACATCTCTCTCGCCTGAGTCGGCCCTTCATTTCGAAAAACAGGGCAAGAGGGGTATGCCTTTTTCCCTGTTCTCCAAAAGGACCGTCGGCCTAGACGTGGGATCTCACACCATCAAGTGCGTCCACCTTGAAAAGAGAGGATTCAATCGGGTTCAACTCCTTCAGGCCGAAGCGGTTGAGATTTCCCCGGTGAACCACAGCCTAGAGGGTGAGAACGGCACCAGTGCCAAAATCGGCGCTATCAAGAGAATCAGGGAGAGCATTGCCTCTCATAGAGCCAAAATTGTCACCTCAGTGGGTGGCGTTGCCACGGCGATCCGACAGGTCGAACTCCCGAAGATGTCAGCCAAGGAGATGTCCTCTTCTATCAATCTGTGGGCCAGAAACTACATTCCCTTTGATATCAAAGAAGTACAGATAGACTATCAGGTTCTTGGGTTCGACCGATCTTCCCGGAAAATCCGCTTGATCCTCGTGGCTGTGATCAAAGGACATGTTCAGGAGCATATTGAAATGCTTCACCAGGCCAACATCACTCCGGTTCTGGTGGACGTCAATCCCCTGGCAGTGATGAATGCCTTCCTTTTCAATGAGGAAGTTGGAGAGGATGAATGCATCAGTGTCCTCGACGTAGGGGGTCGTAACACAACCCTCTGCATTTACAGCGAGACTGGCCAGTATTTTGTCCGAAACCTCATGATCTCAGGAAATGATTTCACCCGTGATATTCAGCGGAATCTCGTCCTGCCCTATGATGAAGCCGAACGATACAAGCGGGGGGAGATGCCCTCTCCAAAGGGTGGAGGAGCCTCCGGGAGCCTGGTCGAAATCATCAGACCCTCCCTTGATGCGCTGCTCAAGGAGGTTCGAAGGTCCTTGACCTACTATGAGAATCAGACAAGAACCAAAGGCTTTAGCCAGATCGTATTGACTGGCGGAAGTGCCCAGATAGAAGGATTTGCCGAGTACCTGGAGGAAGACCTTGGACTCCCTGTAAGGGTCCTTGATCCTTTCAAACGGATCGAATCCCGGAACGTCTCTCTTCCCGGTCCTGCCAGTCAGTTTGCATTGGCCGTAGGCCTTGCCTTGAGGGAGCACAAGTGAAGTTCCAGATTAACATTTACAAACCCAGCAGAAGGGCCAAGGCCATCAAAACCGCAAATGCCCTTCCGAAAGAGCCTTCTCCTAGCCGTCTGCCTCTATTCATTTTTGTGGGGATGATCGCGCTGATTGTCCTGGGCTATACGTATCTGTATTTGGGAAAGGTCACGACACTCAAGCGGAGGATGAGAGGGGACCAGAAGCAGATAATGACCCTGCGTCAGGTCCTCAATGATCTTAAGGAGGGCCAAAGCCAGAAATCGGGAATAGAGGCGGTCCTTGTCCGATTAGAAGGTCAGCGAATCCTCTGGAAGGACAAGCTTGTGGAACTGAGTCGACTGATTCCCGACGACATCCATTTGACCCATTTAAGCCTAGGGACGGTTGAGAAGACCCCAGACCGAAAGAGACCGCTAAAGAAGGTGAAAGAAACCGTCTTGCTCATCAAAGGGGAAACCCTAAGAGATCCAGGAAAGGACTCTCTCGATCACATCGCTCGCCTCATCATGAACCTCAACGAATCTCGGGCCTTTAACCGGGATTTTGAACCCATTGCCCTGGTCTACACCCAGCGGGTAAGAAGGCGGGATCGGGAATTCATGGAGTTTGAACTGAGCGGGCGGTTCCGGGAGGAGCCCAAGAAGGGATAGCTATGGCATTGTCCTTTCGCAATATGGTCGCCATCCTGGCGACAATTGTCATTCTCCCGGGGGTGTTCTTGTTGATGACCGTCTACCGCCCGATTAATAGACAGGCCGGGCGAGTTGCGAAGATTCGAGCTTTTCTGGAGGCTCAGGTTGAAGGGGCTTTCCCCGCAGGGGGGCAGAAAGCAATCGGAACCGGACTCAAAGACGCGATGCCCATGGACATCAATTTCTTCAAGAAACGTAACCTCTCTCCCCAAAAGGGTATCCCAGACCTTCTGGAGCAGATCAATAGAATGGGCAACCAGATGGATATCCAATTCGTGGCGGTGAAACCTCTCGAAGAAGAGGACACTTCAGAATATCGACTCTACCCCTTTCTCATTGAGACGAAGGCCGCCTACCCTGCGCTGGTCAGTTTCGTTCACCGAATGGAGAATGGATTGCGTTTGAGTCTCAACGGGCTCCGGATCGAGACGGACAAGAAGGACCCCGCGATGCATCGTCTCCAGTTCACTTTGAGTATTTTTGAATTGAAAGACGACGGGGTTGTTGGGACGGGAGAATCCTCTGAAAAGGTGATTCTCCCAGCCATGAATAGGGATCTGATTGCTCTGGATCGAGATCCCTTCTCGCCGAAAAAAGAGGTCCAAGTTGTGCCCGTGGTTGAAAAACCGAAGAAAATCAACGTGGCCAGGCGGAAGCGCAACCGGCCAAAACTGGTTTTAAAGGGCATCTTGGAGGTTGGAGGACGCAGAGTCGCCATCATCAATGACAAGCCCCTGAGGCTGGGGGAAGTGATCCACAGACAAAGACTCGAGCAGATTGAAGATGACCATGTGATCATTGCAGAGGGAGCCAAGAGGTATCCTCTATACCTGGAAGATTCAACCCCTCTGAAAAAACGGGAGGGTAAATGATGAGGCATTTGACCGTCACTCGCGCCCTTTTGTCTGTGGCCCTGGTTTTCGCCATTTTCATGCCCTATGGGCCGGCGAGGGCAGCGGATCTCCTGTCCAGCGAAAAGCCGCTCTCCATCAGGGTCAGAGACGCGGATATTCGGGATGTCTTGCGGGTGATTGCCGAGGAATACGACCTAAATATCGTGATCGGAAAAGGGGTAGAAGGACGGATGTCCTATCAAATCGAAAAAACAACTCTCAGGGCGGGTTTTAACGCGATCCTCAAAAGCAGCGGCCTGGGCTATGTTATCGAGGATAACGTCATCCGAGTTGATGAACTGACGGCCATAAGATCGGGACTGCAGGATGAACTTGAAATCTACCGCGCTCAACAACAGCTGAAGCAGGCCCGGAAACTCAACAAACCGCTCCGAACCCGGGAAATCGATCTCGACTACATCGGCGACAGCATCTCCGCCAGGAAGGGGAAGGGGAAAGAGCTGAAAGATGTCCTCGAGCCTCTGCTCAGCCACCAGAAGGAGAAAGGGGTTGACCGGGGGGCAAATATTCAGCTTCTGGGAGAGAGTAATACCCTGCTGGTGACCGACGTGGAGGACAATCTCCAAGAGATCGAGGCCGTGGCGAAACGCCTTGACAGGCCTCCTGCACAGGTGAGAATCGAAGCCCGAGTCGTGGAGATCAACCACGCTGACTCCTTCGCCCTGGGGATTCAGTGGGGGGGACTATATGAGAACACGTCCGGTGACCGGACGACGGCCATTGGGGGACGCCGCGGTGACCCGACAGGAAGCCTCCTCGGCACCCCCCAGAATCTGGGTGTGAATCTTCCGATTCTTGGTGATTTTGAACCGGTCGGAACGATTGGATTGACCGTTTTGGACAAGCTCAGCCTTGATATTGAGCTTCAGGCAATGGAAGCCAAAGGCAAGCTCAAGCTCGTCTCAAAGCCGAGTATCCAGGTTGTAGAGAATGAAAATGCTGAAATCCTGGTGGGCCAACAGGTGCCAGTGCCTCAAGGGCTTGATCCTGAGACCGGCCAGGTGGAGGTGGCCCAGGAGGACATCGGAACGCTCCTCAACATCACCCCTCAGATCACTCAGGACGGAAACATCGTGATGGTGGTCAAGATCGAGCGGAGTACCATCGGGGAGAATGTCGTCATTCAGGGCCAGCCCTTCTTCACCATTAATAAACGGAATGCCACCTCTCAGGTCAGGGTGCGCGATGGACAAACCATGGTCATTGGAGGCCTGGTCTTCACCGAAGAGAGAAAGGCCCGTCAGTCGGTTCCGTTTCTTTCTAAAATACCGATTGTGGGCGTCCTGTTTCGAAGCAAGACAGAGGCCAAGGAGTTTGACGAGACCATGATTTTCATCACCCCCCATGTCGTGACCTCAGAGGCGAGTTGAGAGGGTTTCATTGGAAGGGTTGACGAACAGCGGCGAATTCACACAGACCAAGAGCTACACCCTGGACTACAAGTCGCTTGGCACCCTGCTTGTCGAGAATCGTGTCATTACGGATCGACAACTGGAAAGGGCCCTCCAGCGACAGAGGGAGCGGGGGGGGCTCCTGGGCGATGTTTTGATCGACATGGGCTTTGCCTCGGAAAAGGCGGTCCTTGAAGCCTTGGCATGGCAGCTCAACATCGATCATGTTTCTGCTGAGACGGTAAACCACATCGCCCCTGAGCTAATGAGAATGATCCCCGAGCGGGTGGCCCGGCAGTACATGGTTGTTCCCCTGGCTGCCCACGACAATGTGATCGATGTGGCCATGGCCAACCCCTTTGACATCATCGCCATTGACGATCTCAGGGCCCTCACTCAGCACCGGATCAACACGGCGATCATTTCCAAAGAAGGGGCAAAAGTCCTTATCGAGCGATTCTATGCGAGCGGGAGCAGGGAAGAGAGCCTGGAGGATGTCCTGGGAGAGCTTTCTGAAACCCATGTGGAGCTCAAAAAGGATTCGACCGCAGACCGGGACATCGCTCTCGAGCGGTTGAAAGAGCAGAGCGAAGCGGCTCCGATTGTCAGGCTGGTGGACTACATCATTGCCAATGCAATTAACGAGCGGGGTAGCGATATTCACGTAGAACCCCAGGAGAAGCGACTCAATATCCGGTACCGAATCGACGGGATTCTGCACGACATCATCTCTCCGGCCAAGGAACTCCATATGGCCATTGTCTCTCGAATCAAAATCATGGCTGACATGGACATCGCTGAGAGACGTCTTCCCCAGGATGGCCGATTTACCATCAGCATTCGACACCGGGAGGTGGACCTGAGGGTCTCAACCCTGCCAACGATCTTTGGCGAGAAGGTGGTTATGCGCCTCCTGGAGAAGGGGGCCCTCTCCCTGGACCTGGATAGACTCGGGTTTGATGAGAGGGACCTCCAGATCTTCAAGAGACACATCGCCAGACCCCATGGGATGATTCTTCTCACAGGTCCCACGGGAAGTGGGAAGACGACCACCCTCTATTCAGCCCTTTCCGCTATCAAGTCTCCAGAGATCAATATCGTGACCGTAGAAGAGCCCGTGGAATACCAGATTAACGGCGTCTACCAGGTTCAGGCCAATCCGAAGATCGGTTTGACCTTTGCCAATGGTCTCCGACACATCCTGCGACAGGACCCGGACATCATCATGATTGGAGAAATCCGAGATCTGGAAACCGCCGAGATGGGGATCCGGTCCGCTCTGACCGGCCACCTGGTTTTCAGTACGCTCCACACCAATGATGCTGCGGGAACCATAACACGCTTGGTTAACATGGGTATCGAGCCGTTCTTGGCCTCCTCTTCCCTCAATCTGGCCGTGGCTCAGAGACTGGTGAGGAGGATCTGTCCCCACTGCAGAGAGGCCTACAAACCAAAGCGGGTGATGCTCTCAAGCCTGGATCTGACGGAAGGCGAGGATATCGTATTCCATCGGGGAAAAGGGTGTTCCATGTGCAAAGGAACGGGGTACTTCGGTCGCGTTGCTATCTGTGAGATGCTGGAGATGAAGCAGCCGATTCGAAATCTCGTGCTCAAGGGGGCCGATGGCGAAGCGATCAAACAGAGGGCTATTGAGCTGGGAATGGTCACCCTCAGGCAGAATGGGATTCAAAAGGTCACGGAGGGGGTTACCACGATCGAAGAGGTGATGAGAGTCACCATCGAGGACGATTGAAAGGTCGGGGGCTGACCCCCCAGGTGAGGTCGCCATATGCCAATCTATGCATATAGAGCCAAACATGAGAGCGGTGAAGACGTCAGAGGATACCTGGATGCGGCAGATGAAAACCAGTTGATGGAGATCCTCCATCAGCGCAACCTGATCGCTCTCAGCCTCCGGGAAGAGAAGACGGACAAACCCTCACGGAGCAGGTCATCCCTCAATATCAGTCTCCTCCAGCCGAGAATCAAACTCGATGAGATTCTCCTTTTCTCCAGTCAGCTGTCGGCCATGGTTGAGGCCGGCCTCCCCCTACTGCGGTGTCTCCAGAGTTTCAGGAAGGAGATTGAAAATCGGAGATTCAGAGGCGTTATCGACGCGGTGAGCACCGAGGTGGAGGAGGGAAGTACGCTCCATGATGCACTCGCCAGGCATCCAACGGTCTTCAGTAGCCTCTTCGTCAACATGGTAAGAGCAGGAGAGGTCAGCGGACGGCTGGATCAGACGCTCAGTCAACTCACCAACTATCTCGAAAAGATGGCCGACTTGAGACGGAAGCTGGTCGGGGCAATGACGTATCCCTCCTTCTTGATCTTCTTCACCTTTGCCGCGGTGGTCTTCCTGGTGGTTCAGGTGGTGCCCGTTTTCCAGAGGATCTATGGCGGCTTGGGCGCAAGATTACCGGGGCCGACGCGGATGCTGCTATCCATCAGCTCGACAACGCGGGAGTATGCCCTGGTCTTCTTTCTGGCCGCTTTGGCTGCTGGCATCATCGGGCTGCTGATTCTGCGAAGTGGACCGGGTCGATATGCCTTTGATCAGTACAAACTCAAGATCCCGCTTTTTGGGTCTCTCCTGCGCAAGTTTGCCCTGGTCAAATTTGCACGGACCCTTGGGGTCCTGATCAATAGTGGTGTCCCCATCCTTGCGTCTTTGGATCTGGTTGCTGAAACGGCTGGAAATTCCTTCCTAGAAAGGGCTATCCGGGATTCCTCAACTGCCATCGAGAGGGGAAGCAGTTTTGCAGAGGCTCTGAGGGCGAGAGATGAGATTTTTCCAGAGATGATCATTCAGATGGCATCGACCGGGGAAGAATCAGGAGCCCTGGACAAGATGCTGAGTCGGGTGTCCGGCTTTTATGAACAGCAGATAGAGTCGACCATTGCGGCTCTGACCAGTCTGGTTGAACCTGTTTTGATTGTGTTCATTGGAGGGGTTATCGGTTCCATACTCCTCTCCATTTTCCTTCCTATTTTCAAAATGGGTGGGGCGTTCCGCTGACGGTCCGACCCATCGATTCTTTGACGGGAAGTTCCATTCGGAAGGTTACCCCCTCCTGGGGATCGGTTTCCGGCTGGCTGATCACTGTCAAGCTTCCTCCATGAGCCGCCATCACCTGTTGAGCAATGGCCAACCCGAGGCCGGTGCCTTTCTCTTTTGTCGTGAAAAAGGGGTCAAACATTCGTTTTGCGTCCTTAAAGGAGACAGGCTTACCGGAATTGAAGAAATCGATGATAACGGATCGTGGGCCTGTGACCTCCTCAGGGCGAGTCCCCCCGTCTCCATCCTTTCCCCTCCGGGTTTCGATGATAATACGCCCGTGGTCTGGAGTTGCCTCGAAGGCATTGTTGAGAATATTGAGAATCGCCTGGATCAGTCTGTTTGGCTCCACCATCACTTCTGGAAGGTTGGGATCGTAGCGCTCCACCACCTGAACAGGGCTCGTATGAAAGGTGGCTCGAGCCAACTGAAGGGCATCACGAACGATTTCGTTGACATCCCTCGTTTCAAACTCGTCCACGGTTGGCTGGGCAAAGCTGAGAAGTTCCTCCATTACTCTGTTGAGCCGCTCGACTTCTCTGATGATGATCTCCGTGTATTGCCGCTTCTTATCGTCCTCAGGGAGATCTTCACCGAGAAGTTGGGTCAACCCCTTCAGAGAGCCAAGGGGGTTTCTGATTTCATGAGCCAGACCGGCCACCAGACCTCCCAGAGATGCCAGACGATTCATCCGCTCCATCTGGGTTTGTACCTCTTTGACCTTGCCCAGGTCCCCGAAATTGACCACAACCTCCAGAAGCTTTTCCGTGTCACGGCTCAGTATCGATGTGGTAACCTTTGTGGCTCCTCTTTCCATTTCGGAGGTCGAGACCAAAACGTTTTTTGAGGAGGATGGCTCTCCTTTCTCGATCCCGTTCATAATGATATCGATGAGTTCACGGTTCTTCTTGGTGATCGGGAAAATCTCGGAGAAATGGCTTCCCACAGCATCCCGGTAGTCGCGGTCGAAAAGGATTTCCGCCATAGGATTGAAGGTGGTGATAATCCCGTCTCTGTTTATTGTGAATGTCGCTCCAACCGAAGTCTCAAACATGTACCGACTGACGGAGGAGATCATGCGGTTATAGGCATTGACGACCTGGTCGATCTCTTCATGCGCGTAAAGCTCAAGATTTCCGCTGAAGTCGCCTCTGGCCACTGAACCGAGGCTGCGGGTGAGCTTGTTTAGGGTATTCTTGATCCCATGAGTCAGGACAATTCCGGAAAAGAAGGCCACAAAACCGCAGATTAGCACGGTCAGTCGCATTTTGTTGAAGGCGGCTTTCACCTGTTCGACCCGCAGATTATTCTCCGCGGCTTTTGGGCGCCCCCCTGTGGGCGTGGGGGAGATCAATTTCTGGAGCGACCCCTTGAACGTATAGAAGTGGTCCGACCTGAGAGACTCGTTCAACTCAAGAGAACCGACTTCCAGGGAGAAGAAGCCGGTGATGATCACCAGAAGAAAACTGAAGACCTGAATGGCAATCATCATCCGAATGCCCGTGAGTCTGGAAAGCCTATTTCCCACCGTGGTTTCCTCTCCTTATCACCTCGTCAAAAGCCTCTACCGCCATGGGATCGAACTGGGAGTTTCGACACCGACTCAACTCGGCCATCGCTTTTTCGACGCTCAAGGCTTTACGGTAGGGCCGGTCTGAGGTCATTGCATCAAAAGTGTCTGCCACTGCCATGATTCTGGCCCCTAGTTCAATTTCCTGTCCCTTGGAGCCGTCCGGATAGCCACGGCCATCAAAACGCTCATGATGATGCCGGATGATCGCCCTTGCCGGATTCAGAAAGGGAATGGGGCGGATCATCTGCTCCCCTATGGCGGGATGCTCTTTGATTTTTTCAAATTCTTCCGGGGTCAACCGACCAGGCTTATTGATGATGGTGTCGGGGATTCCGATCTTTCCGATATCATGGAGGGCACCCGCGCGCCAGATATTGGCTATCTCTTCCTCGTCCAGATCTAGCTGTCGGGCAATCGATACAGAATACCGCTGGACACTCTCTGAATGGCCCGCTGTGTATCGATCCTTGGCGTCAAGGGCAAGGGCCAGAGATTTCATAGTGGCAAAGTAGCTCTCTTGGAGTTTGATCCCTTTGATCTGGTTGTTGATCGCCACCGAGGCGGTGTCAGCAATAAAATCAAGATTTCTGAGATCCAGATTTGTGTAGGGCTGGTCACCGAATCGATTGGTCACATTGATGATACCCAGGGGGAATAGCTCGCTCCTCAAGGGGGCCTGCATCAAAGGAAAACTGATAAAGGCCTTGTATTGGGAGAAGTATTCGTCTTCTGGCTTGACACTCGAAATATCATTGATTTTCAGTGCCTTTCGAGTTTCGAGGACCCTGCCCGCAATCGCCTCCCCCCTTCGGATGCGCGTATTGCGAATGATCTCCTCTTCCAGACCGACAGCCCGGGCAATGGTCAGATACTCCTCTTTCTCGTCCAGAAGCATGATCGAAACGCGTTCGCTTACCATGAAGTCTGCAACAAACGCAACAATGGACTGGAGAACGGCATCGAGGCTATCCAGAGAGTTGAGCTGATTGGCAAATCGATAGATGTCTCTGAGTGTCCGGGTCTGCTCCTGGACCCGGATTTCGAGATTCTCTTTCTCCGCCTGGACCCTGTCGCTCAGCTCCTTCTTTTCCAGGGATCGCTTGACCGTGTTGAGAAGGGTGTCCTTGTCAAAAGGTTTGATAATGTAGTCATAAGCGCCAGCCTTTATACACGATTGGGCCGTGTCAAGCGATGGCGCCCCTGTGATCATGATAACGGGGACATCCTGCCTCTCCATCTCCTTGATGTGGCGAAGGAGCTCAACTCCATCCATCTCTTCCATCCGGATGTCGGAAATAACCGTGTCAAAGGGATGAGAGCGAAACGCCTCAAGGGCCTCGGAAGCTTTGCCAACAGCGGTCACCTGGTAGCCTTCCTTGGTGAGTCGCTTCTTGATGGTCCTCTGGATGGTTTCCTCATCGTCCACCACGAGAATGCTCTTCTGGTTCCGGGGTTCATCAAGCATGCTCTGACTCCTCTTCACAGACGGGCAATTCCAAAATAGCCGTAGTGTATTCTCCCTCCTTGCTCTCAAATCGCATGTGCCCTCCATGCTGTTGGATGATGTTGTAACTGATACTCAGACCGAGGCCCGTTCCTTTTCCTGGTTGTTTCGTGGTGAAAAAGGGCATGCATACCTTATCGAGGTCTCCTTCCGGAATGCCGACACCCTGGTCCGTGAGTTCAAACCGGACGAATACCTTCCCCTCGATCACGACCTCCTCGGTTCGAAGGGTCATGGTCTTGTTCTCGTTCCGGTCAGGATATCTCTCGTTCAGGGCATGGCGGGCATTTGTCAGGAGGTTGATGAGGACCTGCTCGACCTGGTTGTAGCTGGCACGAACAGGGGGGAGATGCCTATGGATTTCCTTTATGATCTTTATGTGATCCAGCTCGATATGATGACCTGTCAGGTTCAACGCTGATTCAACAGCATCCTTTATAGGAAAGACCGAAACCTCTTGGGATCCTCTCTGACGGGAGAAATTGAGAAGATCTTGGACAATGGTTTTGATTCGCTGGCTGTTGCGGACGATTTCCTGAATCTCTTCCTGACGCTCATGATCATCGGCAGAAATCTCCTCTTGGAGAAACTCGGCATTGCTCAGAATCCCGGACAGGGGGTTATTGATCTCATGGGCCACACCTGCTGCCAGTTCCCCCAAGGAGGCCATCTTGTCGGCTTGGATCAGCTGCACCTGCATCTGCTTTTTTTCTGTCACGTCCCGGATGATGCTGAGATGTCCCAGAACGCCGCCATTTTCATCCATGAGTCCAGTGGTAACGCACCATCCATCAAAGGATGTGCCGTCTTTTCGACGGTAGGAGACTTCTCCCTCCCAACGGCTCTGAGAACGGGGTTCCGCCCGCATGTAGGCAAGAAGACCGGGATCAGCATCAGCCGCAACAAGGGTCTCAAAGGGTTTGCCCACGATGCCCTCCTTGGGATAGCCGAACATCTTTCCACTGCTTTCCCCCCAGAGTGTGATCCTGCCCTCCGTATCTGTGGTCAGGATTGCATCGTCCGCTGCAAGAAAGACTTTTCGCAGGTGTTCCTCGGACTTTTTTAGAGAAGCCACCATCTCATTATAAGCCATAACGAGTCGATTGAATTCGTTCTGTGTCGACACTTTAATACTCTTGGTGAAGTCTCCGTGTGCCACGGATTGGACCCCGTCAGTCAGTTTCTTGAGAGGGCGTTCGATGGCACGGGCAAGGATGATTCCAGAAATGCATGCAACGAGCCCCCCAAAGATGACGGTCCAGCGCATTTTGTTGAGGGCTCCCTGAACCTGCCTGATCGTCAGTTTCCTATAAGCTGGGAGGGGATGTCTGGTCTCGGATAGGTAGATCTTGTTTAGAGAGTGGATCAGGGTGGAGAAGTAGTTTCCCTTAAGGGATTTGTTCATATCCCGGGAGCCCATTTCCAGGGTGAAAAACCCTGTGATGAGGACCAAGAGAAAGGTGAAGACTTGAATGATGACAAACATGCGAATACCCAAGAGTCTCCTCGTTTTCATCGCTCGGCTTCTTCTCCTCGATATGGATGTTGATCGATCATATGACCCGGGGATCGCTCTGTCAATGGAGCATCTCGAAGGTTCAAACAGAACGATCGATGAGGGCCTTTATTGCCCCATTGGGGTGACATAAATTACAGGACAAGAAAGGAAATCCCGGTTCGCCACTCTTATTTGCAAAATAATTGCCAAGATGATAGGGTTATCCGGGTCTAAACCGCGGGGTAGCCCCGATCTCACGCCGACAGAGTCGAACCGTACCCCTGGCCAGACAGAGCACGAGGAGGGCACGGGGTTTTTTGCTTCCCTTGGACCTTTCCGAAGAACGTTGGGGGAACAAGCCGATGAGATCCCCTAGGATTCTGGTTGTAGAGGATGACCCGAGCATGGGCTTCTTCCTGTGCGAAGCCATGAACAAGGAGGGGTATCAGGCCTTTCTGGTTCCCAATGGGGAGGAGGCCCTATCCAGGTTGAACCGGGAGGATTTCGACCTTGTCATTCTCGATCTCAAGCTTCCCCGGATGAGCGGGATGGACGTTTTGACGAACCTGAAAAGAACGAATCCAGACACAACGGTCATCATGGTTACGGCTCACGGGTCGAAGCGTGTCTCCATCGAAGCGATCCGGAAAGGTGCCTATGATTATTTTAGTAAGCCTTTTGAAATCGATGAAATGCGAATCGTTGTTCGCCGGGCCTTAGAAAAGACCAGACTGCAGCAAGAGGTTCGGCAGCTGAGGGAAAGGATCGAAGAAAAGGGGGAGTTGCGAAATATCGTGGGCGAGAGCAAGACCATGCAAGAGGTGTTCGAGATCGTCAAAACCGTCCGGGACAATGATGTGACGGTTCTGATCACAGGAGAGAGCGGAACAGGAAAGGAATTGGTTGCCGAAGCGATCCACTACGGCAGCCCGAGAAGGGCGAACCCCTTGGTGAAGCTCAGCTGTGTTGCTATCCCTGAAACCCTGATGGAGAGCGAACTCTTTGGCTACGAAAGAGGGGCCTTTACCGGGGCAATCAAGAGGAAACCGGGGAAATTCGAACTGGCCGATGGGGGTACCCTCCTGCTCGACGAGATCGGGGACATGAGTCTTACGACGCAATCCAAGCTCCTTCGTGTCCTCCAGGCGAGGGAGTTTGAAAGGGTAGGCGGAGTGGAGCCCGTTCGTGTGGACGTCCGAATCATCGCCTCAACGAAT
Source organism: uncultured Thermodesulfobacteriota bacterium (assembly GCA_964348185.1). GTDB lineage: Bacteria > Desulfobacterota > BSN033 > WVXP01 > WVXP01 > CAYGBW01. Next base: position 1,629 of record CAYGBW010000039.1, on the reverse strand, counting down.
CGCGATCTGGCGCAGGCCGTCCGGGAAAGGAAATTCCGAGATGACCTCTTCTTCCGTCTCAATGTGATCCCCATCCATATCCCCCCCCTTCGGGAGCGGAGGGAGGACATTCCCCCCCTCCTGGAGCATTTTCTCAGAGTCTTCCAGGCAAAATATCACAAAAAAATCGAAGGAATGTCAGAAGAGGCCATGGGTTTCATGCTCAATCATTCGTGGCCCGGCAACGTCAGGGAACTGGAGAACGCGGTCCAGCGGGCCGTGGTTCTCGCGAGGGACTCGGTCATCCAACCGTGGAACCTTCCACCAGAAATCCAGGCACGAGGGGAAAAGACCTTTCCAGACGTGCCTCATCTCGATGATAGTCGATCATTCAGTGAGAAGATGGAGAGCCTGACACGGGATGTGGAGAAACGGTTGATCCTGGAAGCTCTCGGAGAGGCCGGGGGAAAACGGGAAAAGGCGGCCCGGCTGCTCAATCTGAGCCTCAAGACCCTCTACAACAAGATGAGAAAGCATGATCTTCTCAACCGGTGAGCGCAGATATCGGAACCCCCTTACCGGTAACGATTTACCGATTTTCTTCATTTATGACGGTTTCGGAGGCCGAATTTGGCCTCTTCGTTTTCTCCGTAGAATAGAAGAAATACAAATTTCAATTTGAAATTAAACACTTATAACAAAATCAGATCTCTCGGATTTTCGAGCTCCCGAATCGGTAAGATTTGGCATCGTGTTTGCTTAATTCCCTGATGAGGGATGTCGGGACCCCTGAGAGGTCTGTTCTCCTCTTCAAATCCTGAAATTCTAGAGAAAGGGGAAGATTCGATGATGAAAAGGATAAGGAATCAGAGAGGTTTCACCCTGGTCGAGTTGATGGTGGTGATTATCATTGTGGGCATTCTGGCCGCCGTGGCCGTCCCCCTCTACACGGACTACGTGGAAAAGGCGAGGGTCACAGAAGCCACGAGCCTCATGGGAGCCATCATTACCGCAGAAAAGATCTATCGGCAACGAACAATGCAGTACTTTAGCGCCAACAGTGCAGACCAGGTCGCTGGAAGTCCCACGAACTTTCGGACCCACGGCATCGACATAACCGATGCCCTGTATTTTACCTACGTGTCTACTGCCACTGGGGGAACGAGCTTTACGGTCGTCGCTTCGGGGACCGACCTATTCGATGGGCCAGGCGCTGCCGGGACAAGCACAATGACCTTTGACAGCTCACAGCCTGCTGCTTCACGGTGGACTGCGACCCCTCCGACAGGGAGGATAACGGTCGATATGCTGCCCATCGCACCGGGTGTAGCCCCGTGAGAAAGGGCTTCTCCCCTTGTCCTATTGGCAGAAGGGGACTTTCTCTACCCCTCCTGGGAATGGGCTGACGGTCCCATCCGAGGGAATCGAAAAGAGACAGGTGGGCGGTCTGGCTCCGGTTTTGCATAGCCTCCAATGGGCAAGACGCGGATAACAAAAAGCCGGACGCTCCAGGGGGGTCGTGGGAGCAAGGAGCAGTGAGGCGCTTAATTCGGACTGAGAAACCCTCTAGGCTCAGAGCCAGTAAACCCAGAGGCAGCGGCAAGACATCCGGGATTCGAACCGTTCTGGCCTCTGACAGAGGGATTTCTC
>CAYGBW010000038.1:0-6681 GCA_964348185.1 uncultured Thermodesulfobacteriota bacterium | reverse complement strand
GCAATTACACTCTGATTTTCTGAGGAAACTCCCCTCGGCTTGGGGTTGTGAAATTCTGTTTGATTTTTGCGTTTCTAGCCTGTAGTCTGACCTCTATGGCTACCCTGAATTGGCAGGTGGTCCCTAGGGCGATTTTTGCAGAGGTGGATACCAATTAACTGACGTTGGGAGGTGGGGCTGAATGGCAAATGGGGCGAACGTAACCAGGCGAGAGTTCATCAAGGGGGTTACCGCAACTGGCGCACTGGCCTGCGTGAGCGGGTTCGTCGGCATCAGGCAGGCTTTTTCTAATGGCGCGAAATCAAGGGTTTTCCGAGTGAGCGAATGCCCGGTCCACGACGGTCAGCTCCGTCACCTTGGCCTCGACGCTTTGTTAGACCTCCTTGCTGACAATGGGGTAGCGTTCTACCGGACAACCGGTACGCATCCCTGGGGAGGGCCGGGAGGTATCATCGATACCGATGATGTGGTTTTAATCAAAGTGAACTGCCAGTGGAAGTGTCGCGGAACGACGAACACCGATGTCCTGCGGGGGTTGATTTACCGAATTCTTCAGCACCCAGATGGCTTTGATGGCGAGGTGGTGATCTTCGAAAACGGCCAAGGGCGGGGAAGCTTCGATGGGCTCACCGGATTCGGGAGCACCTATGCTCCCTGGCCCGAAATCGATAACGGGGTCTACGTCAATGCGGAAGAGGAGAATGTCCTGACCGTGGACTTTCTTGTGAACACGGTTTTCAGAGACGATCCGGTGAGCTCTTATCTTCTCGACCCCGTTCGTTCCATTTTCATCTCAGATTCGGATCACACGACCGACGGCTACCGAAGCGTCTCGGATGTCTCCTACCCCTGCTTCACCTCTGCAGGAGGGCACCGGATCGAACTCCTCGAAGGAATCTGGAATGGGGCGGGACACGACACCAATCTTAAGCTCCTCAACGTGCCCGTGTTGAAGACCCATGGAGGCACCGGGATCACGGGGGTTTTGAAACATAGCTATGGCATTCTTTCTATGGGTGACGGTTATTCTGGCATCCGCCATTACAGTGAATCGGGCACTCAATGCGGAAAGATGTGGAGCCTGGTCAGGCCTCCCGATCTGAACATCCTGGATTGTATCTGGGTGAGTCATGAAGCCCTGAGGGGGTACCCTCCAGAGACCACACACCGGACCGATATTCTCCTTGGAGGGGTCGATCCAGTGGCGCTTGATTATTACGGGAGTAAGCACGTTCTCTATCCCCTCGGTGGCAGCAGAGCTGGGGAGCATGATCCCGATTCATTTTCTGGCCTCATAAACCACCTCACAGGCGCGCGCGATTTCATCAACAATAACGGCGGGATTCAGGGCGATCTGGCCCGCATGGGGGACGATAATATCGAGGTTCTTTCGGCCTCGGCCGGTGCATTAACCGGAGGCAGTGCTGGAAGCGGCGGGTGTTTCATTGCGACCTCGGCCGACGGGTCCCGTCGGGCAGAATAGGACCCCGTGCGGGTGGGGATGACCCTCACGTCTCCGATGATGAGAATGACCACCCCCAGGGAAATCTTCTTGAATTCCCGCTTCCTTGCTATCTCAATCAATCCCGGATCATCCGATCCTCGTTTGATCCAGACACCGGATGGATCTGGGTCTTTTCGTTGATCATTGACTTCCGAATACCTGTATTCTATAAATTGAGAGTGAACAAAGCCCCTGTCAGCTCCTCAGAGTCGGAGACACGCAAGCCATGCCGAAATCAATGAACCGTGACACCATCACTCCAAGGGTCCGCTCTCCTCTCCCAGGCCCCAATGCCAAGAAATGGGCGAGGTTCCACAGGAAGCACGCTGCCCATGCCACGTATTTCTATGACTTTGTCTGGGATCGATCCGCCCCCGCCACGGGTCCCTTTTGCACCGATGTTGACGGGAACGTCATTCTCGATTTCGCCAACCATGTGGGAAGTTCTCCATTGGGATACAACCATCCCGCGCTTATCGCTCTGTCTCAAAAGCTTGCGGCCATCGATCCAGATCGATACGCAGGGACCGATTTTATTGGCGCCTGGGGGGCAGACCCAGAGCGCTGCGATGTTCCCACCCCCTCCCACCTCCATTACAAGCTGATGGAAATCACCGAACCCTTCGGGTTTGACGTGGCCTTCTTCTCCAATTCCGGGGCCGAGGCCGTTGAAAACGCCATCAAGATCTGCTACGACCACCGGAGGAACTACGGTTACGGGATCTGCTTCCTTGGGGCCTTCCATGGAAGAACGCTCGGAGCCCTCTCCCTGAATCGGAGCCGCAGGGTCCAAAGGGACTGGTACCCCCAGATTCCTCGCGTCATAGACCTGCCCTACTGTCGCTGTACTAGCTCATGTGACTGCGGTTGGAAAATATACTCCATCCGGAGAAAGGGAGTCATCAGCCGCCTCGTCCAGATTCTCGATCCGGACATCGGCCTGACAAGCCCTGATGAAGTCGCTTACATCATCATAGAGCCTGTTTTGGGCGAGGGCGGATACGACATCGCCAACTCCGATTTTATCAAAGAGGTTGCCGAAATTGCGAGAAGCAACGGGATTCCCCTCATCTGCGACGAAATCCAGAGCGGCCTTGGTCGGACCGGAAGGTGGTGGGCCTGCGAGCACTTCGGTATTCAGCCCGATATCATCACCTCAGCCAAGGCGCTGCGGATCGGCGCCACCCTTGGCAAGAAAGAGATATTCCCCCAGGAAGAGAAGCGAATATCCTCCACATGGGGAGAGGGCAATGCCATCAGCACAGCCATGGGCTACAAGATCATAGAAACCATTCAGAAAGAGAACCTTTTGGAGAATGCCAAAAGAATGGGAGACTACTTTCTCGATGGATTGAGAAGCCTTCAGACCCGGCATAAATTTCTCTTTGATGCACGCGGGTTGGGCCTGATGGATGCCATTTCGGTCACAACAGACAGAACCCGAAATCGCATCATCCACCGAGCGTTCCAGAAGGGCCTCTTGGTACTGGGAGCCGGCTTTGAATCCATACGGTTTCTCCCTCCCCTGGATATCACTCAGAGAGAGATCGATATGGCTCTGAACATTCTGGATGATGTCTTGAAAACCCTGTAGACAGACCCGTGACCCGACGCCAACCCAAACAGCTCGGAAAGCTTCTCACCTACATTCTGGGCCATCGTCCGGATGAATTCGGTTTGGTGCCAAAGCTGGATGGCTCTGTCCCCTTGAAGGAGCTCCACCAGGCGATAACCGAAGAGGAAGGCTGGTCCTATGTGCGGCTGGCCGACATCCGGGAGGTCCTCATGGTGCATCCCGGCCGCTTCGAGCTCCTCGAGGGCCGGATTCGCCTGAATCCCCGGGAAGTTTCCGGCCCAATCGTCGATCCGGGACCCGTTGTCCCTCCGGAGCTCCTCTACCATGGAGCCAGGCAAAAGTCCTATCCCTATATTCTTGAGAAGGGGCTTGTCCCCACCCGATATCCCCAAGTCTGTCTGGCATCCCAAAGGGAGCTTGCCCTTCGAATGGGGCGGCGAAGGGACCCGAAGCCGGTGCTGATTCAGGTGAGTGCTGCCAGGGCCCATCAAGAGGGGATTCGGTTTTCCAGAATCCGGGAGCTCCTCTACCTGGCTGAATCTCTGCCGTCCACCTATCTGGAAGGGCCTCCTTTGCAGAAAGAGAAGCCGCCTCCCAAGAAAATCCCGGAGAAAATCTCATATCAGCCTTCAGGGTCTTTTGAAATCGATCCCCGATCGTTCCAACAAAGACTCCGCAGAGAAAAAGAGAAGAGAATGGAGGCCTGGAAAAGGCAGGCAGCACGGTACCGAAAAACGCGCGAAAAGGGACGTCACTAGCCATTGGACATTTATCATCAATGACCATTTGTCAATGGACATTGAGCACTTGTCATTGGCCATTGGGAATGTGAGGCTGGCTTTTTTTCAGAACAGCAATCGTCGCTCCCCAACTTCCTCCCCCTGGGTCGGCACCATGATAAGACTGGACCAGGGGACTCCGTGACAGAACCGATTGGACTCGACGACGCTGCACTCCTCTCCCTTTTCCGTGGATAATACGGACCTCCTGGATGCCCTCTTTCAGACACGCTTCCAGGTAGTCGTCGAGAAGGGGCTCAAGTTCGGCAGGAGAAAAGGTGTGCAGATCCAAGGTATCCGTGATCGGCATCCTCACCGTCTCGCCCGAGGTGGAGTTCCCCGGGGAAATCGCTCCCTTTCGCCTTTTCCCTTTCTCATCCATGGGACCAACGCCTCCTTTCCCTGAAAAAATCCAACCAAAGCTCCCTCTTCCGATCGATATAAGCCCTTTGTCACCCGCAGATCTGCTGCCCGCATCACAGTTCATGGGGAGACATCATGCCTTTGATCCTGTCCATTATAGCCTGTCCAATAGCTCCATGCAAAAGAGATGATCCTGACCCATTCCCCAGTGGAACTTAGCTTCGCTTCGCTCCGCAATTGGAATAATGGAATAATGGAATGCTGGAATATTGGGTTGATTGCATCTTGTGGAAAAATATGATGATTCATGAGGTAAACAGACCATGGATCGAAAGAACATCAATAGAGGGTTTAAAGAGCTCAGGGTCTGGCAAGATGCGGTTTCTCTCTGCATCTTGGCGTGTAAGGGTATTTACGAACTTTCCAGTATTCCATGAAGGTGGCATAAAGAGAATGACACCAAAAACCCATTGAATTCAGTGAGTTATAGAAATCCCGAGACGTTTAATTATGCTAGGGATCTCAACAGCTTCCGTGCAAAAACACCTTGGCGAGATTAGACACAGGTTAACCCAATTCCAAAAAGAGTTTGAGAGAAGGAAAACAGAGTTTGAGCGACTGCGGGTTGACAACGTTCAAAAAGGAATGATAGAGGGTTGGTATCACGTGGGTTTGTCGAGGCGTAATGGGGAAAAGGGTCGCCATCATTGGACTTCCCTACGATGGAAAGTCGTCATTTCTAAAAGGTCCTTCAGAGGCTCCACAGAGAATACGTGCCGCCCTGAATTCCCCCTCGTCAAACCTGTGGACAGAGATGGGATTCAACCTCCAAGAGGAAACCCTTTTTTCTGATCTTGGGGATGTGGATTGCTCGACCCAGGGTGACCCCTTCTCCGACATCGAGGAGGCGATCTCAGGCCTTCTGAAAAATGATGTCCATCCCATCATCCTCGGAGGGGATCACTCGGTCACCTATCCTGTTGTCAGGGCATTCGGGAAGAGGTTCACCAGGTTAAATATCCTTCAATTCGATGCCCACCCTGATCTGTATGATGAATTCGATGGAGATCCGTACGCTCATGCCTGCCCTTTTGCCAGGATCATGGAGGAAAAACTCGTCACTCGACTCGTTCAGGTTGGCATCCGAACGATGAACGACCATCAGCGAAGCCAGGCTGAGAGATTTGGGGTCGAAGTCATCGAGATGAGGCGCTTTGACGACAGCCTCACCCTTAGATTCGATTCTCCCGTGTATATTTCCTTTGACATGGATGCTCTCGACCCGGCTTTTGCGCCGGGCGTCTCCCACCATGAGCCCGGAGGGCTGTCCACCCGGCAGGTCATCCATATGATCCACTCCCTCAAGGCGAAAGTCGTGGGGGCCGATATCGTTGAATTCAACCCCAGAAGGGACCCCCTCGAAATCACCGCAAGGGCAGCGGCAAAAATACTCAAAGAAATTGCAGGGGCATGTATCGAGTCGTTTTCTTCAAAATGAAGCCCCTATCGCCCAAAAGCGGGGAGCAGGAGAGCTGATGAAAACACGAAAAGAGAAGGACTCCCTCGGAGAGATGGAGGTTCCTCTAGAAGCCTATTACGGCATTCAGACCCGGAGAGCCGCGGAAAACTTCCCGGTGAGCGGTCGGAAGGCCCATCCCCTCCTCGTCAGAGCCTACACGATGATAAAACGGGGCGCTGCCATGACCCTTCAGGAATTGGGGCGGCTGGATGAAGAGAGGAGCAGGGCCATTGTGGCTGCCTGTGATGAGATTCTGGCCGGGGAGATGGCAGATCAGTTCATTGTAGACGTTTTCCAGGCAGGCGCTGGAACCTCTTTCAACATGAATGTGAACGAGGTGATTGCCAATCGAGCCTTGGAGATCCTCGGACGGGCCAAGGGCGATTACGCATTTCTCAGCCCCAATGACCATGTGAACATGGCCCAATCGACCAATGATACCTTCCCAACGGCCATGCATCTGGCGGCCCTGTTCCTCCTCGAGGAACTCATGCCCCCTCTGAGAGGATTCGAACAGGCCCTCCTGAAAAAGAGCAAGCAGTTTCACAGCGTGATCAAATCTGGACGAACCCACCTTCAGGATGCTGTCCCTATACGGCTGGGAGATGAGTTCAAAGCCTATGGCCACGCCGTTGGGAGGGCGATCAGACAAATAGAAGAGAGGGCCAGGGATCTCGAGGAACTTGCCATCGGGGGAACCGCTGTGGGCACGGGGCTCAACGCTCCCCCGGGTTACAGGCAGGGGATACTTCACCGACTCAGGGAGATGACGGGATTCAAGCTGAAACTCGCGCCAGATCTAAGGGAAGGCATGCAGAGGGGCCTTGCCATATCGAGCCTCTCGGGGGCACTCAGAGACCTCGCCCTGGAATTGATTCGAATTGCCAACGACCTGCGGCTTCTGAGTTCTGGCCCCACCACCGGACTGGCCGAGATTCAT
>CAYGBW010000037.1:0-39093 GCA_964348185.1 uncultured Thermodesulfobacteriota bacterium | reverse complement strand
TCGATATCATCTGAGACTGCCGAAAAAGTCCAGATAATGCATGTTTCCAAAGTCCCCCTATTGTAAAATCAATCAACCCTGTTACATCGCACCAGATGGCCATCGGCCCTTTCAACGAGTGGGGGTGGTTCTGTTTCACAAACGGTGAAGCGACGGTGGCATCTGGGATGAAACCGACACCCCTCCGGTGGTTTCAACGGATTCGGGACATCTCCCTGGAGGATAATGTCAAACCGTCTTGCTTCGTTCCGAAAGGTTGGAACAGCTGAGAAGAGCGCCTGAGTATAGGGGTGTAACATGCCCTCGAAGAGTTGGTCCGTGGGGGCCATCTCAACGAGTTGACCGAGGTACATCACGACAATCCGGTTGCTCATGTGTTTGATCACGCTCAGGTCATGAGAGATGAAAAGATAGGTCAAATCCATTTCTTGTTGGATCATTTTCAGGGTGTTTAGGATTTGGGCCTGGACACACACATCGAGGGAGGACGTCGGCTCGTCCAAAATCAAGAATTTCGGATTCAGGGCGATGGCTTTACAGATTCCGACCCGTTGCTGCTGTCCTCCGGACAATTCCTGGGGGTATCGATTCAGGTGCTCCGGACTCAGCCCGACAGCCCTGATGAGGCGCATAATCTCGTGATCAATACGGCTTTTTTCATTTACCTGGTGAACGACAAAAGGCTCTTTGATGCTCGCCTTTATGGTCATCCTTGGGTTGAGAGAGGCCTGGGGATCCTGGAAGACCATCTGGATGTCCTTCTGAATGCTCCTGAATTCCCCCTCATCCATCGACAGAATATCTCGCCCTTCAAAGAGGACCCTTCCCGAGTCGGCCTTGATCACTCGGGTCAACAGTCTTCCTATCGTTGTTTTCCCACACCCGCTCTCTCCGACGAGGCCTACCGTCTCCCCTCGCTGAATGGAAAAAACGACCCCGTCAACGGCAATCACTTTGGGCTTATCCTTGGAGAAAAGGGCGCCACCCAATGGAAAATGTTTCTTGAGGTCCTGAACTTGAATCAGATCACTCACGCCCTTCCCCCTCCATTGCTCTGAAACAGGCGACCCAGTGATCCTGGCCGACTTCCCGGAGGTTGGGAGTCTCTCTCTCACACCGCTCGAACGCAGAAGTGCACCTCGGATGAAACCGACAGCCCGGGGGCGGATTCAGAAGACTGGGGATCGTCCCGGGAATAGCGGCCAAGCTATCCCTTCTGGAGTCGAATCTCGGCAGGCTGTCCATCAAGGCTCGCAGATAAGGATGGCAGGGATGTTCAAAAACGCTTTCGATCGTTCCAAGTTCAACCATGCTCCCCGCATACATGACATATATACGGTCACAGATATTGTAGATCGTCCTTAGATCGTGACTGATAAACAGCATGGAAAAACCAAATTCTTGCCTCAAATCTTCTATCAAAGCCAGAATCTGCTTTTGAATGGTCGCGTCCAAGGCCGTCGTCGGCTCATCAGCGATGAGGAGATCAGGGTTTGACGACAGGGCTGTCGCGATCATGACCCGTTGCCGCATGCCGCCGCTGAGTTCATGGGGGTACCGCTTGACCACGTTCTCCGGAGCGGCTATCCTGACGCTTTTGAGAAGGTCGATCGCTCGCCCCCAGGCCTCCTTCTTTCCGACCTGCTGATGGAGGCTGATGATATCCGCCATTTGGGTGCCTATCCTGAAGCTCGGATTCAGGGAGGACATCGGTTTTTGAAAAACCATCGCCATGTTGGCCCCCCGCATGGCCCGCATTTCACCGACACTTTTGGTCATCAGATCCTCCCCCTCGAAAACAATCGATCCGGACACGATCTTGCCAGGGGGATCTTGGATGAGCCTCATGATAGAAAGGGCCGTAACCGATTTCCCGCAGCCCGTCTCCCCAACCAGGCCGACGGTCTCATTCCTCCTGACGTCAAGGGCGATTCCGTTAACCGCATCGAGCGCTCCCTCGTACGTGTAAAACCGGGTCCTCAATCCGGTAACTTGAAGAATCGATTCGTTGGGAGGGGGCCTGTTCATGGTTCAACTCCGTTCGTAGATATCCCTTACGGCGTCACCCAACAGACAGAAGCCGAGTACGAGCCAAAAGATGGCGAATCCAGGGAAGGTCGATATCCACCACCAATCGGGTAGAAACTTTCTTCCCGATGCCACCATGAGGCCCCATTCCGGAAGGGGCTCCTGAGCGCCGACCCCGAGGAAACCCAGGCCGGCGGTGGCGATGACCGCGTAGCCCATCTGGAGCGTCCCTTGAACAATGATCGGTCCGGTACAGTTCGGGAGGATGTGGCGAAACATCATCCTGAAGTTGCGCACCCCCATCGTACGGGCGCTCTCTATGTAGAGTTCTTCTTTAATACTGAGGACCTGACCCCTGACAATCCGGGCGTACCATGTCCACCAGACCAATGAAAGGGCTATCATGGTGTTCGACACGCTGGGCCCCAGGGCAGCCTGAATGCACAAAGCCAGAACCAGAGGTGGAAATGCGAGAAAGGCATCGGTGATCCTCATGACAACAAGGTCAACCATTCCCCCGTAATACCCGGCGATCAGTCCCAAGGTAGTCCCGATCAGTGTGGCCAGTGAAACCACGATCACCGCCACCTCAAGGGATATCCGGGTACCAAATATCATCCGACTCAGGATGTCCCTCCCATGGTTATCCGTTCCAAAGAGATGTTCCTGGCTCGGTGGCTGGAGTTTGTTCTTAATATTCACATCATAGATTTGATCTGGGTGCGGGGCGATATAAGGGGCAGAAACGGCGATAAGGATAATCATGGTCAGCATGAATATGCCAATCATCGCCATCGGCGATTTCCTGATGGAATACAGGGCGTACCCTAGCCGGTGGGTTCCTTTCGTCTCGTTGTTCATTGGCTTTTCTTCATATCCGCACTTTGGGATTGAGGAGCATATAAGCGATGTCCACCAACAGGTTAATGAGGGCGTAGCTGAACGCGATGACCAGGGTGGCCCCGACGATGGCCGGAAAGTCGGAACTGAGCACCGCTAGGGCCACGTATCTTCCGATTCCCGGCCACCCGCAAACCGTTTCAACCAGAAAGGACCTCGACAGGAGAAGACCAAAGATAAGACCCAGTACGGAAACCGTTGGGGTGAGCGCATTCCGGAGTACATACTTGTAGATGATCATCCGGTCCGCCAGCCCATAGGCGGCGTGAAAAAGCACGTAGTCTTCTCTCATCACTTTGAGCATCTCCCCCCGTGTCTGTCGGACGACAGAAGACATGGAGGATACACTCATGAGCATGGCGGGTAATATCATATGGTGGAGTGCGTCCCAAAAGGCTTTCCAATTGCCTGTCAGAAGACTGTCGAGTATGTAGAGCCCTGTAATGGGGTGGGGTGGGGCAATACCATAGGAAAGCCTGTCTCCAACAGGGAGCAGTCCCAGTTTATAGAAGAGCAACAGCTGCAACAGGATACCCACCCAGAAAATCGGGGCAGCCACCCCCCCCAGCGCAAAAAACCGGGCAAAATGGTCTGGCAGCTTGTCCTTCTTGATAGCAGAGATGACCCCCAGGGGAACCCCGATGATGATCACCAAGACGATGCTGACCACCCCCAATTCTATGGTGGCCGGGTAAAACTGTTTGATGTCTTCCATGACCGGCCTTCTCGTATGCATCGACGTTCCGAAATCACCGCGCAAGGTATCGCGCAAGTAGAGGAAGTACTGGATCGGAATCGGCTTGTCGAGATTATACTCCTCCCGGATCTGCTGGACTTGTTCTTCCGTAGCGAACTGGCCTGCAATCAGCCTGGCCGGGTCACCGGGTATGAGGCGCGAGATGAAGAAGACAATGGTGATGGCGAGCAGAACGACCGGTATGACCGTCATTATCCTTTGCAGGATCCTTTGTCTAAAACGGCTTTCCATTCTGTTCCGAGTTCCTGTGAAAGGGGCTAAGACTGAGAGGGTCGAGCGTCTCCTCTGGATTGTCTACCTAATTCCCACTGAAAAATGGCCCTGGAGCGAACATCACGAAGTTTTTGGGGCTACCCGTCTTGGCGAGGGGAGTGTCCCCAAAGGGGCGAGATTCCGCTGTTTGAGGCCGCCAGGCCGAGTTCGGAAGATCGAACGACCGAGCCTTAGAACGGGTCAAAAACTTCGTTCAGAGAGCGGAAGGGGTATTTTTCAGTGCCGACTACTTATCGTTTTGTCCCAACGATGTAACTCGCACCATTGTATCATCAAAGTGTTGATGGGGGTACCCTCGTGCAAGAAGGGTAGGTTCGCCCGTGGCGTGAACCTACCCTTCTCATCACTTACCAGGCTGAGGCAGACCAGGAACGATTCCTATTCTCGGTAAAGATCGTAGAAATAGAAGAGGTTTCCCAGGGCGTCCCCAAGCTGGGTGTAGGGATAGACTTTGATTTCGTCTCGGTGGATGGCTATGTATGGCATCATGAGGAGCCACACATAAGCCGCATCATCCACGGCCAGTTGCTTGGCCTCTTCGTAGAGGGCCATTCTCTTGTCCCGATCGATGGTGGTTGCTGCCCGGTCGAGGAGTGCGTCAAATTCCGGATTTGAGTAACCCAGGTTCGCCCCCCCAGGGTTATTGGAATTGGAATGGAGTATCTTGTACAGGGTTCCGTAAGGATCAGCAATGATGGACGACGCATAGAACGTGTACAGGTCTCCCGCTTCCTTGGGGTTCCCGTAGATCTCCTTGGCAAACGAAGGCCACACCAGTGCCTTCAATTTGACATTGATGCCGATTCTCTTGAGGTTGTCCTGAATGATCAGGGCGAAGGCCTCATGACTACCGCTGCCGCTGACGTATGTCAGGACGATCCCAGGGTCTTTGCCCGCGTAAGCGCTTTTGTCCTTGTATTCCATCGCCTTCTCGAGGTCCTGCGTGTATGAGGGGCCGATCAACAACTTACTGGCAGGTGCTTTCAAGGCCTCCCGGCAGGCCTCGTAATCGATGGCATAGGTGATCGCCCACCTCAGGTTCTTGTCGGTAAGAGCCCCGCGGGTGTTGTTCATGAGGAAGTAGAATTCGGAGAACGATGGGAAGACCTTGGCGGTGATGTTGGGATCGGCGCCAAGCACATCCCAGTACTCAGCCGTAATGTTATTGATCAGATCAACCTCTCCCTTCTTGATCAACATCTGCAGGGTGCTTGCCTCTGGGACGATCCGATAGACGACCTCACTGAAATGCTTCCCGGACCAGCCCTTCCAGTAATCCTCGTTTCTGACCAGGGTGATGTACTGGTTAGGCACCCATTCTTTGGCCATATAGGGACCGGTCCCGGCGGTGTGATCGTGAAACCACTTCGTTGCCCACGGATCCCCCTCGGTAGCGTGCTTCTTGACCGCTGAGGGACTGGCCATGAGGAAAACCCGGTGGGAAGCCAGAACGTCGAGCAGGAAGGCCCAATTCTCAGTGGTCACGATTCGGACCGTGTGGTTGTCGATGACCTGAATGTCCTTGATGTCCTTTAGCCACGTTGCCGGGCCCTTGTTGATGGCCATGATTCTTTTCCAGTTGAATCTCACCGCTTCGGCGTTGAACTCCGTGCCATCGTGAAATCTGACCCCCTTGCGCAAATGGAAGGTGCCTCCATCCTCGCGAAGTTCCCAGGACTCAGCCAGTAGAGGTTCAATCGAAAAGTTTTTCAGGTTGTACTCGGCGAGTCCCTCATGGGCGTTCCTGGCGATCGTGGAGGAATACCAGACAAAGGCCTCTGCCGGATCCATGGTCTGGATATCCGTGTAGACTCCAAACACGACTTTTCCGGAATCGACAAACGGCTCGTCAGCCGATGCAACGACCGCAAAACCAGCTAAAATGAAGGCAGTTATCCATAATCCAAAAGCCAGTCTTTTCAAAACTGTTCTATCCATCCCTCTTGCCTCCTTTCGTTTCACACCATGCTTTTTTCAGCGTCCTATGGCTTTTGCTTCCCTCTATCACCCCCCTCCTTTGGATTGAAAGACATCGTCTCAACGCTCGACCCGCAGTGCGCCCGGGCAGCAGAACTTCACACAGAGTGGATCGCCCTGGCAGAGGTCGCAGACCTTGGCATAACCCTCATCGGGATAGACGGTAGGAACAGACCAGGGGCAGGCCTCAACACAGATATCACAGGCGGTACAATTCTCGTGATCAATGGAGACGATCCCCGAGGCCTTATCCTTTGAGATGGCCCCGGTGGGGCACTCCGCCTTACACGGCGGATCCTCACAATGGTGGCAGAGGCTGGGAATGAAAAACCCTGGCCTCTGGCTGTTCCTTCTGACCTTCACCAGAGAAAAACTGTCGTGAAAGCGCTTCTTCTGCTGGAAGGAACAGGCGAATTCACACGACCTACATCCGGTGCAAATGGCTTCATCGACCGCAATCATGGTTGCCTCACCTCGCCCCCGGTAGTGTTCGGACCCGAGGCTTGGTGTCTTCTCGAACAGCGGCCCCCAGCATTAGGTCTTCGGGCCGGGATTTTACCGAGGCTTTTCAACCTGGCCGCCACCTCGTCCAACCCGAGTTCCTCTAGCGTCTCTCGGTAAGGCCAACTCGTTTTCTTGTCCCAGCCGTGGAGCTCGTAGTATTCATCCAACATCTGATCGAGTTGCTCCTGCGTCGTCATCATTCCCGTCCGAATACCGCTCGGGACGGGTTCATGCATGAACCTCCAGGCCAGGGTGTCGTCCTTCCTCGTGGCTCCCTCTCTCACGTTGAACGCTTTCTCGAGTGTGAAAACCCGACGGCCCATGGAGAGCATCCCATCCGGCGAGAGATCAATACCCGTCGCCAGGCTATAGAGATCGGCCATTTTGGCAGGATCGACCAGATACCCCCGACTCAGGGTGACAAAGGTACAAAGACCCAGAGCGTCCGTCGCGGCATAGCAGTCCTCATGCCACCGAACGATGGCTCCCCGCTTTTCAATCTTGACATGGGTGGCGTACTCCTCACTGCCCGTAATCATCTTGATGAGCGACCTGGCCTCGGGAGTGGTCCCATCTTCGGCGTAAACCTGGGAGGTCAAATGATCCGGGCCACGGGGATTGACGGCCAAAGCCAGGGCGTAACCTTTTCGGGCCCTGACCTCGGCTCGGGATTGTTCCAAGCCTTTCGTGTGGATCGCCCACTTCCATGACTCCCGGCCCACCCTGTCAGCCGCTGCCCTGACGCCATCGGCCAAAAGGCCACCGAGCCCCTCCCGGCGGGCTATCCTGTTAATGAGTTGAACCACAGCGTCCCCGTTGCCCCAGACGAGTCTTAGCCCATCCGTATCCTCTTCGGTGAGTATACCTCTTTCATAGCATTCCATGGCCCACTGGATCACCGATCCCGTAGATATGGTGTCGAGTCCGTACGCGTTGCACAGTTCATTGGCCTTCAAGACCGCTTCTGTTTCAGTCACCCCACACCCAGCGCCGATCGCGGCCACGGTTTCATATTCAGGACCCCCTGAACAGGTTCTCCTGTATTTGCCGTCAGTAACGGCCGTGAAACGGTGGCAGGAGGTACCGCAGGCCGAGCATCCAAACCGATTCTTCAGAAATCCCTTTTCCCTCAAATACTGCCCGCTAATCTTGTAGCCTTCCTCCAGGAAGCTTTCCTTGAAGTTCTTGACGGGAAGGAGTTTCATTTCGTTTCGGATCGGGACCAAACCCGCCGTGCCGTAAAGGGAAAGGCCCTGTCGCCCGGGAAAGGCCGCCAAAGCCCTGACACATTCCAATGACGATCTGAGGAATTTCTGCGGGTGAGCCACCTGAACGGGGCGACCGCCTTGGACTGCGATCGCCTTTAGCCTCTTGGATCCCATGACCGCACCCGGGCCTCCCCGAGCAGCGGCGTTGTGTCCCATCATGATGGAGGCAAACTTTACGAGATTCTCGCCTCCAAGACCGATACAGGCCACCTCCAGTCTGTCCTCTCCCCCTTCGTTGTGGATCAGTTCTTCGGTTTGGTCGACGTTCTTACCCCAGAGTTTGGAGGCATCCCTCACCTCAACCTCGCTGTCTCTAATCCACAAATAGACAGGCCTCTTGGCCCTGCCATGAACGATCAGGTGGTCGTACCCTGCAAATTTCAGTTCTGGTCCCCAGTGGCCACCCACGCTGCTTTTGAGATAGAGACGGGTGGCGGCTCCTCTACACGTAATCGTGGTCCGACCCGAGGAAGGGGCAAATGTTCCCGCCAGGGGACCTGTTCCGAAAATTAAGGCGTTTTCTGGTCCGAGGGGATCTTTACCGGGTTCTGTGCAATCCCAAAGGAGAGCAGCGTTGATCCCCCTTCCCCCCAGGAATTTCGAAATGAGATGGCCCGCCAGGGGCTCCTCCCAGACCGCCTCTCTTGAGAGGTCAACATGGAGAATTCTACCGGCGTAACCAAACATAAGCACCCTTCCCACAGGCTTGACCCAGGCAGAAAAAGCTTGATCGCCCCGGACAGTCAGGGCCTGTGTCCCCTTTCAGGAAGACTATAGAAGGGGGGCGCTCTTTTGTCAAGTAAAGGGATATCAGGATTTCCAAAAGGGCGGCTTTGGCACGGTGGCTTGACAAAAAAACATCTGACACCGTATGATGCGTTGCAAAAAGGCCGAAGGGATCTTGTTCTCTCTATCACCGATTATCAAAAGACCTCAGTTTTGGCGGGGAGATCAGATGGCAGGTAAGTCCCAGATGAGATGTGGGGCAACAGGGTGACCAATATGGGGAAAAAACAGGATCAAGATCCTTCAAGAAGCCTCCCTCCAACTCAGAGAATTGTCCGCGCTCTGGGCTCGTGAACGGGGTAAGAGGGTCCTGGATAGACTCCTCGATGGAGAGCGTCTCGTCATCCTCACGGCCATTGCCGGTGGATAGCGTGTTTCCGACCTCCATCCCACCGATTGGGGGAACACCAGATCACAAGGGGGACAAGAGATGAAGGGCCTGAAAGTATTGGGGATTTGTGGAAGTCCGAGAAAGGGAAACACCCTTTTTCTTTTGGAAAAGGCGTTGGACGCAGCCAAAAAAGGGGGATCAGGCGTAAAAACCCGAGCTGTGTCGCTGAGGGGAAAGAAGGTGGCTCCTTGCAACTCCTGTTTCTGGTGCGTCACACACGGGGGGGAATGTAAGATCAAGGATGACTTCCAGGAGTTGAGAGACCGCTGGCAGGAGGCTCATGTGATTCTCTACGCCTTTCCCGTTTACCACATGAGTATTCCCGGGCAATTGAAATGCTTCATCGATCGACTTGGCCAGAGTGGCGGTTATCTCCATCAGGGACCCGTTCGGAGGCTCAAGGTCATCGGGGCGATCACCCAGGGAAAGCACCTCTATGGAGGGCAGGATTTGGCACTCGGTTTCATCATGCATCATGCTGTCTTGATGCGGTGCATCCCTGTGGCCGGTGAGGGGTGGATTTCCTATATTGGTTCGGGGGGGTGGGCCTTTGACATGCGGGAGAGAGATGCCATTGAAAACCATTATGATGCGGGGGACTCCTATGCCCTGTTACCGGTTGAGGCGGCTGAAAGCATCGGACAACGGGCCGTGGAATTGGCGGATATTGTGCGAAGCGGCATGCTCGCCCGGAAGGAGAAATACTCAAAGGACCCTGCGTATCTCCCCTTTCTGAACGATCTATCGGACACGTGATCTGTCTTGAAGGAACTTGGCTCGCTTCGCTCATCCCCCTTTCAGCGGGAGAATGATGGAACAATGGACGGAATTGAGGGCTCAAGGCGCAAGGCGAAAGGTTAACGGAGAATTGTGGGTAAACTAAAGGCCTATACGGAGAGAGGGAGAAAAAATGGAGATTCTTCTCAAACCCATCGGTGTCATCCACTCTCCCTTTACGGAAAAGACTGGCATTCCGGTTCAGCCCTTTCATTCGGGTGAAATGGGATGGGTTGAAGTCAACACGGAGTATGAGAGAGGATTAAGAGATCTCGAAGGATTCTCACACATCATCCTCCTCTATTTCAGCCCCATCGGAGAACCCCGCCTTGAGGTGAGACCTGCGCTCGCAAGCAGAATCCACGGCGTTTACGCCACCCGAGACCTCAACCGACCCAACCATCTGGGGTTTTCCGTCGTTCGTCTCGTGGAGAGAAAGGGAAACATTCTTCGGATTCGAGAGGTCGACGTCTTGGACGGGAGTCCCCTCCTTGACATCAAACCCTACGTCCCGAAGTTTGACGTGAGAGGAGGGTGTCGAATCGGATGGCTCGAGGGAAAGGTATAATGGGTCAACTCAAGGGGATTCGATCTGGGCAGGGTCACGGAGAGACCTGGAAAAACCTCAAGTTTCAAATCCTACTGACATCCCCTCGCGGCTTATTGGACGCCTGCGAGGGATTTCACGGGAGATTCCGGGCGGCAAAGCCTTGACCATGGGAAAGAGGATGAAGGTTGAAAAACTCTGGGGGGAGAGGCTCGAAAAGGAGACACCCCAGCGGGTCATCGACTTCCTGTCGGGTCGGGACGTGCGAGGGGTAGCCCCGTATGATGAGGTGTTGATTCCCTACGACGTCTGGGGAAGCAAGGCCCATACCATCATGCTCTGGAAGCAGGGGATCATCTCAGAACAGGACGGCCGGGAGATTCTGAGGGGCCTAAGAGAGGTTGAGACCCTTCACAACCAGGGTCTTTTCAAACTCCAAGCCTCGAGAGAGGACGTTCATACCAACATAGAGGCCTACCTCATCGAGCATTTCGGAATCGAATCGGTTGGGAAAATGCACACGGGCCGAAGCCGAAACGATCAGGTCGCGGTGGACATGCGTCTCTATCTCAGGGATCGGGCTGTTCGTTTTACCGAACATCTAACCGCCCTGCTCAAGACGATGGGTGCCCGGGCCAGAAGGCATGTCAGAACCGTCATGCCGGGTTTCACCCACCATCAGCACGCCATGATAACAACTTTCGGCCACATGGTTCTGGGCCTGGCCATGCCTCTGGAGAGAGACCTCATCCGCTTTATGAACTGGTATGGTCTCTTTAACCAGAATCCTCTGGGGGGGGCTGCCGGGTACGGGACGGCCTTTCCCCTGGATAGGGACCTCACATCGAGACTCCTGGCTTTTGACAGGCCCCACGGCCATTCGACCGACCCGATTACCAACCGATGGGAGCCGGAAACCGATTTGGCCTTCGCGATATCCATGACGATGAACCATCTGAGTGCGATGGCCCAGACATTCATTCTGATGAGTACGACCGAATTCGGCATGATTCGCCTAGATGATAGGCATAGTGACGGAAGTTCCATCATGCCCCAGAAAAGGAACCCAGGGCCCCTTGAGGTGATCAGAGCGAAAGCTTCCCTGGCTCAGGGGATTCTGACGAGCCTCCTCTCTATTGGGAAAGCCCCCATGGTTGGGTACAACAAGGACTCTCAGTGGACGAAATATCTGATCATGGATATGATTTCAGAATGTGCTCCGGCCCTGCCCATAATGAGGGAGATCGTCGAACTGATGGAGATCAATGAGCCTGTGATGGAAGTTCAGGCTCGCAGAGGGTTCATTGCAGCGACCCATCTGCTCGAGTCGATTGTGAAGCATTCCGATGTTCCCTTCAGGCAGGGAAAGGTGCTGGTGGAGAGGGCCGTCCGGTTAGCCGAGGTAGGGGGAAGAGAGGAAGTGGGTCTTCCTGACCTGGACCAGGCCATGGCTGAAATGGATATCAGGCTGAAATTCAGAGCAGAAGATGTGGCCCAATGGCAGAATCCCATGAAGATTCTGGAAGGACAGACTGCTCATGGCGGCCCTGCGCCTTCGACCACCGAGAAAAGCATATCCGCTCTCACCAAGAGGCTCAAGGGATATGAGAAATGGGGCAGGACTCAATCGCTCCGTGTCGGAGATTCTCTTAAGGAGATCGAATCGATTGAACAGGAACTGGGGATCGAATAGGAAGGAGTCAGGAATCAGGGGTCAGAAATCAGGATCAAAAGGGAGCGGGCAAAACCCATTCAGGACTTGATAATATGTCAGAAAGCTCATCAGTCTGGCCTTTCTGTCCATCGATTTGGAAAACCTGTACCCATGGAAGATGCATGGGAATTGGCTTCTCAATCGGACGAAATGTTCAGGTTGTCTGACGCTCCTCCTAAGTCTATTCTGACTCCTGACTTCTGTTAAGCTCAAAATAAGAATGGTGAACGGTTATTTGAGATGAAACGGGGAAAACAAGACAACACGATCGATCTCTCGGAGTTGGCTGTTGAGATTCTCAATTCGGTCAATGATATCATTTTGATAACAGACCTTGAGGGAAGGATTGCCTATGTCAACCGGCGTGCTGAGGCAATTGGCGGGTACTCCCCTGGGAAGATTCTCGGACAGCCCCTTTCCGCCTTTTGGCGTGACGGAGGACAATGGGAGGCTAAGATGGCCAAGGTGCTTCAAAGCCAGAGCCGAGAAGAATACGAGGAGGAGTTCTCGGATAGATCGGGTGGCAAGCACCTCGTGGATGTCACGATGATCCCCCTGAAGAACGATCAGGGCGAACTCAACGCCATTGGTATTATTGGGAGGGATATCACAGAGATCAGGAAACTGGAGATTGAACTGAATAGCAGGGCCGGGGAACTCGAGGGATCTCTCAGAGAACTCGAAACCCTTGTCCACACCCTATCCCATGATTTGCGAACCCCCCTTATCAGCGTTCAGGGCTTTGCCAAGCTTCTGGCTAAGAAATACGGGGATCGTCTCGATGAGAAAGGGATCGATTACCTCGACCGTCTGAGGAGAGAAGCCGATCGCATCGAAGGGGTCTTACAGGACAGGGTCCGGGCGGTTCAGGCGCGACGGGGAGAATAGACCCGTGAAATCCAACTTGAAGAAATCGTTAGGGAACTTCTGTCATGGGATGTCAGCCCCGATGGAATGTGGAAGGATTCAAGGCCGTGGTTTTCGATCTCGATGGAACACTGACCAAAGAGAAGAGTGTCTGGCAGTATATACATCGAGTCCTGGGTACGTGGGAGGGCCATGCGGAGGAATTCCAGAGGCTTTTTCACGAGGGTCGGATCTCTTATGAAGAGTTCTGCGAGCGAGACGCAAGGGTCTGGAAGGGCATGAGGGTTGAGACGCTGAAGAGGATCACAGACTCGGTTCCCTATCAAAAGGGCGCAGTCCAACTCCAGGCCTTCCTGAAAGCGAAAGGTCTGAGGCGGGCTGCCATCTCGTCCGGTCTTTCGATCCTCGCTGAAAGAATCGAGAAGGATTTCGACCTCGACTTCTCTGTGGCAAACGACCTTCTCGTGGAGGGAGGGGTCTTAACCGGAAAAGTCCGGATCAACGTCCCTCACGATGGAAAGGGAAGATGGGTGGGAGAGGTGGCAAGGCGATTCGGGGTTTTTGGCCACGAGATCATCGCCATCGGTGACAGCCAGAACGATCTCGAGATGTTTGCCCGATCGGGATTTGGTGTCGCTTTCAACTCTTCGTCCCCTGAACTCGATGAAGCGGCAGATCTGGTGGTCAAAACCGACAACATGGTGGACATGATTCCGAGACTTCCCCTCTGAGCGGTCTGAGGGGCGTGAGCCTTCAGACACCATTTTGAGCAAAAGGTAGAACCAGATTAACCAGCACGTGCTCAAGCTCCTGGCGTAGGTCATTAAGATGGCTACGCATCTGACGTTCTGCCTCGCCACCATCTCCCGCGAGGACTCCTGTGACAATCGCTTCATGTTCGCGATTTGAACGTTCCACGCGGCCTTCCATAGCGATCAAACCGATGCGAACGCGATACCATTGATCATTGAGGTCATTGATGATACGGGATGCTCTTTCATTGTTGCACATAGAAAAAATGGTGCGATGGAATTGCATGTCAGCCTGCCGCCATGCGTCATGGTCGTTGGCTGAGGCCGCCTTTTTCATTTGTTCCATGGCATCTCTTAAGGTAGACCGTTTTTTCTCATCCTTGCATTCAGCGGCTCGTCTGGCAATCATCCCTTCTAATGACACTTTGATATCGAAAATCTCGTGGATGTCTTCGAGAGAGAGAGAGTAGACCTTCCAGCCCCTCCCGGTCTGACTTACCAGGAAGCCTTCATGCTCTAGGCGGCCCAGAGCATCCCGAACCGGTGTGCGGCTGATGCTCAATTCGTTTGCGATCTGGATGTCTGTGAGGTATTGGCCAGGCTTCAGGTCCCGGTTCATGATTCGTGATTTGATAAAGTGGTAGGCCTTCTGCTGGAGGGGCTTTGCCCTTCTTCGCATTGGGTGCCGGTTAACCCGTGAAACCATTTAACTGACTCCCCTCATGAAGTCTATTCTGGGAATATGAGACCGGGTCTTTCTCAATTTATCACATAACACCTAAAAATACAAAAATCAAAGAAGTTGTATGCAAATCTGTTGACATTACGTATTGTTCATGATACCTCTTGCGATGAAAGTCAATGGTTTGGAGAATCGGATGAGAAACTCAGATCATCAAGAAGGACGAAAGATGTCGCAGAACGCCTCCCATGTTTTCCGCTTTTCACCGTCCCTGTGTCACCGGTATATCATAGAGCATACCAGGCAATCCTTGCGTTATGACGGTGGTGATGTAGGAAAATGGCAGAATAGGCTGCGCCGCAAGTTTCGTCAACTTATTGGAGATATTCCTGGAAGCCGCGTTCCCCTTGACGTTCGTTCCCTGTGGAAAAGAGAGCATGCGTTAGGTACGATAGAAAGGATCGTATTCACAAGTGAACCTTCCGCGGATGTTCCGGCATACGTGTGTCTTCCCAGAAATGGTGATCCTCCCTATACATTTTTTATCTGCCTCCAAGGACACACGAGTGGCATGCACAATTCTATCGGTGTTGATAGGAAGGATGAAAGCAAACCCATCGAAGTCGAGGGTGATCGCGATTTCGCGTTGGGCTGTATGGAACGGGGAATTGCCGCACTCTGTATTGAGGGGAGAGCTTTTGGAGATTTGGCAGAACGGATTCAACCGATCAATCCACATTTCCATGTGGGGGAAGAGCGTAGGAAGGACCGTTGTCACGATACGATGATGCAAGCTCTCCTACTTGGCAGAACACTGGTCGGGGAAAGGCTATTTGATGTCGATCGGGGGATTGACTATCTGGCGTCGAGGGGTGATGTGGACATGAAGCGTCTGGGACTCATGGGACTTTCGGGTG
This sequence comes from uncultured Thermodesulfobacteriota bacterium, assembly GCA_964348185.1. Taxonomy (GTDB): domain Bacteria; phylum Desulfobacterota; class BSN033; order WVXP01; family WVXP01; genus CAYGBW01. The sequence continues at coordinate 23,953 of CAYGBW010000037.1, read as the reverse complement.
GAGGGATGCTCACGATTTATGCTGCGGCACTCTTGCACAGGATAAGGTTGGCGATGCCCGCAGCTCACTTCTGCACCTATCGCGATGGCCTGATGTCCAACCACCACTGCGCTTGCTGCTACATCCCTGGTATCTATAATTACGCCGAGATGGCGGATATTGCGGGTCTATTTGCTCCCCGGCCAATTGTGGTTGTCACAGGCAAGGATGACCCGAGTAAGCCGATCGAGGCTGTTCGGACGGCTTTCAGTGACCTCAAGAGAATATACAGAGCTGCGGGAGCTGAAAGGAATTGTCAACTCGTTGTGGGTGAGGGAGGGCATCGATTTTACGCCCAAGAAGCCTGGCAAAAGATGCTTCCTCTATTGAACAGCCATGTGTAAGCGAGCCAACAAGTGACAAATTCCAAAGCCCTAAAGGGTATTCATCACTCAAAGACCAAAATTAGTTAGTCCTTATAAAGAAAACAAAGGATTAGTTTTTGTGGAAAGAAAGAATCATATAAAGAGAAATGATCACAAAAAGATAAGAAGAGCTGATGAGGCAAAGGCAAGAGGTATCACTCAAGATACGCTTTCCATGGCAGAAAAAATTGCTTCAGTCGAGTTCACTGAATCTGAGCGATCGCAAGTTCTTGAAACCATAATAGAAACCATAGACTCTTTTGATCAGCGGAGAAGAATTCCTCTCCCAAACAGCCTGGCACCAGCCGTTGGTTTTACTCCACTAGGTACTCCAATCAAACCAGCAAAAGAGAAGCCCGTCTTTGTCAGATCCCCAAATAAGCATGCGCCTTTACCTCACCGCACTGAGGATATCGCGTATGCGCCCTTGACTCAGCTTTCCAGATGGGTTGAATCCCGAGCTCTCAGCAGTCTTCGGTTAGTTCAGATCTATTTGGAACGTCTCAAGCGAATCGGTCCAATGCTTGAGTGTGTCGTAACCCTCACTGAGGAGCGAGCTCTCAAACAGGCTGAAAAGGCCGATTACGAAATCGTATCTGGTAAGTATAGAGGACCTCTTCATGGAATTCCGTGGGGGGCCAAAGATCTTTTCGATACGGCTGGTATTCCGACGACTTGGGGCGCTTATCCATACAGGAATCGCATTCCAACTGCCGATGCGGCGGTGGTGAGAATGCTTGAAAAAGCTGGCGCGGTGCTCGTTGCGAAACTCTCGCTTGGAGCCTTGGCACTCGGGGATATCTGGTATGGGGGCAGAACAAATAACCCCTGGAAAATCGAAGAGGGCTCAGGGGGTTCGAGTGCTGGCTGTGCAGCTGCAACAGGGGCGGGCCTAGTCGGCTTCAGTATTGGGACTGAAACCTTTGGTTCCATTGTGTCTCCATGTGTGCGATGCGGGACGGCAGGCTTGCGTCCCACATTTGGGCGTGTCCCCAGAACGGGAGCTATGGCTCTTAGCTGGTCATTTGATAAAATTGGTCCCATCTGTCGTACTGTGGAGGATGCGGCGCTGGTCTTGGCCGAAATCAATGGTTTTGATGCTGGGGACCCTGATTCAAGAGATATACCCTTTTCATTCGATTCAACCATACCGGTGAAAGGCCTCCGAGTTGGATACATGAGACAGGGGCCGATGGAAGAGAGTGGTAAGAATATTGACAGAGCTGCTCTGGAAGCACTTCAGGCCATTGGAATGGACATCGTCGAAATAGAGATACCGGATTTGCCTTACAATTCATTGAAGACCCTCATCAACGTTGAAGCTGCCTCCGCGTTTGAAGAGCTTACCCTTTCTGACAGGGACGATGAACTGCGCTGGCAGGAACCCGAGGCGTGGCCCAATATTTTTCGGATGAGTCGTTTTACTCCTGCTATTGAATATGTTCAGATTCAACGATTCAGACGTTATGTGATGAATACTATGGAGGAAGTATTTGGGAATGTTGATGTACTTTTTAGTTCAGGCTCTGGAGAACCTCTTGAAATCATTACAAACAGCACGGGTCACCCATCACTTACCCTTCGCGCGGGTATCAAGGAAGACGGCACCCCCCATGGTGTAACCTTGTGTGGAAGGCTATTTGATGAAAGCACCCTATGCCGTATTGGCATGGCGTTAGAGAGAGAACTCGATGTTTGGGATCAGCGCCCCCCTATAGGATCAATCTCATGATCTCTGAAAGGTCTGTCTAGATTCGAGGTGCCCGGTGGCAACACTCACTGAGGAAGAATTCGAAAAGGGTCTGCCCCAATTATCTACCGGAAAACTGTACCAATATTTGAGCGATTTATGTAGATTTGGCACAACATGGCCGGGTTCCCGCGAGGAGATTCTAGTCAGGAATTATGTTTTTGAAAAACTGAGTGAAGCTGGACTTCGGGACGTTCACCTTGAGGCGTTTGAGTATCGAAACTATACCCCCGTTTCTGCTTGGGGTGAAGTGGTTTCCCCAACCGAAAGTGCCTTGACGTGTGAACCCCTGGAATACTCTGGAAATGGGGAGGTGGAGGGAGAGATCATTTATGTTGGATCAGGCTCTGAAGAGGAATTCAAAGCCATAGAAGAAAAGGGTGGGGATTTTCGAGGCAAAATCGTCCTGACTCGGACGAATCGGTCTTACTTCGCTTACCCTCGAGCAGAGAAATGGGGTGCCGTAGGAATCATCGTCATTACAGACGCCCCGAATCGATGGATTCGGCATCATTCAGCGCGATTGGGACTTCGAGAAGGGGAATCGATGGATCAATATGGAGGGAAGATCCCGGGGATATTGATACCCATTGAGGATGCTGATGTCCTGTGGACTCTCCTAAGTATCGGCAAGGTCAAGGTCAGATTGAGCCACCAAGGGGAGTACGGCCCAAAAACGTCCTGGAACGTTGTAGGCTCAATCCTTGGCGTGGAGGAACCAGCCAAGAAGGTTGCTGTCGGAGCTCATTATGACACACAACGCGTGGGATGTGCCTGGGACAATGCCGTGGGGGTGGCAGGTCTGATTGAATTAGCCAGGGTAATGGCGCCCCTCCATCCTAAGCGAACAGTTGTTTTCTGCGCTTTTGGCTGCGAAGAGGTGGGTCTTTTTGGATCGTCCGCGTTTGTCAAGAAGCATTCAGAAGATATGGAAAACTATCTTGCATACATCAATCTGGATTCAACGAGTGCGGAAGTGGCTCCTGTTCATCAGCTGTATGTGACTCCAAGGGTCAGGGATTTTGCGTTCCAGACAATAACAACCGAGTTGAACTGGAGGATCGACAGATTTCAGGATATTACACCCAATGAATACTCTTGTGATTACGTGGAATTCCTCAAGCAGGATGTAGAAGTCATCTGGGCCTCAGAGCAAGGAAATCCTTTTTTTCACACAAAAGGGGATACCCTCGACACGATTGATGCAGAACAGTTGAATAAGACCACGACCGTCAACGGTCTCTGTTTGTTCAAACTCGCCTACATGGGGAACCCGCCCGCTCGACATCACAGGGGAACTTAGTTCACTTCGCTCACAATCTCGAGAATTGATCGTAGAGGTGACACTCCACACAGACGGATCCGACCATGATGGGCTGTGGCTCGGTCTGGCTACAGACTGGCATGACCTCTGGACACCGGGGGTGGAATGTGCAGCCGGGGGGCGGATCGACGGGGTTTGGGAAGCTTTCCCCCAGGTGCATGTCTGGCACACCGAGATCGGGCTCCGGTGTCAGTACAGATCCTAGCAGGGCTCGGGTATAGGGGTGCTTCGGGTTGGAGAACACCGTTCGTGTGTCCCCTTCCTCGACAATGCGGCCGAGATACATGACGGCGACCCGTGTCGCCATGTGTTCAACCACAGCCAGGTTGTGACTGATGATAACATACGTCAGCCCGAGCTCCTTCTGGAGATCCTGCAATTGGTTCAGGATCTGGGCCTGGACAGAAACGTCAAGGGCTGAGGTCGGTTCATCACAGATCACAACATCCGGCTTCATGATCAGGGCCCGAGCGATAGCCACGCGCTGGCGCTGACCACCCGAGAGTTGGTTCGGGTAGTTACGGTAAAGTCGCCGAGGAAGACCGACAAGTTCCATCATTTCTTCGACTCGCTTGGGCCACTCATGCGACTCGCCGACCTTGTGCGCTCGGAGCGGCAAGGAAATGATGGATCCGACCCGCTTGCGCGGATTAAGGGACGAGTATGGGTCCTGAAAGATTGGCTGAACTCGGCGAGCGACGGCAGTGCGGTCGAGAGTCGAGATCGGCTCGCCGTCAACAAGTATTTCCCCCTCGGTCGGCGTTTCAAGGGCGAGCAACATCCGGGCTACGGTCGTTTTCCCGCATCCTGACTCGCCGACAAGCCCCAAGATCGATCCCTTATCGATCCTAAGAGATAGGCCGTTAACGGCATGAAGAGGTCGCTTGAGTCTAAAAAGACCGGCGCTGACAGTGTAGATCTTCCGCACTGCGCGAGCTTCGAGAACCGGCACCGTCATGATGCCACCGCCGCGTTTGAGTGTTCGGTTCCAAAGGTGCGCGTTGTCTTTCGGGCCTCGACTTCGGGCGGAAGGATGCAACGGTAGGCGCGCCCCGGCCCTATACTGTGTAGGTCGATGTCGACGGTGCAGGCTTCCTGGGCGAAGGTGCAACGGTCGTGGAAGGTGCAGCCCCTGAGATCACCAATCAGGTTGGGAATGATGCCGGGAATCGAGCCCAAATGCTGGCCCGGTCTTGTCTTTCCAGGTACCGGGATACAGTCGAGAAGTCCCTGCGTGTAGGGGTGCAGGGGGTGTTCGAAAACCTCCCTGGCCGCCCCGGTTTCAACGATCTCGCCCGCATACATCACCGCAACGCGGTCAGCGACCCGTGCCACGACACCGAGGTCGTGGGTGATCAGGATCACCCCGATATTGAACTCCTCTTGCAGATTTCTGATCAGCAAGAGAATCTGCGCCTGAATCGTGACGTCGAGTGCGGTGCTCGGCTCATCCGCGATGAGCAGCTCTGGCTCGCACATCAAAGCCATCGCGATCATCACCCGTTGGCGCAGGCCGCCGGAGAGTTGATGTGGGTATTGGCCGAGCCGGCTTTCTGCGGCTGGAATTCCAACCTTGTCAAGCAGAAAAACTGCACGGTCCCGGGCTTCCCGCCGTGATACCTTGTAGCGGTGCCGTAGAATCGGCTCTTCCAGCTGGTTTCCGATGGTGTAGCTCGGGTTGAGCGTCGTCATTGGATCCTGAAAGATCATGGACATTCTGTTGCCGCGGATGTCCGACATCTCCCTTTCGGAGAAGGACAGGAGAGGGTGTCCCCCGAAATCCAGGCGCTTGGCTTTTCGAATCGCCGTTCTCGGCAGCAGCCCCATAATGGCCAAGGCTGACAGGGACTTGCCGCAACCCGACTCGCCGACGATGCACAGGGTCTCACCCCGGCTGACGTGGAAGCTAACATCACGGACCGGGTGCAGCATCCCCGCGGCCACAGGAATGTCGACCACGAGTTCTTCGACCTCAAGTATGGCGCTCAATTGATGTTCTCCGGTGCGGTTATGTCCCGAATGGCGTCACCCAACATGTTGATCGACAGCAAGAGGGCAAAGAGGCAGATGCCCGGGATATTGATCAACCAGGGTCTGAAGAACATGTGCCCTTTGCCTTCCGCGATCATCAGCCCCCAGGATGGTGTTGGTGGTTGCACGCCGAAACCGAGAAAGGAAAATGCCGCCTCGAAGAGAATAGCATTGGCCACCTCCAATGTGGCCACCACAATCACGGCATTCGCCATGTTCGGCAGGACCTCGGTGATAAGGATACGGATGAGGGAACACCCTGCTGCTTCCGCGGCTGTGATGTAATCCAAATTGCGAATCTGCTGCGCTATACTCCGGCCGACCACCGCAAACCGGTCCCAAAGCAAGAGTCCGAGAACGATGATCACGATTGTGAACGATCCCCCTGTGAGCCCCACCACGCCAAGAGCCACAAGGGTGGCCGGCATGGCGAGCCTGGTCGTGATGATGAAAGTGATGATCATGTCGACGCGGCCCCCGAAATAGCCTGCTGAGATGCCCAGAGCGGTACCGATGATGCCTGATACGACCATCACCGAAAATCCGATAAGCAGGGAAATCCGCGCCCCGTACATCACCCGTGAAAGGTAATCCCGTCCTAATTCGTCGGTCCCGAGAGGATGTTCCCATGTTCGACCCCCATGCCAGATTGGGGTAATCAGGCGTCTTGAAAGGTCTTGGTCGTAGGGGTCATGGGGCGCGAGAAACGGGGCCGTCAGGGCCACAAGAACGATAAAGATTAGGACGGCGCCCCCAATGATCATCCCTGAATGGCCGAATATCCGCCGTCGGAGCAAGGCCATCGGCGATGGTTCGACAATGGACGCTGCAGTCGGCAGTGAATCGGCTGAAATGGTTACTGCCATCCGTCATTACCTCCCTGCTGGGCTATCCTCTCAGTGGACCCGGATCCGCGGATCCAGGAAGGCATTCAGCAGATCGGCGGCAAACGTTGCGATGATGTAAAACGATGCCACCGTGAGAACGATGGCCTGTAACACCTGAAAATCGGATCGAATAATAGACGCCCAGGCGAGCCGCCCCAGTCCATTCAGTGTAAAGATTATCTCAATCACGATCGATCCTCCCAGCATGTACCCGAGCTGCACAGCAGAGAGCGACACCACGGGAATAATGGCGTTTCTCAGGGCGTGCTTGAAAATGACCCTTCCCGGCCTGAGCCCCTTTGCCTTTGCCGTCCGGATATAGTCAGAGGACAGGACGTCCAGCATACCGGTCCGGGTCATACGCATGATCGACGGAGCTGCCGTATAGCCAAGGGCGACCGTGGGCATGACGTAGTGTAGCCATGAGTCGCTTCCCGAAATGGGAAGGATATGCAACTTGACCCCGAAAATTATGATCATGAGCAGGCCGTACCAGAAACTGGGAACTCCTTGTCCGATGACGGCAATTGTCAAGGCGAAGCGATCGGTCAGGGTGTTTGGCCGCATCGCCGCCAGGACGCCGAGAGGTATGGCGAACACCAGGGCAAAGCTGAGCGCACAGGCCCCGAGAGTCATCGTAACCGGCGCATGATCCATGATAATATCAATCACATCGGTCTGGAGGTAAATCGACCTGCCAAAATCCCCGGTGACGGCCTTGCTTGCCCAATCCAAGTACTGCACGAGAATCGGTCGGTCGAGGCCATAGTATTTGCGCACATACTCGATGTCGTCCTCTGATGCCCCCTCACCGGCCAATGCCGCCGCTGGATCACCGGACAGCCGCAAGAGCATGAAAGTCACGATCGAAACCGAAATCGCCACAAGAACCGCGAGCAAGAACCGCTTAATCGTGTAGACCAGCATGCTTGAATTTCCGGGGCGAAAGGGCGTGGCCCACCCGGACCACGCCCCTGCCTTTCCCGTTAAGCTTACTTCCAGCTCGAATTGAAGAATCGGGGTAACTCATCCTTATGGGGGGTGAAATTCAGATCCTTTGAAAACGCATAGTTTCTGGGGACGGAGTAAAGAGGTAGAATGTAAACCTTCTCGGCAATGCGGGTCAATGCCTTCGTATAGTTGGCCTTGCGCACCCCTGGATCGACCGAAGTATCACCCGTTTCCATCCATCTGTGCACATCCGGGTCCCTGGCATAGTCCCATGATCCGGCATCCTTTCCGACAAATTGACTGGTGATCGCCGATATGTCGTTAATCGCGTATGAACCCCAGCTCCAGACGGTAAGCGGGCATTCGCCTGCTTTCCAGAAGACTTGCATTGCCCTGTTTTGCATATACTTCAGGTTTGCCTTGATGCCGACCTTCCGTAGGTCACCCACAATCGCCTCAATCTTCTCACGCTGGTAGTAACCGTACAGATCGACTGCAAAGCCGTCGGGATAACCGGCCTCGGCAAGTAGCTTCTTAGCCTTCTCGGGGTTGTGGTCGTACTGTGGAACGTCCTGGGTGCAGCCGAACTGGGGAGGATAACAGAACGAACCGGGGACCACCGAGCCGGGACCAAGCAACTCTCTGGCAATGGCCTCTCGGTTAATGGCGTGGGCGATCGCCTGACGGACCCTGAGTTTCTTGATCGGCGTATCCCCGCTTCTGCCCGTCACATCAAAGACGAGAAAGTTGATGCGCATGGTCGACTCATTGGCAACCTGAACCGTCGGCATCTTGGCGAGCTCATCTGCCCTTTCCGGCGGCACGTCGAAAATCCAGTTGATGTTCCCGGCCAGAAGTTCGGCAACCTGAGCCTCTGGGTCTGGAATGGTACGCAGGGTGATTTTGCTGATCTTCCCCATGCCTTTCGGTCCGCCGAAGTATTCACCCGTTCTCTCGAAGTAGACGGAATCGCCCGGGATCATCTTCGTGACCCTGTATGGGCCCGTGCCAATAGGCTCGACCGAGCGATAATCCTTTTTCCCGGCGACCACTTTGGCTGTCTCCCAGATGCCTGCGGGAAAGATTGCGAGAGGGCCAGCGAGATACTCAAGCGCCGCGGGGAAGGGCGTTTCCATGTGGAGTCGAGCCTTGTATTCGCCGAGCTTCTCGCAGTTCTTGATCCATTCCACGTTGCGCCTCGTTACAACGCCTGAGTCGGGATGAGAGACGTGGTTGAAGGTGGCGACCACGTCATCGGCACTGAACTTCTCACCATTGTGGAAGACGACGTCTTTTCGAAGCTCAAAATCCATCGTAACATCGTCGACCCATTTGAATGATGTCGCGAGCAGGGGCACGTACTCAAAGGTCTTCGGATCCCGGTAGAGCAGTGTGTCATGGGTGAGCAGGCTCGTGATCATAACGGTCCGTGATTCGTCGTAGTAAGGTAGCACAATGTCTTGCTCGCGGTCGGTCGACCAAATAAGGGTGTCATCGGCCTTCCCGGCCATGGCCGGGCTCGCGCCGATCAGCAGCGCGACCACGGCAACCAATAGAACCTTGTAAATCGATTTGTCCATAATGATGCCCTCCTTCCTTGATGCTCGACTCCTTAGGGGAGCCGAATTTGCCACGGTCTGCCGCAGGGAATCCCCACCGGGTCTGAAAGACCATGGCAGTGAACTGAGGTGAAGCAGGGGAACCCCCTTTTGACCCACCTGAGTATAAGAAAAGGGTAAGCCTGTGTCAAGGAAATAATGTAGAAAAGGGGCAAATTTGTATTCAAAATTGTTGACTTCCTGTATTCAATGTGGTAGAGGCTAATCTGTCCCGACTTTTCTTCGGCGCAATTTGTTCCTTTCCAGGGAAGGTGGCAGGATGATGAATATGGGGACGGGAGGTGACATGTGATTACCAAGAGGGAACTCAACATCTCAGTCGGCCAGACCGTGGAGGCGCCCCTGGTGTATCCCTACGGGACAAGACATACGCCTGAAATGGTGGTTGATCTCTCACGACGGGCGATGGAGTTTCGGATCCAGGTTCTCCGTATGGTGTACGATCACCAAACCGGCCACATTGGCGGGGCTTTCTCGGAAGCCGAAATCATAACAGCCCTCTATTTTCATCATCTGCGCATCGACCCGGCCAATCCCGATTGGCCGGATCGGGACCGTTTCGTGCTGTCCAAGGGCCATGCTTGTGCGATGTTATACACGGCCCTGGCCCATCGCGGGTACTTCCCGGTGGAGGAGTTGGGGACCTTCCGGGAACTCAACAGCCGGCTGCAGGGGCATCCCGATTCGGAGAAAACACCCGGTGTTGAAGTGCCCGCCGGTCCTCTTGGCCATGGCGTGGCAATTGGCGCGGGGATGGCCCTCTCTGCCAAGATGGAGGGGGCCAACCGTCGGGTCTACACCTTGCTTGGCGATGGGGAGATCAATGCGGGGGTGATCTGGGAGGGCGCGCTCGTAGCGGTCAAGTACAAGCTTGACAACTTGAAGGCCATCCTCGACTACAATGGTGTTCAGCAGACCGGGCCGACGGCAAAGGTGCTGCCCACGGAACCGATTGTTGATAAGTGGCGATCTTTTGGTTGGCACGTCATCGAGATTCACGGTCACAACATGGCCCAGGTGCTGGATTCCCTGGACGAGGCCGATGAAATCCACGCGAGACCTGTCGTCATCATTGCACGCACCACCAAGGGGAAGGGGGTCAGTTTTATGGAAAACGACCACTCCTGGCACGGCAGTCCTCCGACAACCCAACAGTTTGAGGCGGCCCTGGCAGAACTCAAAGAGGGGGTTTCCCGATGGGGGAGCGGGTAAGGAGTGTTTTTGGCGAGCCCGTATCGATGCGGAAGGTCTACGGGGAGGCCTTGATAGAATTGGGAAAAGTTCGGGACGATGTGGTGGTTCTGAGCGCCGACGTTTCAAACTCCGATTACAGCGGAATGTTTGAGGCGGTCTACCCCGACCGGTTCTTTAATGTGGGAATCGCCGAGCAGGCTCTGGTGGATGTGGCTGTAGGACTTGCCAACAGCGGCAAAGTGGCCATTGCCAATACCTTTGCCTTCCTGTTTGCGACACGTGCCCTGGAACAGGTGCGGACCCATCTGTGCTATGGCCAGGCAAACGTGAAGCTGGCCGGGGCGTATGGGGGGCTGTCGGACTCCTTTGACGGACCGACGCATCACTCTGTCATTGACCTGGCCATCATGCGTAGCTTACCGTACATGACCGTGGTCGTGCCTGCTGACCCGGTGGGGGTGAAGCAACTTCTCCCGCAGATCGCTGCCCGGGAGGGGCCCGTCTTTTTCCGTTTGTGCCGAAATGAAGTGCCGGTTCTTTTTGGCGATCTTTACGAATCCGAGATCGGCAAGGGTGTCGTGTTGCAGGATGGGGTTGACGTGACGATCATAGGCTGTGGGGTAATGGTTCATCGATGTCTGTTGGCCGCCCGGCAGCTGGCCGAGAGGGGGATCCAGGCCCGTGTGGTGGAGATGCACACCATCAAGCCGCTGGATCGGGAAATCGTGTGCCGTTGTGCGGCAGACACCGGAGCCTTGGTGACTGCCGAAGAGCACAGCATCATCGGCGGGTTAGGGGGTGCCGTGGCTGAAGCCCTTGTTGAAGGGGAATCGGCACCTATGGAGCGTGTTGGTCTGGCTGATACCTTTGCCGAGACAGGGCCTTATGGGGAACTCATGGACAAATATGGGCTTGCCATAGACGCTATCGTCTCCGCGGCTGAACGCGCGATCGCCCGCAAGCTTAAACAGAAGGGATAGGAAGAATCAAAGCCTGGGGAAAGGAATCCCTTTTCCCATAGATAGAGATTACCCGAAAGGAGAGAAAGAAGATGTCTGACTTGGATAAGGCTCGAGTTCTGTTGCAGGAGTTTAAAGGGGATGCATACCTATTTGGCGCGGGTGTTCTGTCCCGTGTCGGCCAGGTGGCCGCCAAAGCGGGAAAACGGGCTGTGCTGGTGAGGGATCCTTTTCCTGGGAGTGACCGTTTTGTCAAAATCATCCGCGATTCGGTCTCTGAAGCGGGTGTGGAGGTGGTCGGTGAGATCAAAGGGGCGGATCCGAATGCGCCGCGGGAGGACCTCTATCGGATCACCGAGGAAATCAAGGGAGCCGATCCGGATGTGATCATCAGTTTTGGTGGAGGGAGCACCATTGACGCCACCAAAGCGGCAGAGGTTCTCCGCACCTTGGGGGGTGATATCGAGAATTACTTCGGCACGGGACAGGTCACCGAGGTGCTCGTCGGAGCGGGCAAATCCCTGACGCCCCACGTCGCTATCATGACGGCGGCCAGCTCTGGTGCTCATCTGACCAAGTACTCAAATATCACCGACATCGCATCGGGGCAGAAGAAGCTGATTGTGGATGAAGCGATTGTTCCCCCTTATCCTGTCTTCGATTACGAGGTGACCTATTCTTCGCCTATTGCTCTGACGGCCGATGGGGCCCTAGACGGTATTGCCCACGTTACCGAGGTTTTGTATGGGGCAGTTGGCCAATCCTACTATTCAAGAATGGAAGAGGTCGCCCGTTCGTGTATTGGATTGGTGGTCAACTTTCTGCCCCGCGCGGCTGAGCACCCCGAAGACACGCACGCTCGGGAGGCTTTGTGTCTCGCTACGGATTTGGGGGGCTATGCGATCATGCTGGGGGGAACCAGTGGACCTCACCTGACGAGTTTTTCTCTCGTCGACATTCTGAGCCATGGGCGGGCGTGCGCCATTATGAATCCCTATTACACGGTATTCTTTGCTGCCGCCATTGAAAAACCCCTCAGGCTTGTGGGCAAGATTTACAAGGAGGCAGGGCTGACATCGGCAAATGTCGACGACCTGGAGGGTCGGGAACTCGGGGTTGCCGTCGCCGAAGGGATGTTCGAATTGGCCCGGCGGATTGGCTTTCCGACACGACTCACGGAGGTCGAGGGGTTCACCGAGGCGCACATCAAACGGGCCTTGACAGCTGCCAAGAACCCACAGCTAAAGATGAAGCTGGAGAACATGCCGGTGCCGTTGACAGCGGACATGGTGGATGAATACATGGGCTCCGTCCTCGAGGCGGCCCGAGACGGAAACCTGTCCATCATCAAGAACGTCTAAAAGGCCGTCGGTTAACAAAACTCTACCTGGAGGAGGCTAAACGGTGAGGATCAGGCTTGCCTACGGAAAGAAAGGGCTGGAGATTGATTTGCCGAGAGACGCAAGGGTGAGCGTTGTTGAGCCAAAGCATGTCGAGGGTCTTCCAGATCAGGAAGGTGGGGTGCGTGAAGCGTTGCGCCGGCCCATCGGGTCCCCACCCCTGAAAGATCTGGTCAAACCATCAGACAGGGTCGGTATCGTCTTCAGCGATATCACCCGGCCAACTCCCTACCCTGTCATTTTGCCCGTCCTGCTGGATGAGCTAAAAGACATCCCCGATGAGCAGATCGTCCTTTTCAACTCAACCGGCACCCACCGGGCAAACACAGAGGCCGAACTCCAAGAGATCTTGGGTGACCCTATCGCGGGCCGGTACCGGATCGTTCAGAATGACGCCACTGACCGAGATTCCCATGTCAAGGTCGGAACCACGACAAGGGGAAACGACGTCTGGATCCACAGGGAGTTCGTTGAGTGCGATGTGCGAATCCCCACGGGTTTCATCGAACCCCACTTCTTCGCGGGTTTCTCAGGGGGAGGCAAGGCGATTATGCCGGGATTGGCCCTGCTCGAGACCGTCATGGGGAATCACAGGGCAGAGAACATCGACAGCCCCCACGCCACCTGGGGGATTACCGACGGCAACCCCTTGTGGGAAGAGATCCACGAAGCAGCGGCGATGACTGGGCCCACCTTTCTTTTGAACGTAACGCTCAACCGGAAGAAACAGATTACCCGGGTGTTCGCCGGAGATTTCGATAAAGCCCACACAGTGGGCTGTGCCTTTGTGAAAGAAACAGCAATGGCCCCTGTGGCAGAGCCTTTTGACATCCTCATCACAAGCAACTCGGGATATCCCCTAGACCTGAATGTGTATCAGGCGGTCAAGGGCATGAGCGCCGCCTCTCAGGTGGTCAAAGAGGGGGGTACCATCATCATCGCGGCCGATTGCTGGGATGGTATCCCGGATCACGGGGCGTACGGGCGGCTTTTGAACGAGGCGGAGAGTCTGGAGTCGCTCCTAGAGAAGATCCGAACCCCTGGGTTTCAGTCCGAGGACATGTGGCAGGCGCAGATTCATGCCTTGATCTGCCTGAAGGCAGATGTCTACCTACACACCCATAATCTGACCGATGAACAGATCAAGGGCGCCTTGCTGCGGCCCTGCCATCAGATCGAAACAACGGTTGAAGAGTTGCTCCAAAGACATGGACGGAGCGCCACCATCGGTGTTTTACCTGAAGGCCCACAGACCATTCCCTACGTCCAGGCCGGCTGATTTCTGGGAGGTATTCGGATGTCAAAGTGAGGTTGGGAATGCAGGGTGTGGCATGATCGAAGGTCCTTCGGGGGCGCCTGCTTGAGAAGAAGAAACCCCTGAGGGAGGATAAAGAAATGGGAATCAAATAAGGAGCTTCGGTTATCCGTGGAAAGGGGGGACTTTCCAACCAAACTCTAACCAGAGGAGGGCAAAACGATGAAGCGTATCCTTGCACGTGTATTAGGACTTACCGTGATCCTCGGCGGACTCTTTGTTCTCGGAGGACTGCTGCAGCCAAGCTTGGCCGCAGAGAAAAAGGAACTCAACGTCGCTTATATGAACTACCCGGTTCACGCCCACAATGTGGAATGGTTTAAGAAGTGGGGAGAAATGAATGGGGTGGAAGTTAAGGGTACCCCGATCCCCTACACAGTCTACCTCGAGAAGATAACGGCAGGCCTAATTGCCGGCTCGCAAGAGTATGACATCATCTTTCACAACGACGACTGGGGCCAGACTCTTGGAGCTTTCTTGGAGCCGTTAGATGATGTGAAGCCCATCTACGCCATGGATAAAGAAGCGTTGATTGATCCCGGTATGCTCTGGCCAGACAAAGAGGGGAAGATGCGTGCCACGGCATTTCCCCTGACAGAGACTCTGGGTATATTCTTCTACCGTTCGGACCTGATCTCCCGTGATGAATACCCGAGAACCTGGGCTGACCTGGTCAAAATCTCCAAAAGACTCCAGGAAGAGGGCAAGGTTGAGTGGGGGTTGGTCGGGGGTATGAAGTATCCCAACACCTACAATACCATCCTCTGGTCCCTCTGGTCCAATGGTTGCGACATATTCTACCCTTATAACGAAAGGGATAACGACGTTCTGGCAAAAAACGGTTGGAAGACCATGCTGACAGAGCCCTGCTTTCGAGAGACCATCGAATTCTGGTGGGACAACATCTATGTTCACAAGATTTGTCCCCCAGGGCAGGTCGGGTACACCACGACAGAAGCTGACGGTATCTTCATGGCCGGAAAGGCGCTTATAGAAGAGAACGATACGACCCTTTACGGGAAATACAATGATCCCAAAAAATCCAAGATTGCCGGAAACGTGGCCATGGGGCCTTTTATCATGGGACCCAGCTCCCCGTACAAATCGGTAGCCTGGCGGGCCGCATGGTTCTGGGCAATCCCCAAAGCGTGTTCTCCGGGACAGAAGAAGCTAGCCAAGGAATTGCTCACCTGGATGGGTGAAACGGAAGAGGTGCAGAGGGATCTCTGGAAATCCGTCGGTGGGATTCCTCCAATCCTCGCGGTGCAGGAGAAAATTGCGAAAGAGGATCCTCTCTTTCAAGATCTGAGGGCTTCTGTCGTCGATGTGGAGTATGCTGTGACCCCGGTTTACTACTTCAAGCAGTGGCCGAGGGTTAATGCGACCCTCTCGGACGTTGTGACCAAAGCCCTGGTTGGGAAAAGAGAGGATATTGGCAAGGTCTTGGAGGAAGGGGCAAAGAAGATTACATCGATCATGACCCCGTAGACAGGGAAAAGCATTCCAGGATTTTTGGTTGAGGTCTCCCCCTTTTCATCGCTCACCATAAGCCCACAGAGGAAACCATGTCTCATGATTGAAACTGCGGGCTTATGGGATTTTTAAGCCCTTCATCCGGATGATTGCGAACCATTACCCGAGGGGTGGGGTTCATGGGTCAATCCATCATTTCAAGAGGTACATCCTCATACTTCCACGAGCGACGGCGGTTTATGTTTGTTCTGATCGCCCCGGCCGTATTGGCTCTGCTTGTCTTTGAGATTTTCCCTATACTCAGGGGTATCGACGCCAGCCTGCGCCAATTCTTCCTCACCGATTTCGAACACCCCTTCATTGGACTCAAGAACTACGTGAAGGTCATTACGGACGCCCAATTTCATGGTGTGGTTATGTTCAACACATTCCTCTTCATGTTTGCCTCCGTAGCAGGGGGAGTGGTGTCTGGCTTGGGCCTGGCTGTTCTCCTGAATCGCAAATTCCGGGGGCAGAACATCGTTCGCACCATAATCGTCTTTCCGATGATGGTGGCGCCCGTGGTGGCCGCGACCATGGTTGCCTGGATCTTTAATGATCAGTTTGGAATTGCCAATGTTATCATTCGGGCATTGGGATTTGAGCCCATGATCTGGTTGGTGAATCGCTGGACGAGTCTGGCCCTCGTTATCATCACCGATATTTGGCTGTGGACACCCTGGTATGTCTTGCTGATTCTTGCTGCACTCCAGAATATGCCGGTGGAACCCCACGAGGCTGCCCGAATAGATGGAGCCAGTGAGTGGCAGGTCTTCAGGAGCGTCACCCTTCCGCTCCTTCGGCCCGTGCTCCTTGTGGCCATCGTTATTCGTTCAATCGATGCCTTTCGCGTTTTCGATGTTGTCTGGACCATTACCCGGGGAGAACCCGGAAGAATGACAGAGGTCTTCAGTATTTACTCGTACAAGGAATCATTTGTATTCTTGGATTTCGGTGTCGGAGCCGCTTCGTCTATCATCGGTGCCCTCATTATCATGGTCGTGGGGGCGGGACTCTATTTCGGCCTCTATTACCTGGCAGAGGCATAGTAGTAGGCAGGCCTTATGCTAGCCAAGGGATGGAAAAAGGCCTTTTTTGGCCTCGTCACTATTGCAATCTGTCTGTTAATTGTCTTTCCCGTTTTCTGGATGACGTTGACGGCTCTTCGCCCGGAGGCGGACGTGTTCTATGTGCATAAAGGAACCCGCCTGACGCTGGAGAACTTTTTCGCCGCCTGGAAGTTTCCAAGGATACAGGAATCTTTTGTCAACAGCGCTGTTGTCGCCACACTGGCCACCATCTTCTCCATTCAGGTGACTGTGATGAGCGGCTACATGCTCTCTCGCTTCAAAGGAGCGACAAGCAAGGTCGTGTTTATTGTACTTTATCTCTTTCGTACCGTCCCCTACATTACGTGGGTTCTTCCTCTCTATCTATTGATAGCGAAGCTTGGCATTTACGATACCTACATAGGGCTCCTTCTTCCCCACATCGCCGTACACGTATGCTTTTTCACCTGGGTGATGAAGGGTTTTTTTGATGGGGTGGAGCCTGAGATGGAGGAGGCAGCGTACATCGACGGCTGCTCTCACTGGGGAGCTTTCATCAAGATTGCCTTGCCTCAGGCGATGCCAGGGGTGGTTGCCCTTGCCGTTCTATGCTGGCTATTCACCTGGAATGAATTCCTTTTTGCTCTGATGCTCGCCGGCAGGAAGACGGCCATGCTCAGCGTGACCATGGCCCAATTCGTTCATGAGCTGGGAATCGAGTGGAACCTGATGAGCGCCACAGCGGTCATGGCGATGATCCCTGCCCTGGTCATCACGCTGTTTGGCCAAAGATACGTGGTTACCGGGTTGCGAATCTAGGAAGTGAGATGAACACAAAACGTGCTTGTTCTGAGGCTATTATCATATCGATGAGAAATCGGCTTACAGCGCCCTTGGGGAAGTTTCGCCATGACCTCATAACAGATACCTAAGGGGAGAGACCGATGAAGGCCTTTACCTTTGAAAAAGCCACTCCCCAAAGGGAAGGTTTGGTGTCTGCAGCACTGGAAGATCTTGTAGGATATTCAGACTCTCTTTCAGAATCAAACGGTATCCTGCTCATGCGTCATGACAGGGTCTTACTGGAGTCCTATTCATCGGCGTCGGAAGCCACAAAATGGGACACCTATTCCACGACGAAATCCTTTGGTGCGGCGCTTCTGATGCTGGCGCTGGACGATGGTGTGCTTAAGCTGAGCGACAATGTCTGTGGCAGGGCGGACATGACGGTCCACCACCTTGCTTCCATGAGCGCAGGTTTCCCTAAGCCAAGTGACACCCCGTGCGATGGGCCACTCCTGTTCCCCCCCGGTACGGATTTCGCGTATAGCGACGGGGGCACCAACATCTTGCGGGACGTCGTCAGAGATGCCCTGGGGGCGAGTGACATCAAGGCGGTACTCAGGGACAGAATCTTGGCCCCCATCGGGGCAAACGACTGGTCCTGGGATGGTCGATTCAGTGCCGGCCTCAACATGACGGTCCGAAATATGGCTCGGTACGGTCGCCTTTGGCTCCGTAAGGGGGATTGGGACGGAAAGCGGGTATTTTCTGAGGGCAACGCCAATCTGGCCACACGGGCCGCGAACCCTGATCTTATGAAAGACTATGGGTATCTGTGGTGGGTCAATTCCCATGGACAGCCTGAGCCCTATGAAAAATTTGGTTTTAAACTCAACCCTGTTTTTGGTCTCGAGGTCCCGCCGGATGCTTTTATGGCGATTGGTGCCTCCCGCACCTTTATCCTCGTTATTCCGAGCCTTCACCTGGTTGCGGTTCGCGGCGGTTCGGGATTCGTCAGTATCCAGGACGGTACAACCCGCCTGAGTGACGAGAGTCGGGGTTTTGTGGACTGCGTTCTGGCTTCGGTAACGGATCTTGAGGGAGGCGGAGAGATACAATCGAGTTGACCAGGGGGGAGATTCTGGAAGACAGATCTTTTGTTGCACCGCTGGACAAGCCGATGCTGATACAACTGCTGCCGATTTAGCATCCAAGGGACGGGTGAGATCTCGCAAAGCAGATACGTTCGCAGATTCATGATTCGAAAGGGGGTGATCACAGGCCACCGCGTTTTGGCCGGGTATCGATTTTAAGGGCGATTTGGTAGAAGTCTCAATTCATCACACTCAGTCGGTTAGAGAGGCGGTTCGTCAAGGCCGGTCTGCCAGAAAAAGGAGGAAAGAGTTATGGGAAAAACGACAAAAGTGAAACCCTTTCTCGTCGTGTCAATGGTTTTCCTATTCGGCGGTCTCTTCTTTCTTACATTTCCCGGGATCTCACGGGCGGAAGTTGAAATGACTATCGCCACCTTCCACCCCCGGACCGGGACAGCTGATGTGGAGGGGCTTTACCATTACAAAGAGCTGGTGGAACAGCGTACCAATGGGGCCATCAGAGTAAAGGTTTTCTATGGGGGTACGTTGGGCGGTGAAAGAGAACTGGTTGAACAGTTGAAGCTAGGAACGATTCATCTCTGCCTGGGGGGTTGGGGAACCCGTGGTGCCTACGTGAAGAAGATCATCCCCTGGGGTGTTCCCTATCTCTTTTCGGACAAGGAACAGATTCTAGCCACAATCGCAGGACGCGTGGGTGAGGAGGTCAAAGGGGCCTACCTGAAGAACGGCATCGAGTGGAATGGTGTTTACTTCCGTGGAAACCGTCAGCTGACGACCAATCGCAAGGTCGAGGCCCCGAAAGACCTGAAGGGCATGAAAATTCGGCTGCCTGAAAATCCCGATTGGCTGGTCGTCTGGAAGGCTTTTGGGTGCTTGCCCACACCGATCCCTTCTCCCGAAATCTTCAGTTCTTTGCAAACGGGAGTCGTGGAGGCCCAGGAAAATCCAGTCTCCTCGAACTATAACCGGAAGCTCTGGGAAGTTCAGAAATACATGGTGATGACAAATCATATTGTTGATATCCAATCGTATCTGTTGAGCAAGAGATTCCTGGACACCTTGGACGAGAAAAACCGTCAAATCCTCATTCAGGCTGCGAAGGACACCATGGAGTGGTGTACCACGTTCTCCCTCGATATGGAGGCCAAGCTGATAAAGGAAATGGAAGGGAAAGGATTGACCATCCTTCGTCCCAACCTGAAGCCCTTCGGTGAAGTGGCCTTGGGAACCATGGATTATTTCAAGAAAAGATGGGAACCGTGGGTTTACGGAGAAACCGTGAAAGTGTTGTCGCAGTGAAGCCAACCATTGAGTTATCCTGTCTTTCGGCGGCGCGTGTTCGAATCCCCGTTCCTCTTGATCGACCGAACCGCGTCGCCGGCTCGAGGCAGGCTGCCTCCCCGCTGGGAAAGAGATGAAAAGAATCTTCACGTTCATGTCTGGTTTTTTTGAGAGTCTCTCGACGTTCTTTCTGGTATGTATTCTGATTATTGTCGTTCTTCAGGTCTTCTTCCGCTACGTGGCCCGGATCGTGGTCCCCTGGACCGAGGAAGGCGCTCGCTATCTCTGCATATGGATGGTATTCTTGGGTGGCGTGGCGGGAATTGCCAAGGAAGCCCACATCAGGATCACTTTCATTCTGGAACGGGTCCCCGAGACGGTGAGGCAGCTCCTGGGGCTTTTGTCCTATGGCGTTGTTTTTGTTTTTAATGTCATCGTCTTTTTGGGCAGCATCGACCTGGTGAGACTCAACTGGGGGCAGCAGGCGGTGACCTTTCCTCTAAGTGTCGGTTTCCTTTATCTGGCAGTCCTAATATCGTCTGGTTTCATATTGATTACTCTCATTTTTCTCACCTGGAGAAAACTGAAAACCCTTTTTGTTCCTGTGAAGGAGGGACAAGACTAGTTTTTGTTCACAAAGATCAATTTCGCCTGATGGACATGAGAATGGGAAAAGGGAGGTGGTTTTCATAGAAATACTGGCCGTTTTCTTTCTCCTTCTCATTGGACTGCTTCTGCTGGGGATTCCCGTAGGGTACTGCATCGGTGTCACTTCGATCGTGGCATTGGTGATCAAGTGGGGGTATCCCAGTCTCTCCTTCGGTCTAATTGCCCAGATGCTCATCTATGGGATCAATAACTTCCCCATCTTGGCTGTCCCTCTGTTTCTTCTCACCGGGGCCCTGATGAACGTGGGGGGCATCAGCAACCGGATATTCGGATTCGCCGGTAGCCTGGTCGGCCACATACAGGGGGGGTTGGCCCATGTAAACGTCTTGGCGAGCTTCATTTTCTCAGGCATGTCTGGCGCCGCGGCTGCGGACGCTGCTGGATTGGGTCAGATTGAAATCAAGGCCATGGAAGATGCTGGATACGATAAGGACTTCAGCTGTGCCGTGACAGGGGCTTCTGCCACGATCGGCCCGGTTGTTCCTCCCAGCGTGCCTCTGGTCCTGTTTGGCGTTTTGGCCGGGACTTCCGTGAGCAAGCTCTTTATCGGTGGACTGATTCCGGGTGTTCTGATGGTGATTTCACTGATGGTCCTCTGCGGTATCATTGCAAAGGAGAGAGCCTATCCCAAGGGAGACCGTTTTCGCCTGACTCACCTGATCAAGCGGTTCAAGGAGGCTTTTCTTCCCCTCTTGACCCCAGTAATCATCATCGGAGGCATTTGGACAGGGGTTTTTACCCCCACAGAAGCTGCTGGTGTTGCAGCCCTCTATGCAGGGGTGCTGGGTCTTCTGGTCTATAGAGAGATCAAACCAAAAGCGCTCATTGCTACTTTAAAGAACGTGACCATTACCTCAACGGCGATCCTGTTTATTCTCGCTTGTGCCATGATCTATAATAGTGCTTTGACAAGAACCCAGGTGCCCGAATTGGTCACAAATTTCCTCTTTTCGATCAGTAAGAACCCATTGGTCATCATCGTGCTCCTGAATCTCGTCCTGTTTGTCTCGGGTTGTTTCATGTCGACCGCTGAAACCATCACCCTGCTGACCCCCTTGATCGCCCCCTTGTTGCCCAAGTTTGGCATAGATCCAATCCACTTCGGGATTGTGATGGTCCTAAATCTCATGGTGGGCCAGCTGACGCCCCCCTTTGGAATTGTTCTTTATGTGCTGATTCGTGTCGGAAATATCGAGTTTGATCGACTGGTTAGGGCGTGTTTACCGTTTTATATCCCCATCATTATCGTCCTGATATTGATCATCGCATTTCCGTTTCTGGTAACGTTCCTGCCGAACCTGGTTTTAGGACGATAGGCCTCGAAGGGCCTGGATCTTCGGTTTAGAAAAACCTAACGGAGGAGGAAGGTAATGAGAAAAGAGCTATTTGCTTACGCGAAGGACATGAAGGATGTGGTGCACAAAACCAATGGTCGACATTCTACGCTGATTGTGACCGAAGAGGACATGGGATCCCAGGGTTTCATCTTGGGTTGCCATACCATGGACCCTGGGGGCGGGGCGCCAGAGCATATTCATGAAAAAGAGCAGGAGGCCATGTTCTTTTACGAGGGGACAGGCATCGCCACCATTGACGGCGTAGAATACGAGATTCGGCCCGATTCGGTCATGCTCGCTCCGCCCAGAATCAAACACAGAATTCAGAACACGGGAAACGGACCTCTGAAGTTCGTTTTCGTTTACTGTCCTCCCTTGCCGGAACATATCAGTCGGAATGAGTATTTCAAGCGGGCCAAAGACAAGATTGAAAAGCCTTAGACGAGGGGGTACTCAAAAAGGAATACCAAAGAAGAGTCTGGACCAAGCGTGTAGACTGGAACGAAATGGACAGGAGCCAGCTAGGAATATCTTGCGAGAAAGGGAGGTTTCGAGGTCCTAAACGAATAGCCCCAGAGAGCCTTCCAGCGATTGTACGGAAAAGGAAAAATGTCAATTGAGAGAATAACATTAATCAGTACCGGTCTGAATACGGGCATGCTGATGCATCGACTCTTTGTAAAGGAATTTCCAAGGGTTATCATTCGTAATATTGTGGATGACTGTCTTGTCAAAGAGATTATGGCCAATGGCAATCGAGTTTTTCCGAGCGTCGTTCAGAGGGTCTGTTCGTACGTGATTTCTGCCGAGATGTCTGGCGCCGACTTGGTAATCATCACCTGTTCTAGCATCTCGGGCCTCGCTGACATCGCAGCACGGCTGGTCGAGATTCCCGTCATGAAGATCGATGATCCAATGGCTGAGCTGGCGGTTAAGAGAGGTCGGCGGATCAAGGTATTGGCCACCCTCTCCACGACCCTCACTCCCTCCGTGCGATTGATTCAAGAAAAGGCGAGCCAGCAGGGCAAAGCGGTATTCCTGGATCCTGTTCTTTGTGAAAAAGCGCGTCAATTCTTGGACCGGGGAAACCCGGAAATGCATGACCGGATACTCCGAAAGGAGATTGAGGATACGATAGACAATTATGATCTCATCGTCCTTGCCCAGGCCTCGATGGGACGAGTTCTGGACACATTGGATTCTAAAAAAGCCAATCGGGTTTTGACCAGTCCAAAGATAGCTGTCGACTATTTGAGAAGAAGGCTTTTATCTGGTCAATAGATGGTCAGGTGGCTCTGAGTAGGAAATTGGCGCTTGTCCCTAAAGGTGATTCAAGACGCTTGAACAGTAACATGCCGTTACAGGGGAGGTCCTGGTGACAGCTATGAAACTGGGGTTAAGTAGTTACGCATATCGGTGGAGCATTGGGGTAAAAGGTTTCATCCCTTCTCATCCGATGAATGTCGAACAGTTTGTTCAGAAGGCTATCGATCTCGGCTCGGAGGGAGTTCAGATTTGCGACAATCTCAGATATCAGGACCTCTCAGCAGATGGGCTAAGAGGATTAAGGCGTAGAATCGAAGATCGGGGGATGTTTATCGAGACTGGGGCCAGGGGGTCTGATCCCCAGTATTTGAGAGAAATGCTAAAGATATCGAGTCAACTGGGGTCCAAAATACTCAGAGTCGTAACAGAGGTGAGTCGCAGCGGTCCCCAAGAAGACGTGCATGACCAAATCGATGTCATCGCTGGTCAAATTAAGGGGGTGCTGGACGTAGCCAAAGGGTTTAATGTCCGATTGGCATTGGAGAACCATGCGACTCTATCTTCTGAGGAAATTCTCCATGTTGTGAAATCTATTGATGATGATTTCGTCAGGGTATGCCTTGATACGATGAATTCGATCGTGCTCATGGAGCATCCTCTCGAAACCGTCCGGATGCTGGCGCCCTATGCCATTACTGTCCATCTGAAAGATTTCAAAATCGAAAAGCTTCCAAGGTACCATAGGATCGTCGGTGTTCCCTTGGGAGAGGGTTTTGTGGATTTCCTTCAGATTATGCAAATCCTGAGAGAAAGCCAGGCGGATCCGAACATTCACCTGGAGCTTTATATCGATAGAAAAGAAGGCGAGCAGGAAACGGTGCAGTGGGAGAACGACTGCGTCGTCAAAAGCCTACAGTACGCACGAGAGAATCTGTTGTGATGCAATCCCCTCTATTCAGCCAGGGGGGTAGAGGTCATCAGTTCCTGTGCGATCTCTGGATATCGGGCTACGAACAGCAGTTCTCTTTTGGTCAGAGGCTTCTGGGTGTGGACGTTGGCATACCTGACCAGTTCGAGGATTCTCGTTGCCTCTTCCTCGTCGTGGAA
>CAYGBW010000036.1:0-21117 GCA_964348185.1 uncultured Thermodesulfobacteriota bacterium | reverse complement strand
AGAGAGGCTGGCATCGAAGATTAGAGAAATACGAAAAGAAGAAAATCTTGTGGCATTTCCCGCTGTTTTGGGACTCAGGGATTCTGAAACGGTGAGGTCCCACCTGGAATCCCTAATCGAGGCAAGGATTTTCGAACTCCCTGTTCTGCCCCCATCGATTCCTGGGATGAGGCTATACGAGGTCTTTCGCAGGACCATACAGGCCCAAAGGGTGCGAATGGTTCTGGGGTTTGAAGTCACGTCGCCTATCTGTAAGAACGGGTATTGTCGAGGGGTGGTTGTCGATACGCCAACAGGAAGGGTAACCCATGAAGCTGACGCTTTTGTGTTGGCCACGGGTCGGCTCTTTGGGGGAGGGCTCCGAGCTCAGGGAGATCGAATCGTGGAGCCTCTGTTCAAACTGCCGGTGTCGCAGCCGAGGGCAAGAGGAGATTGGTTCGGTGATGAGTTTTTTGGTAAAGTGGGACATCCTATCAACAAGGCCGGGATCATGACGAACGACCGATTGAATCCCGTCGACCAAGAGGGAAGGCTTCTCGTTGAGAATCTTTTCGTGGTCGGTTCCATTCTGGGATTTCACGATGCCCTTCGGGAAAAATCTGCAGGGGGCGTGGACTTATCGACTGGATATAAGGCGATTCAGAATCTCGTGGAGAGATGAGAACAAAAGACATGGAGAGGGACAGAAGCGATCAGTGTCTCAAATGCGGAATCTGTACAGAATACTGTCCCGTTGCTAGGGTCACAGGGGACTTCTTGGGGCCGAAACAGGCAGGTCCCGACGCGCAGAGGTTTCGTCGACCCCAGGATGCTCCCGTGGACCGATGGGTGGGGCTTTGCATCGGTTGCGGTCGGTGTGACTTGGTCTGCCCCTCAGGTGTGAACGTTTCAGAACTCAACCTTATGGCAAAGGCCAAGGCCGTCGGGGAAGGGGGATTCAGCCTGAGAGACTGGCTACTGGCACATACCCATCTCTTTGGCCCCCTTGGCGCCGCTTTGGCTCCGATGACAAACAGGGCTCTGAAGAGTTCTTTTTTCAAGCTCCTTTCAGACCGATTTCTCGGCATGGACAGAAGAAGGCCTCTCCCAGCCTATGAAAACGAGACTTTCCGGAAGTGGATGCGGGGACACCGGTTCAAGGGCGAAAGGAAGGTGGCTTACTTCTATGGCTGTTATATGAACACCAACGAGGTTGATGTGGGGAAGGCGGTTGTCCAAGTCCTGGAAAGGAATGGATTGGAGGTCGTGATTCCTAAACAGGACTGTTGTGGCATGCCATCTCTAGGGCAGGGGGATATCAAGACCGCCCGAGCAAGGGGCGCGGAGAATGTAAAGGCCTTGACCCAAGTAATCGAGGCGGGGTATGACATTGTTTTCAGCTCGGCCACATGCGGTCACATGATCCGCTGCGGATATCCCAGATTGCTTGAGATCGGGGGGGTGGACCGGATACGGGAAAAGGTTTTCGACGTCTGCGAGTATTTGATGATGCTCCACGAGCGGGGGGAACTGGAAACCGATCTCAGAGCCACAGAGGCACACCTTCCCTACCACGTGCCCTGCCATATGAGATCCATGGGGATCGGGCTTCCGGCACTTGACCTCCTCCACCTGATACCGGGCCTGGAGGTGGAGGAGATTGATGCCGGCTGTTGCGGGTTGGGAGGGACGTACGGTTTCAAGAAGGAGACATACGATCTCTCCATCGCTGTTGGCCGGGATCTGACCCGGGCCCTCAAAGGATTTGGTTCACCCGTGGTGGTCTCTGACTGCGAGGGCTGCAGGATGCAGATCAGGCATCTCACGGGGCTGAAGGCGGTCCATCCCCTCCAGCTTCTGAGAGATGCCTATCGCGACAATGGGGCAAAGAAGCCCGGTTAAAATCTCGTCTTGGAACCACGAGGATGAAAGGAGTCCCTTTCGAGAAGGAGGCATCCCATGCTCAAAAAACTCGCCAAAAAGCTGTTTGGTGAAGGCCCCCCGCCGACACCAGAGGGGTTCTTTCTTCATGTTCGCTGCGGAAGTTGTGGGGAGCAGTTCAACCTCTTCATTAACACGTCGACGGATCTTGCGCAGGATTTCGCTGAGGGAGGCGGTGTGAGCTATTTCTTGGATAAGGAAATCATCGGGGGTCGCTGCAGAAATCTGATCCACGTGAGGATGGAATTCGACGGGGCAAAGAAACTGTTGTCAAGAAAAATCGAAAATGGAGAATTTATCGATGAGTAGCACCCCCCCCAAGGCGTTGGAGGCATGGACCGACGCGGCAGAAAAGGCCATCAGAGAACTCAGGATCTGGCCGAAAAGGAGGGTCCATGTTTTCCATCACAACGACGCCGATGGCCTCTGTTCAGGCGCGATATTGACAAAGGCTTTTGAGAGACGAGGCTACGAGATCCGTCGTTTCTGCCTGGAGAAGCCCTATCCTGCGGTCATGGACAGAGTCTACGAGGAGAGTGGAGAAATCCTCCTCTTTGCCGATTTTGCCGGGAGAATCGCTCCAAGGCTCTCAGAGTTGAACAGGGGGCGGCATCTCACCCTGATCCTGGATCACCATGCGGCCCAAGAGGGGACCGATCCGAGGATCCACAATCTCGACCCTGATCTGTTCGGTCTCAAGGGGGACCGGGATATCTCCGCATCGACGACGTGCTATCTCTTTGCCAGGATCATGGACCCCATCAATCGGGACATGGCCCATATTGCAACGGTGGGCGCTGTAGCAGACGGCTTCTTTGTTGACGGTCGGCTGGTGAGCCAAAACCGTGAGGTTGCCCTGGAAACGGTTCGGCAGGGTCTGCTGAAAATCAGAGAAAATGAAAAGGGCGAGCAATATACGCTAAGGTCTGCCACGGGAGACATGGGGTGTGACGAATTTGGCAGCTATTTGGACATCTTGGGAGGGGTGGGCTATTACCAAGGGGGGCCTGAGATGGGGGTTCGGGTCTGCCTCGAGGGGGTTTCCCCTGAGTCGGACAGGATGGTGGAAGCGTTGAAAGCCACAAAGACCCGGGCCTTTGAGGTTGAGGTTGCCAGGCTCCAAGCGGGCGCCCTGGAGAAGTCCCCTCACATCCAGTGGTTCCATGTGGAAAACCGATTTTCCCCCATGGGGGTGAAGATGGTCGGGGCCTTCTGCGACGCCATCAAGAACATGGATTTTGTGGATTCCACCAAGTACATTGCGGGCTTTCAGAACATCCCCGATGAGGTCCCTGGATTTGGCCCCATCGAATTCAACGAAGTGAAGATCTCCATGAGGGTTTCGGACTATCTGGGAGGGGAGGTCAGGGCCGGAAGGGCACTGGGGCTCGATGTTCTGCTTCCCGAGGCAACGGCCAGCCTCGGCGGCTTTTCCGATGGGTGCCACAGTCTGACCGCCGCCACCACCGTGGCCGTGGGAAGAGAAAGGCGCCTCCTCGAGGAGATGGAGAGGATTCTTAACAAAAGAGATAAGTAGAGCGTTTAGTTTCGTCGTACAAGATTTCTTTGCATTTTGCGAAGAAGTTGAAAATACGAAATCCCAATTTCGAATCTCGAAACAAATTCAAAATCCGAATCTATCAATGATCGAAACAAATGATATCGGAATCGTTTCCAGTTTCGGAGTTTGGTCATTCGGATCTCTTTCGGATTTCGGATTTCGATATTCGGATTTGGTTGCGGCCGAAGGCCGCCTTGGGAGGACGATCCCATGGGGAGAGGGACAGGGTTGGGCAAGACGATACTGATCGGAGATCAGTTTGTCCTGGAAGGAGTGCCGGCCATCGTCTCTTCGATTCCTTATGAAACCGTGGCCACGGTGGAAAGGGTCGGTGTGGATGGATGGATCCTCCAGGACAATCGAACCGAGGTGCCGGGGTACAAGGAGAGCAAGAAGGCGCAGCAGGTCCAGTCGATCAACAGGATTCTCGAGGTGATGGGGATTGATGCGAAGAAGACCCCCATGAGAATTACCTTCGGTGGGACCCTGCTTGCCGGAAGCGGGGTAGGCGCGAGTGCTGCCAGCTGTGTATCCCTGGCCCGGGCGCTCGATGATGAATTCAAGCTGGGCCTCTCCATCGACGAGATCAATCAGGTGGCCTGGGAAGGTGAGTTTGCCTATCACGGAACCCCGAGTGGTGTGGATAACACGGCCTCCTGTTACGGAGGGCTCATGCTCTATCAGTTGAAGGATGGCCAAAAGATTATCGAAAAGATCGAAGTTCGAGAGCCAATCGAGGTAGTATTGGGAAACAGCGGTATTTCTGCTAACACAGCGGCCCTTGACGGTCTCGTGCAAAGAGAAAAGGAGAAAGATCCAGGAGTCTTTTCCACCAGACTCAAAACCATCACAGCCCAGGCCTTGGAAGTGAGAAGACGTCTGGAGGCGTGCGATCTGGTAGGGGTTGGCCGCATCATGACCGAGAATCACAGGACCCTGATCGACATGGGACTCTCCCATGAGAAACTGATCTACCTCTGCGATCTGGCCCTGAAAAAAGGGGCCGTCGGCGCGAAGCTCACCGGAGGCGGAATGGGGGGCTATATGGTGGCCCTGACCCCGAACAGGGATCTTCAAGAACGGGTCGCTTCGGCCATCGAGCATGAGGGTTTTGCGGTTATCCGGGCAACGGTTGGAGGTATGGGCTGATTTTTCACCTTGATTGGTAACGGGGCGAGCGAGTTTCGTCCTGAATCGGTTGTCTCGGGCAGTATGGGAGGGGGCTAATCCTCCTTTCTGCTGAAGTAGAGATTGGCCAATGCAGCGAGTGACGTTCCCACGATCAATAGAAAAGAGATGGCATTGATCACGGGGGTACTCCCGTCTCTGACCTGGAGATAGAGGTTGATCGGTAGGGTCGCTTCGGAACCCACCAGAAAGAGGGTGGTGTTGAAGTTTTCAAAAGACATGAGAAACGCCACGGCTCCTGCCCCAATGATTGCAGGCCTCAAGAACCTCAAGGTGATGTGCCAGATCACCTCGAAACGGTTGGCCCCCAAATTCAAGGCGGCTTCCTCTAGGGTGCGGTCAAATTTCCTTAGACGGGCAGAGACCACCAGGGTGACCAGAGTGGCAATAAAGGAAAACTGTCCCAGCACGACCAGCCAGAAACCCGGCCGGAAAAGTCCGACATCCAGATTCCAGCTCTCCTCGAAATGAATCCCTAAGAGCGTGCTAAACATGAGAATAGAAATCCCCAGAATCACTCCCGGAATCACCAACGGGCAGAGCATGAGGAAGTAAAGAAACGGCTTGAAGCGAAAGTCCTCCTGCTCAAAAAGGAAGGCCCCGCAGGTCCCCACACTTACCGACAGCAGTGTGACGAAGAATGCAACGCGCGCACTCACCCAAATACTGTCCAGATTAATCTGATCGTGAAAAATGCCCACACGCTCCGGCAGATTTCCCGTAAACCACTCCAATGTAAACCCTTTCCACGGAAGCGAAGGAAATTGGGAGTCATTAAACGCCAGCACACAGGTCACCAGCAGTGGGGCAAACAGAAACGAGAAGTATAGGATGACGTACAGCCTGTAACTCTGCGAGTATGCTCTAGATCTTGGCAGAGAGCGGATCATTGAACGACCTTCCTCAAGCTTTGCCTGCTCAGTTTCATTCCCAGCCAGACAACGATCGATGAGAGGAAGAGTAGGAGAAAACCAAAGGCTGACCCCTGGTTCCAGTTAAAGCTAGCGATAAACTGGTTGTAAATCTGTTCGGTGAACCAGAGAGAGTTCTTCCCACCCATCAGGTTAGGGGTGAGGTAGTTACCCAGGGTCAGCATGAAAACCACAATCGAGCCCGAGACAATGCCGGGGGTGGCATGAGGAATGATGATCTTGAACAGAATCGTCCACATATTGGCCCCCAGATCGTAGGCAGCTTCAATCAGGCTGTTATCCAGGCTATCCAGAACAGAAAGAAGGGGGACCACCATGAACAGCATGGAGGTATAGACCAGGCCAAGCACCATGGTGGCATCCCTGTAGAGCATTTCGATAGGCTGATTCAGGATTCCCAGCTTCAGGAGAAAATGATTGATCACTCCGGTTTCCCTCAACAGAATCATCCATCCATAGACCCGGACCAGCTCACTGACCCAGAAGGGAAGCAACAGAAGCAGTGTGAGGAAGCCCTGAAATCTGGGGTTCACAACTTTCGTGATATAGAAGGCAACAGGCAGCGCAATAACAAACGTCAGGAAGGTTACCAAAATAGAATAGACCGCGGTGCGGACAAAGGTTAACCAGTAGATGGGTTCATGGAAAAAATTCAGATAATTGGAGACACTCCATACCAATTCGCCGAAGTCGTTTTCGGCGCGGAAAGACATGATCAACAGGTCGATTTGGGGCAGCACGATGAGCAGCACCAGCCAGAGTAAGACTGGGGATAAGAAGAAAAGTAGCCCCCATCGGTATTGGCTTTTCATGGCTAGACTTCATTTTTTGGGGAAACAGATACCGGACTGTTCATCCCATCCAATCTCAACCCTGTCGTTCACCTGGATGTGGTCATATTGCCGATTCTGGGGGAGGGCAACGAGCAATTCCGTGTCAGCATCGAGGGGGTTGGCAAGGAGTCGGCTGTTCGCTCCATCAAAGAGAATCGATTTGACCACCACGGTAAATCGGTTGAGGCTGGCGATACTCGGGTCGGGTTGGATCAACATGGCCTCAGGCCGGAGGAACAGATCGACCTGAGTGCCGGGTTCAAGCGTTTCCTCAAGTTTCGTCCGGAATACGGCTCCTTCAGGAATCTCGATCTCCGCGGTCAATTCAGTCCGTTGACGCACCGTGCCTGACCAGGCGTTACTATCCCCTACGAACTGAGCCACAAAAGGCGTTCTGGGCTGGTTGTATAGGTTCTGGGGGGTATCAATCTGTTCAAATTCCCCATGATTCATCACAGCAACGGCGTCTGACATCACCAGAGCCTCGGACTGATCATGGGTGATGTAGACAAAGGTTGTCCCCACTTTTGCCTGCAGCTTTTTCAACTCTACCTTCATTTGTTCCCGTAGCTTCAGGTCCAGGGCTCCCAATGGCTCGTCCAGCAACAGGACTGCCGGCTCCAGTACGAGGCACCGGGCAATTGCGACCCGCTGCTTCTGGCCGCCGGAAAGCTGATCAATTCTCTTCTCCTCAAAGCCAGAGAGATCGACCCGTTCCAGCATGGCGTGGACTTTTTCCCTAATGGCGGTCTTCTTCTCTCCCCGTCTTTGCAGGCCGAAAGCAACGTTTTCCCTGACGTTCATCATCGGGAACAGGGCTAAATGCTGAAAGATCAGGTTCACCGGCCGCTTGTTGGGCGGAATGCCAGCCATGCTTTTCCCGCGAATCTCAATGGCCCCGGTGGTAGGCTCTGTGAGCCCGGCAATCATGCGTAGAAGGGTGGTTTTGCCGCAGCCTGATGGGCCGAGTATGGAAAAGAAGCGTCCGGTTTGTACCTCGAACGATACGGAGTCTACCGCGGTGAAATCTTGAAATCTTTTGGTGACCTTCTGAACGGATAGATCGATCTGCATAAGTCTCGGTGCATGAATAGGGGTTTTTCGGTTGAAAAGAAATGGGGGGGGTCCCTCCACCATCTGGGAACGCCCCCCTCCGTGCCTTGTCACGTGGACCCCATCGTTGCATCAATCATCATTGAAAACAGCATCTTATTTCGCGGCCTTGACCTTATCTAGTATCATCCCTTCAATGGCCTCAAGTTTTGCAGGCACAGGCGGATACCACTTGATATTATCGATGGCTTCCTGGGAAAAACAGCGCTCGAAGTTCCCGCGCACCGCGGGATCAGTGAGTTCGACCGCACCAACGGATGCCGTTCCGTATTTACTGAAATTCGTGAAAATGGCAGCGTTTTCCGGCCGAAGCATGAAATTGATCCACTTGTAGGCGGCATCGATGCTTTTCGCTTTTGCTGGAATGGCAAAAGTATCGATCCAGCCCAAGGCGCCGCTTTTTGGGGGGAGGAAGTCGATATCCGGATTTTCCTCATGGAGTTTCCATCCGCCGTTATCCCATGCCATAGCAACGTGTACCTCTTCGGACAGCATGGACTGCAGTAAGCTATCTCCCCCAGTCCAGTAACTCTTCACCAGACTTTTTCCGTCAATCATCGCTTGTCCGACCTTTTCCATTAACGCTTTGTAAGCTTCAGCGTCCCCGTATAGGGCAAATGGATCATGCCCCATGGCAAAAGCAAGGGCAATCAACGTCGGTCGCTTTAGCCGATAGCTGACTCTCCCCGCGTATTTTTCGTTGAGCAGGTCAGTATAGTCCCGTGCATCACGAGCATATTTCCGATTGACAACCAAACCCGAGGTTCCCCAGCAAAACGGGACAGCATGGGGCTTTTCATTCACCATCGTGTTTTTCTTCACAGCCTCCAGCATAGAAGGAATAATCTGACGGGTATTCACTTTGGACAGGTCGATGGGCTGGTAGATATTGTATTTTTCCTGCACGAAGGAGATCCGATCCTGGCTGGGCTGGGCCAGATCAAAACCAGCACCGCGGGTCGCACGCAACTTGGCGATCATTTCTTCATTGTTGCTCAGGGTTACTTTGACATCGATTCCGGTTTCCTTCTTAAATTTCTCTACCAGAACTTTTGGCGCATAATCCTCCCAGGTCAACAAGGAAAGTGTCTCTGCTGTCGCTCCACCAATATTGATGGCCAGAAAAGCGGAAACAAACAGTACGGTAAAAAGTGCTTTTTTCATGATGTTTCTCCTTTCTGATGTTAGAGTGAAAGAACGCACCCCCCGCCTAAGCGGGTAGCTCGACTCCAGAATCGGTTTCCACCCCCGAAGAAGGGGTACAGAACCTTTTGGAACGCGAACGCCTTACTGTTCGGCGCGAATAAGCAAGGTATGCCAGGGAGTTAACCCCTTGAAGCGTATAGGCTTAGTCGACGTTTCTTCGCCGTGTATATCTGCTTAAACTATTGTACTCACAGAAGTTTCTAGTAGTTATGTATCGCCAGTATACATGTTGAGGAAAGGCTTTTCAAGAGTTTTCTTTACAGGGTTGCCAACTGCGTTGATCTCTGGGGTTTCTCTTGGTTTTGTCTTATGGGATGACCCAATTTTATGGTTTTCTTCGAAAAACACGGGATCCCTTAAAAGAGAAAAATGGGTTGCAAATTTTTTCCCGCTTTTATAGTATGCGTTTTGCTGGATAACGAGAACTTGTGCAAGAAAGAATGAGGACTCTTTGGAAAGGAGGTGAAAAAATACCCAAACCGAATCCATAGAGGAGGAAGGAAAGATGAGGAAAAGAAGCTATCTTTTCTGTATTTTCGTGGGGTTATTGGCCACTGCCATCGTCTTTGGAGTGAACCCGACCCCTTCCCAGGCTGTTACAAAGATCAGTTTCTGGCATGCCATGAGCGCCAAACGGATGCCTGCTGTGAATCGAATCGTCGAAGGGTTTAACGCCACCCACCCGGACATACAGGTGGAACCCCAGTTCAGCGGCAAGTACAAAGAGGTGCTGGCAAAGGCCATCGCGGCCGCCCGAGGTGGGACGCCCCCCCACATTGTTCAGGTATACGAGGTCGGTACCCAGACGATGCTGGACAGTGGAGCAATCGTCCCTGTTTTCGAGATTGCCAAACCCGGAGAAATCGACTGGGGCGATATCATCGTCCCCATCAAAGACTACTACGCGGTAAAGGGCAGGCTCTACTCCATGCCCTTCAACTCCTCCACCTCGATTCTCTACTACAACAGGGACTTATTCAAAAAGGCCGGATTGGATCCCAACAAGCCGCCGACAACTTTTGCGGAAATGGAAGAAATCGGCGGAAAGATCGTGGAGAGCGGGGTAGCCTCGAATGCCGTCTCCTTTGGTTGGCCTGACTGGCAATTCGAGCAGATGCATACGCTTCACAAACAGTTTTACGCGAACAACGAGAACGGAAGAGTCGCAAGGGCCACCGAGGTCTTTGGCAACCAGGAATTCGGCGTGAAGGTCGTCAGGGAATGGACTAAGTGGGCCGAAAAGGGAGTCTTTATCTATGGAGGGCCTGAATACTCGGCCAATAAAGCATTTCTCGCCGAAAAGATTGCCATGCTCTATCAGTCCACGTCTTCGGTGGGATCTATCTCTGCGGCGGCCAAGTTCGAGGTAGGGACAAGCTTTCTCCCGAGGCTGGCGCGATATCCAAAGGGAAATTCGGTCATTGGGGGGGCCACCCTATGGACGATGAAAGGCCATTCTCAGAAAGAGTACGATGCCATTTGGGAGTTCTACAAGTACCTGGTTCGTCCCGAAGTTGCTGCCCAATGGCACAAAGACACCGGCTATTTCCCATCAACGAACAGTGCCGTCAAATTGCTTATGGATGAGGGGTGGTTTTCAAAAAACCCCAACCACGTAACGGCGTTTCTGCAAATCCTCACAGGGATCAAGGTACCTGAGTCTCAGGGTGTCCGTTTGGGGCCTTTTGTTGCCATTCGGCAGGCCTTCAAAACAGCACTGGAGAGGTCGGTCCAGGGGAACGTATCGCCCCAGGCGGCGATGGAAGAGTATGCGACCGAGGCGAATCGACTCCTCACGGAGTATAACCAGGTCTATCAATAGCCCCGACGTTTGGAAGGGGACATGGGGGCGGACCATCCGCCCCCAAACTTTTCTGGTCGTCCATGCAAAGCAAATTTCCCACTCGACTATTGCCCTATCTCCTCCTATCTCCGTCTATCGTCATCGTGATCGTGTTCTTGATCATCCCTTCCATTCAATCTCTATATCTCAGCTTTTTCAGGGTCTCTCCATTCGGAGATCGACTCGTCTACGTGGCCTTTGACAATTTCATCAAATTGCTGAACCCAGAATATCTGCAGAGTTTCATGGTCACCTTGATTTTTACTGGGGCCGTTGTTGTCATCGGGCTCTCTGTTTGCCTCGCTCTGGCCGTAGTGGCGAATCAGAAAATCGCGGGCATCGGGCTCTATCGGACAGCCCTGATCTGGCCCTACGCCCTGTCGCCGGCAGTCGCCGGGACGATCTGGGCCTTGGTCTTTGACCCTTCCACAGGAGCATTTTCATACTTCATCTCACTTGCCTCGGGGGTGATGCCCAACTGGCGAACCAACGGCCCTTTTGCCGTAGTGGTCATAACCCTGGCTGCCACGTGGAAGATGGTGGGCTACAACGTGATTTTTTTTCTCGCCGGCCTGCAGACCATCCCCCGGGAGCTCATTGAGGCGGCTGAGATCGACGGGGCCGGGGCGTTGAAGCGGTTTTGGAAGATCGTTTTCCCTCTTCTCTCGCCCATGACCCTTTTCCTCTTGATCATGAACACCCTCTATGGCTTCTTCCAGGTCTTTGGTCTGATCGATGTCATGACCGAAGGGGGACCGGCCCGGGCCACAGAGGTGCTGGTGTACAAGCTCTACTATGACGGATTCATCAGTTTGAAAACCGGCTATGCCTCGGCCCAATCCATCGTGCTCTTCAGCTTTGTGGCTGGATTGACTCTGCTGCAGTTCAGGTTCGCAAGACGGTGGGTCTTCTATCAATAGGATGAAAATGGACAAGAAACGATATTTTCACGTTCTCATCCACCTCGTTTTGATCGTCTCCCTCGTGGTTATTGCCTTTCCGGTTTTTTATGCCTTTATCGTGAGCACCCAGACTTTCCAGGACGTCTTTGTTTATCCTCCAAAGTTTACGCCCGGTGGCAACACGATTCAGAACTATCTGGCAGCCTGGAAAACGGTAAAAATGGGGCGTCTCCTATTCAACAGCACACTGATTTCGGTGGCTGTGGCTTTTGGGAAAATCATTCTCTCCCTGATGGCAGCCTTTGCCTTCACCTACTTCGGCGATTTCAAGGGGAAGGCTCTTTTCTTTGTGATCATCCTGATCACCCATATGCTCCCTCTGCCGATCCGGATTGTGCCCACCTTTGAGTTAATGAGGAGTTTGCGGTGGGTCGATACCTACTATGCGTTAACCATTCCTTTCTTTGCCAGCGCAACGGGGGTTCTTCTTTTCCGGCAGCTCTTTCTCACCGTCCCCTCCTCACTCTGTGATGCGGCTCGCGTGGACGGCATTAGCCCAATAGGTTTTCTGGTACGAATCCTGATCCCCCTTTCCAGGACCAATATTTCGGCCCTTTTTCTGATCGAGTTCCTCTATATGTGGAATCAGTATCTCTGGCCCCTGGTCATAACCAATCGTGATGAGATGCGGGTCGTTCAGATTGGTATCAAAATGCTCCTCGCCGGCCAGGCCCAGGCCGCAGATTGGAACATTATCATGGCGGGCACCATCATCGCCATGGTTCCCCCCTTGATCATCCTCTTTCTGATGCAAAGCAGCCTGGTCAAGGGATTCAGCATGCAGGAGGAGAAGTAGACAGCATTCCGTAAGCAATAGCAAGATTGGGACACGAGGCGTTGGATCAGGAACAGGTTGTTTCGTGAGTTGGTCAGGGGTGTGTCTGCTTATGATTGTCGATATTTCACTCTGATTTGTACTTGATCAGGATTTCAACGATTTCAGCAAATCCCTCTCCGCCCTCTCGGCTGGCCAGAAAGGTGGGCAAATACGTCATCCAGTCGACAAAGGCGAGAACGTTTTTCACCCCCACACTGTAAGGGAAGTACTGGAACATGGGTTCGTCGTTGGGAGAATCGCCGCAAAAGAGAAACCGCTTCTTGTTGGCATCCAGATCCAACCCCCACCGCTCCTGAACAAAGGTTTTCGTCATTTCAAGCTTGTCGTAGTCTCCGAACCATCCGTTGACATGGATCGACGAAACCTTGCATACCGCCCCATGTTTCTTGAAAATCTCACATATTTGATCCACCGCCCTTTTGTCCAAAGGCGCCACGTCTTCGCAATAGTCGATGGCCAGATCGGCCTCGCGATAGAGCTGATCATTGGCTGTCGCAGAGCCTGGGACCGAGCCAAGGATTTCCTTCTGAATACCCAACAGACGGCGTCGCTTTTCAGCCCGAACCCCTTCCGGGTCGAGGAAGCGCTTCTTTAGTTTTTCCTCGCCTTCATCAAACCAGAAATACAGGGCTCCGTTCTCCCCGACCACCCCGTCCACCGGCCACATGCGGGCAATATGATCACACCATCCGGCAGGCCGACCCGTTATGGGGACAACCCTGAGGCCAGCCTCCTTTAAGTCCCAGAGGGCGTGGTAGGCATCGGGACCAATCCTGCCACGGGTCGTAAAGGTATCATCAATGTCGAAAAAGACCCCGATAAGACTTTTTGCAACGCGAGGCTGGAGGGTTTGGATCGAAGGGATCATGATTGAGAATAGGAGTCAGAAAGAAGTGAGACCGCCCTCAGATCGAGGAGGTAACGCACATGCTTCTGGTCCCTGGAGAACCTTCCGTAAATCGATAGCCACAATCTACGGACGGGCAAGCTCTCCGTGAAACCTGAGAATCCCGAAAAAATCCCTGTTGGCTGTTTTTCATTCTGACTTCTGACTCCTGTTTTCCGACTTCTGACTCCTCCTTTCCGTCTCCTGACCCCCGATCCCCGACAGCTGACCCCTGAAGACTGACCCCCGACCGCTGATCCCTGATCTCACAACTCAAAACACTGGAGAAAGTCCCTGACGAACTGATTGGCAGGATGGCTGCGGATTCTGGACGGTGCATCGACCTGGATGATTCTCCCCTCCTCCATGATAGCCACCCGGTCTGCCAGGAAGAGGGCCTCTGGTAGATGGTGGGTTACATAAAGGGTTGTGGCTCCAACCTCAATGTGATAGTCCTTCAACTCCTGGCGAAGGGTCAGGCGATGTTGGGGATCCACGTTGGACAAGGGTTCATCCAAAAGGAGGATTCTGGGCCTGATGGTCATGGCCCTTCCAATGCCAACCATCTGTTTCTGGCCTGCTGATAACTGGTCCGGCTTTCGAGGATAAAGCTTCTTTTGAATGCCGAGCCGACCTGCGATGGCGTCGACCTTCTCTTCTATTTTTCGAGACGACTCCCTTCGGATTTTCATGGAAAAGCTCAGGTTGCTGTGAATGTCTCGGTCAAAGACCCGCATGTGGGGCCAGAGGGCATTGTCCTGAAAGACCATGCGAACCCCCCGGTCTGACGGCTTCTCTTGGTCCACACATCGGCCGTGGACGTAGACGTGGCCATCATCAAGCCTTTCCAGACCGGCGACGAGCCGCAGCAGGGTTGTCTTGCCGCATCCTGTAGGCCCCAGAACAGCCAGGAACTCCCGGTCTTCCACCATAAGACTCACATGGTCAACCGCAAGAATCGATCCGAATCGTTTGGTGACTCCCTCCAGGACGAGGCTTTTATTTGGGGGAATGTAGGGTGATGAAATCATCGGAGGCTGGATATCCCTTTGAAGAAGGTACAAAAACATAGTACAAAGGAAAGAGCCGGATTGTCAAGAAAAAAGGGCCTTTGGGTCTTCAAGGATCAGGTTGGCTCCACCGGGTGGAAAGCCGGAGCGTTCCCATGAGTCACAAAGTCTTTCCAGGCCCCTGAGGCCATGAGGACACCATGCTCGTCGTAGAGGGTTCCGGCAAAGCGCGTGTAGTAGCTGTTCTTGAAGGCGAGGGTCTCATAGGAGAAAAAGGGTGATCCATCAGGGGTTTGGATGGAGAGGCCCTTTTTGGTTTTTTTGAATCCCAGTCCGCCGGGGTTTCGCACCACAAGGCCGTTATCGATCTCTACAAAAGGTTGTCCCGTTCTGCTGAACAGATAGGCCGAGATGAGGGGCTGTGGCTCAGCGGTTTCAGGTTGGAGCGGAGGGGCCCTGAAGAAGAACTGGTCTTTTCCCGATTTGCCCAGGTGAAATCCGGCTACCAGTGATCCGTTCACCAAGTAATTGTGATAGGCGCTGATAACGAACCGATTAACCATTTCCCCGCCTTTCCAGTTTTCTAATCAGATGGTGAAGCACCTGGTTGACGTCCCCAACAGCGCCAAAGTCAGCCGTCTGAAATATGGCCGCATCAGGGTCTCTGTTGATGGCAATGATGTAGTGAGAGTCTTGAATGGCTGATGTGTACTGAATGGCCCCCGAGGTTCCGCAAGTAATCAGGAGTTTCGGCTTGATGGCTTTTCCGGTCTGGCCAATGAGTCGGTCCGGCTCTGCCCATCCCTGGCTAACAGGAGGGCGCGTGGCTCCGACCTCTCCGCCGAGAATCTTCCCCAGCCTCTCAAGGGAGCGAAAGCCTTTCTTAGCCCCCATGCCACGGCCGCCGCAAATTACGATCTGAGCATCCCTCAGATCCACCCCTTCATGGGGCTGTTTTCTCATTCTCAGGACTTTCAGGGATGAGGGTTCGATCCCGAGATCGAGATCAGGCTTGATCAGATGGGCCTTCCGGCTGTAGTCATGTTTGATTTCCTTGAAAACGCCAGGGCGGACCGTTGCCATCTGGGGCTTTCTCCCCGGATTGACTACATCGGCGAGTACATTTCCCTCAAAGGAAGGTGACGTTTGAAGGAGGATCTTTTCTTCCGGGTCCACCTCCAGGGCAACACAATCTGCACTCAACCCGGTGGACAGACGCTTGGCCACCCTTGGGGCGAATTCTCTGCCAAAGTCTGTGGCTCCAACCAGAAAGATCTCAGGTCTGTAACGCTCGACGAGTCTGCAGGTCAAACCGGTGTAAATCTCCACATTATATTTCTTGAGCCGTTGGTCATCAACGAGATAAACGATGTCGGCGCCGTGGGCCACGTATTCCATGACGTACTCCAGGACATCGTAACCGAGAACCAATACGGCAACCTCTGTCTCGAGACTTTGGGCAAGATCCCTTGCTTTGGCTAATATCTGGAGGGTTACCCGATCCTGGAAATAGTTTCTGTGGTCAGCAAAGACCCATACGCCCCTATAGCGATCGGATTTCCTAACTCTACGGTTTGCTTGGACAGTCTTTGAGTTCACGATTCAATCCACGACGAGCTGATATGACGCTTTATAGGCGGCGACGTTATTATTTGCGCATAATTTCTGGGGAAAGAGGAACCGTTAGACGTAGGGGCGGGCTTTATGCCCGCCCGTGACGGTGGTTTTGATAGCGCTTTTCGGGCGGGGATAAACCCCGCCCTTACAGAAAAAAGTCGGCTCCTTTGGATCATCCGCAGATATTTTTGTCGCTGTGTATAGTCTGACAAATTCGAATATCGAAACCCAACACAAAACTCTAATGCCAAATGGCAGAAAATCAAGACCGGAGCTAGAGCATTTGAATTTATGATCGCAGAATTCCTTCGCATTGGTCCCTGCCGGAACGCTTCGCCCGAGTTTCGTGCTTAGGATTTAGCAACCTTTAGTTGGCTTGAACGTGAACCCAGAATTCCTTTTCTGTACGCGATCGCAGCCCAATCTAATGGGTTACTCTTCGATGATATTTCTCTCGATCAACTTCTCATAAATCCGGTGAGCCAGTTCCTGTGGAGTCCCTGTAACCATCTCCCCTTTTTTCTTATCAGGGGGTGGGTAGAGACGTTTCACCCATGTGGCAGACCCATTGTCGCCCACACAGCGGGGATCGGCCTTGATTCTGGAGAGATCCCATGTCTGGAATGTCTTGGACTCGAAGGCATCCTCAATCCCTCCAAGGGAAGGACGCCTCGGTGTATTGAGCTTTTTGGCGACCGTGATCAGAGCCGGAAGGGTGACAGAGATGGTCTCTACGAAACCATCGCACACGCGTTCGAGGGTGAGGTGGGTTTTTGCTGAGTTTAGCTTTTCTACATAGGCAATATGGGGGATGCTCAACTCCTCGGCGATCTGTGGACCCGTCTGGCCTGTATCGCTGTCAATGGTTTGAGCACCGCAGATGATCAGGTCAAAGCCCCCGATCTCCTCGATGGTCTTTGCCAGGACATATGATGTTGCTAGGGTGTCTGAGCCCGCACATCGCCTGTCCGACACCAGAATTGCGTGATCTACGCCCATGGCAAGGGCCTCACGGAGTCCCTCCTCATAGGGCGGCGGTCCCATGGAGATCGCGATGACCTCTCCTCCGTGCCTTTCCCGGAGGCTGAGACCCGCCTCAATGGCATTGAGGTCGAGGGGGTTTACCATACTGGGAACCCCATCCCGCTTTATTCTGACCCGACCTGCCTCGATCTCGAAAGTTGGGGATTCAGGAACCTGTTTGATGCACACGATGATTTTCACGAGTTTCTGTTCTCCGGCAGTGTCCGTTGATCGTTGTCAGGGGTCTGTCGAGAAGATCAAAAACCTCCATCAATTCAAATAAATAGAAACAATGAACAGGGCAGTTTCCGTGTCCTGCCGGGGTATGAAAAGCGATAGGCAACGGACAACGGACCCCTGACACTTTGGGGCAAAGGCCCAAAGGACTGGTTTCCCGTCATCGCAAAAGCTGTCTCGCAATGACCATTCTCTGGATTTCGGATGTCCCCTCATAGATCTCGGTCGCCTTGGCATCCCTGTAATATCTCTCAATGGGATACGACTTGGTGTACCCGTAGCCGCCATGAATCTGAACACCCCGGGTCGCTGCTCGCATCGCAGTCTCACTGGCAAACACCTTGCACATGGACGCTTCTCCGGAATAGGGTTGCCCCTTATCCTTGAGGTGAGCCGCCCGGTAAGTCAACAGCCGTGCGGCCTCGATTTCTGTGGCCATGTCGGCGAGAAAGGTCTGAATGGCCTGGAATTGGCCGATGGGTTTCTTAAACTGAATTCTCTCTTTTGCGTATTTCAATGACGCTTCGAGACAAGCCTGACCGATCCCGACAGCCTGAGCCGCAATACCGATCCGGCCATTGTCAAGAGTTTGAAGACCGATCTTGTATCCATCTCCCGGTTGACCGAGGATTTGATTCCTGGGGACCCGGCAGTCTTCCATGACGAAAGAACAGACCGGGTTGGCTCGCATGCCGCAGTGGTCTTCCTTCACACCCAGGGAGAATCCCGGAGTATCCGTCTCGACAATGACGACACTCATTCCCCTTTTCTTGTCCTGGGGATTGGTCGCAGCAAAGATCAACGCGATTCCAGCAACCTCCCCATTGGTCACAAAGATCTTGTGACCGTTGACCACCAGGTCTTCCCCTT
Source organism: uncultured Thermodesulfobacteriota bacterium (assembly GCA_964348185.1). Classification (GTDB taxonomy): domain Bacteria; phylum Desulfobacterota; class BSN033; order WVXP01; family WVXP01; genus CAYGBW01. The sequence continues at coordinate 3,078 of CAYGBW010000036.1, read as the reverse complement.
CTGCGATGGCCGTTGTCTCGACGTTTGTGGCATCGGATCCAGCATTGGGCTCTGTGAGGCAGAAGGCACCGATCTTTTCGCCCCTGGCGAGGGGCTGGAGAAATCGTTCTTTCTGCTCGTCGGTACCGAACATCTCAATGGGATGGACAGCCACCCCGTTGTGGACCGCAACGGCGAGTCCCACTGCAGCGCAGACCCGGGACAGTTCCTCGATCACAATACAGCTGCTGATCGAGTCAAGGCCGGCTCCCCCGTACCGCTTGGGAACCTGGAGGCCAAAGTACTGAAGGCTCTTTGTCTTTTCGATCACTTCCGAGGGGAAACGCGCCTCTTGGTCGATCGAGGCGGCAATGGGGCCGAGTTCGGCTTCGACAAAACTCCGGACCGTTCTCCTGATAACAGCCTGTTTCATCGTGGGATCAAAGTCCATGATAGGCCCCTCGACCGCCCTTCGTTCCAGCGCTGAGCCCGATAAACCCCACCCACTGTAACCTCTTCGCTTCCCAAAGGTCAAGTCCCTGATTGGTGAGGTGACGATGACTGTTCCGGTCTAGCCAAGGGAGTTTTTTGCAGCCCCCAGGCCTCTTCCCGCATATTCCCTCATGGGTTCTTAAGCGCCTGGGCCATCCTCTTGACCTCCTCGTATCCCTCTCGCAATTTGACCCATCCATAATTGGTGGTGTAGTCTGGATTGTTGTGGAAGGCCCCGTGGAGCATAATCAACCGATATTTGAGAAACATGGTCAGAAGCTTCTCCTCCAGTGGGTTGGCTGCTTTGTGAAAACCCAGAAGGTCAGGGCAGCAGGGAGGTATGCGTTGTGGAGGGGATAGACCCCCTGCTTCATAAAGCCCCTGAACGATGCGAATCGCATCGGCCATAATGCTATCGGCCTTTTTGATGATACTGTCGACTTCTCCCATTTTTTCCAGAACAAAGAGTCGGCTATGGCATGTACGGCAGATATCAGCCATTTCGTTTCTCTGTTCTTGCCACTCGTCCCGTGAGAGAAGAACGATACCCCGGGCCTTGAGTTGATCGAGCCCCTTCGTAGGTTTTCCCGCGGCGTCGATGAAACCGAGCCACCGGAGAATTGTTTTTCTCGATTCAGCCCAGTCCGGGTCTGTTTCTTTTGCTCGCAAGGCAAGAAGGCTCCACGCGGTTTTCACCCCATGATTGCCCTCTGGCATGTGACAGGTTTGACACGTTGGGCCTCGTCCCCTTTCGCTCGCCGAGACGACCACGCCGTGCTTTGACGTCTGCCATATCTCCCACTGGGGATGGTTGATCCCCCCATGGCACGGCAGACAGGCAGAGGGCTGACGGGCTTCTTCTTTAGAGAAGGTGTGGCGGGTGTGGCAGGAGTCACATTGGCCGTCCCATCGGCCGATGGCATGGCAGCCGCCACATCCCTGTTCTCCCTCGACCAATTCACTGGGCAGGGCTTCAACATCGGGGAGTGTGTAGACCGATGTCCAGGCTTGGGCGTGCTTTCCCGACTGAAATTGCTTGACCTCTTCAGCGTGGCAATTCTCGCAGACCCGCCCCACGAGCATGCTGATCCGAAAAGCGTCGTCATCCCTGTGGTGGTCCGAGCCATGGCAGTCGATGCAGGTAACCCCTGACATAGCCATCCGGCTTTCCTGCCAGGTTGAAACGATTTTTGGATTTATCTTCGAGTGGCAATTGAGACACGTTTTGTTGCGGACGACGGTCTCTCCTTCGTCGGCTTGGGCCGACAAGAGGCAAGTCCCAAGGATCAGGCTGACGAACCAGAGAGCTTTAGTCTCTTTCATGGTCACCTCCATGGAGCCGGTTGAAGCGTGTCAGGTTTTTTCAGAATAATGTATAATTCAGAAATTGCCAAGTATTTTGTGCTTGCTCTTGTTACGGCTGGTGAGAATTCCGAAATCTGAACGGGGACCAGGCACCAGCAGCTCGAACGTGCGTAAATTCGTACCTGAATTTTGCCCAAGTTTGCAGTTACATATAGATGTTTGTCGATCCTCGGTAGCTCAATCGGCAGAGTCCCGCCGCCGGCGGGATTAACCCCGCTGTAAGCGGGGTTGCAGGATTGAGTCCTGCCCGGGGAGTTAGCAGATATAGGAGGCCAGGTTTTACCTGGCCTTTCTTATCATGGGATATTGGGTCTATATACTCCAGAGCGAAAGCACGGGAGGCCACTATTGCGGGCACACTAGCAATTTGGTTCGCCGACTCAAACAGCACAACGATCCAGACTATCGCTTATCCAGAACAACCAAGAAAATTAGGGGACATTGGGAACTTGTGTGGTCGCACGAATGCGCAAGCAGAGCGGATGCGATGAGATTGGAGAAAGCGATCAAGAAGCGAGGAATCGGTAGATATCTGCGGGAAGGCAAATCGGCAGAGTCCCTCCCGCGGTGAGATTGCAGGTGAGCTTGTCGAGAGCGCAGCGAAGGGAGTTCTGCCCGGGGAGCCATTTCGGCGCCAAAGAGGTACTCAACGATTGGCCGATGATACCCTTTTGTTGCCTTTCGAGAACCTCAAAGTCCAGAGCTGAGCCAAGGGCCCCTTCGAGAACCTCAGGCCCCGAGTTAAATCGAGGGGCTCAAGGCCCCTGGGCAGATGGTTTGATTTCAACGTCGAAATAGCCATGAGCGAAGTCGAATGGCCAAAGGCCGTGACCCACCGGTTTTCTCCGGTAAAATAAGGAAAACCAATGCTATCAAAATTAATGTATAATTCAAGAATTGCCAGTTTTTTTGTGGTTGCCCTTCTCACCGCTCATCAAAATTCTGAAACCTGAGCGGGAACGACGCGCCCGCCGCTCGATCCGGTATAAATTCGCACTTGAATTTTGCCCAAGTTTGCGGTTACATATAGATGTTTGTCGATCCTCGGTAGCTCAATCGGCAGAGCGGGTGGCTGTTAACCACTAGGTTGCAGGTTCGAGTCCTGCCCGGGGAGTCAGTGAGTGAGAGGCCGGGTTGTCCCGGCCTTTTTTCTATAAGATGTCGAAGAAGGTCTGACCGACGCTCAATCGGCAGAGTCCCGCCAGCGGCGGGATTAACCACTAGGTTGCAGGTTCGAGTCCT
>CAYGBW010000035.1:0-8379 GCA_964348185.1 uncultured Thermodesulfobacteriota bacterium | reverse complement strand
GCCTCACCCGCTCTGGGGTCATGAAGCTGCTCAAAGAAAAACGACTCGAAAGAAGGGGCGCACACTGATGGGATGCATGCAAAAATCAAAACTTTGACAATCCAGAAATTCAATTGACATTTGGGAATTCAGTCTTTTATAATGGCGACACCGTGAAATTCTCACGATTCTCAATCCCCTTTGGAGAGGATCACATGAAAGGGATAGACCCTGGCATTCACAGTATCGCTGAAGTGCTCAGCCCGGCCCAGGTGCGTGAAATCCATGACGCAACGATGGCCGTGCTGGAGAAAGTCGGTGTCGTCTTCGAAGAGGAGAACGCCCTTGAGGTATTTGGAAAGGCAGGAGCAAAGGTCGTCAATGACACCGTTCGACTCTCAAGGGAAATGGTTGAAGGGCTTCTAAAAAGGTGCCCCCCCAAGGTAACGCTCCATGCACGAGATCCCAATCGGAGTGTCCATCTTGGGGTAAACCGGGTCCACTATACCAACGGATACGGCACGACCTTTGTGAAGGATTTGGAAACAGGGGAGATCCGGAAGGCCCGTTTGGAGGACCTCCAGGACTTCACCCGTTTGGCCGATTATCTCGACAATGTCCATTATGTCATCACCCAGGTGATTCCCCAGGATGTGCCCACAAAAGCGGCGGATGTTTATCAGGCCCTGACCCTCTTTTTGAATACGGAGAAGCATCTGGGCTTGAGCGTTACCCAATCGACCTACCTGGATCAGGTGATTCAAATCGGAAAGCTGGCCAGTGGAGTGGATGAGGAGAGAGAGGGGAAGGGGAACTTCGTTTTTTCCCTGGGCACAACGCCGTTCTCGCCTCTGCGGTATACCCGCGACGGTACGGTCCGCCTCTTCAAGCTCGCAAAAGAGGGGATCGTTACCCGCATCGTAAGCGGCGCTGTGGGTGGTGTGACGACACCGGTTTCTCTCGCTGGAACCCTGGCCGTGCAGAATGCAGAGATCATCGCAGGGATCTGCCTTGTCCAGCTCCTCAACCCTGGAAACCCGATCATCTATGGAACCTTCGCAGGGCCCGCGGATATGTCGAGGGGAAAGCAGCTCTGGGGAGCACCGGAATCAGCAATCCTCAACGGAGCGACAGCTCAGCTCTGCCGGTTCTATGGGATTCCCCTTGGATACGGCACAGGCGGCGTAGCGGACTCTGCTGAGCCGGATATCCAGGCAGGAATTGAAAAGACCTACACCCTGCTCTACACGGCCCTGTGTGGCGTGGATGTGATTCACGATGGGGTGGGCGGTCTGTTCGGCACGGCGATGATCTCAAGCTACGAACAGATGCTCCTCGACGATGAGATCTGTCATATGGTGAATCGGGGGCTTAGAGGGATAACGATAGACACCGAAACCCTGGCCCTCGATCTCATTGCCGAGATAGGCCACCAGGGAGAATACCTTTCCTCAGACCACACCGCTCGCCATTTCAGAGATGAGTTATTTCTGCCCAGATTCTTTGACCAGAGGAGCTTCGAGGAGAGGAAGGAGCAGGGGTTTGAGCCCTTTCAGACTGCCCGGCAACGGGTAAGGCAGATCCTAAACACCCATCGCCCAAAGGCCTTTAGACCCGAGGTGGAGGAGAAGATGGTCGAGATTGCCAACACGGTGCTGAAAGACCTCAACGTCGAGGGGCCGACCTTTGCTCAACTCCGTGAACGAGACGAAAGATGAACCGGTTCACCTTTCATACCCCCCGTCGCCTTGAGGAGGCCTTGGCTCTCCTTGGAGAATTCGAGGAAGAGGGGGTGAGAGTTCTCGCCGGGGGGACAGACCTCTTGGTGGCGATGAAGCATCAATCCCTATGCCCCAGGCATCTCATCAATATCAAGAGAATTCCCCAACTCAATGAAATTCGGAGAGAGGGAGAATGGATGGCCCTTGGGGCTGCAGCCACACTTTCTCAGGTGGCCGAGCATGCTGAGATTCGAGATAGCTATCCAGCGCTTGTTCACTCCATTGGAACGATTGCCTCGCCGCAGATCAGGAACCAAGGGACGATTGGGGGAAATATCTGTTTGGAGACAAAATGCCTTTTTCTCGATCGGAATATGGAAGCCCGAAGGAGCCAGGTCAAATGCCTGAAGGAAGGGGGGAAGATCTGTCATATCGTTCCGGGAGCAAAGCGTTGCTTCTCGATCTTTTCTGCGGACTCCGTAACTGTTCTCATTGCTCTAAGAGCGAAGGTCAGGGTTTTCGGGGCCTCAGGGAGTCGGGTCGTCCCGATTGAGGAGATCTATTCTGGGAATGGTGTGAGTCCTTTGAAGCTCGATAAACAGATCCTAACCCACGCTCTTCTCCCGTCTCGATCTTCCTTTTGCGTTTATCTGAAAGAGAGATGGAGGCATTCTCTGGATTTTCCGATCGTCGGGGTGGCTATGGCAATAACCCCTCATACCGATGAAAAGGCCTGGGAAGACGTGGGGATCGGGCTTACCGGCGTAACCGGTTTTCCCGTGCGGGCAAAAGGAGCTGAATCGGTGTTCAGAGGGAACGGCCTCAACGCCCTTCGAGACAGGGAGCGGCTGGCTGATTCCATCCAACAGACCCTAAAGGCGTCCCACCCGATTTCGCCCATGGGAGGACTGGGAGAATACCGGAGATCGCAAGTGAAAGTCCTGGTGGAGCGGGCTGTACGTCGCCTGGCTGATCAAATCGAGACGAGAGGCAGGTGATCGTCTTGACGCAAAGAATCCGTCTGAATGTAAACGGTTTCACATATGAGTTAGATGTCGAACCGTGGAGAACCCTGCTGGATGTGATCCGGGAGGATCTGGGTCTCACCGGAGCCAAAAAGGCTTGCAATGTGGGAGATTGTGGTGCCTGCACGGTTCTGGCCAAGGGGAGACCGGTGAATAGCTGTCTTGTGCTTGCGGTAGACATCGTTGAAAGTGATCCCATTCTCACGATCGAGGGACTGGCAGAAGGCGACGCGCTTCACCCGCTTCAGAAGGCATTTATGGAACACGGTGCGACGCAGTGTGGTTATTGCACGCCTGGGATGATCCTTTCCGCCAAGGCCGTGCTTGACCGAAACCCTGCCCCACGGGAAGCGGAGATTCTGGAGGCAATCTCCGGGAACCTGTGCCGATGCGTTAGTTACCGCCGGATTGCAAGAGCCGTTCTAGCCGCGGGGAAAGAGATGGAGGGATAGGCGGGTGATTGGGAGATCAATTCTGGCCCACGATGGCCTGGAGAAAGTGACAGGGAAGACCGCCTACGCCACAGAGGTAAAGCTCCCCGGGATGCTTTACGGGAAGCTGAAACGCTCCACCATTCCCCACGGAAGAATCCTGAGAATCAATTCAGAGAAAGCGCAGAGGCTTCCCGGAGTCAAGGCCATCGTGACCGCAGAGGATGCGCTCAAGGTTCGATTTGGGTTTTTCGTGAAAGACAGGACCCTGTTCTGTCAAGACGCGGTTCGATATGTTGGAGAAGCGGTCGCTGGGGTTGCGGCAACTGAGGAGAGGATCGCACAAGAGGCGGCCGAACTGATCGAAGTGGAATATGAAACCCTCCCAGCGGTCTTCGATCCCTCAGAGGCGGTGAAGGAGGGAGCGCCACTCGTGCACCGGGACCTTAGCACCTATGAGGCCGTGTGGCCCGCCCGGAAATACGGGAACATATGCTCCCATTTGACTTATGAGTCGGGTCAACTAGAGAGGGGATTTGCTGAATCAGACGTTACCTTGGAGGATACGTATAAGACGCCTATTGTCCATCAGGGATACCTGGAACCCCATGTGGCTGTCGCGGATCTTGGCGTGTCGGGTCAGGCGATCTTCTGGACGAGTGTTCAGGTACCCGATATCTTTCACTCTTTGATTGCCCAGGTTTTGGGGCTTCCCATGTCCAAAGTCCGGGTCTTTGCCCCACAGGTTGGGGGGAGCTTTGGGGCAAAGGTCGAGAATCTGTGTGCTGCCTATGCGTTCCTCCTCGCCCAGAAGGCACGAAGACCGGTCAAGGTGACATGGACCCGGGAGGAGGAATTTGTCGATGGGCGCCCCCGACACGGCGCGGTCATCTCGATGAAGTTGGGTGCAAAAAAGGATGGTACCCTCGTAGCGATGAAAGTGGAGATGTACTATGATGCGGGCGCTTATGCAGAGTTCGGACCCGGCCTGATGGAGAATGGCGCCCAGGTGGTGAGGGGGCCTTATCGCATTCCTCATGTGAGAATCGATGGCTATTGTGTGTACACGAACAAAGCCGTCACTGGGGCTTATCGTGGCTATGGCTGCCCCCAGGCTGTCTTTGCGGTGGAATCCCATTTGGACGCCCTGGCAGAGAGACTTCAAATAGACCCCTTAGCGATCAGGATAAAGAATGCGATTGAGGATGGGGATCAGAATATTACGGGCATGTCGCTCTATGGGGTCGCGGTGAAAGAGACGTTGAGGGAAGTGGCCAACCTGTCGAGATGGGGGAAAAGGAAACCGAAAAAAGACCGGGCCTTGGGGATTGCCTGCGGTCAATTCGGCCATGCCTCCCCCGGCCCATCTTCTGCGATGGTGTGGCTCTATCCTGATGGGACAGCCCACCTCTCAATCAACTCCCCGAACATTGCCGGGAGCCACACCTCGCTCCTTCAGATCGTATCCGAAGAATTGAGGGTCCCTGTGGAGGAGATCTCTCTTGCTTCAGGGGATACGGACGCGATGACCTATGAGAAAGGCCCCATTTCAGACAGGACCATCTATTGCACGGGGAATGCGGTGAAGCGGGCCGCTCTCGACATCAAAAACCAACTCCTGAATCATGGCGCCACGTTCCTTGAGGCAAGGGGAGAAGATCTCGAAGTGGGTGAGAAGCACGTTTATGTGAAAGGACATCCCAATAGGAAAGTCCCCTTTTCGATGCTCATCAAGCAGTATGGGTCTATTATTGGAAGGGGAGTATTCCACAACCCCGGTGCCCAATACGACCTGGGGAAAGGGACAGGCCTGGAACGACATTCAGCCTATGAGTACGTTGCCCAGGTCGCTGAGGTTGAAGTGGATCGGAGAACGGGACATGTGGAGGTGTTGAGAGTCTTTGCGGCGCATAACTGTGGCCGGGCCATCAATCCCATGATGGTGAAAGGTCAGATCGAAGGATGTATCCAACAGGGGCTTGGTTATGCCCTGTCAGAGGAAATCCGCATAGAGAGAGGGGAGGTGATGAATCCGAGTTACCTGCATAGCCGGGTTCCTCTGGCCCTTGATGTACCAGAGGTGATTTCCGCGATTGTCGAAAAGCCCGATCCTCATGGCCCCTATGGGGCCAAAGGGGCGGGGCAGGGTTCAATCATCGTGACCGCGCCTGCTATCGCCAACGCGACCGCCAGGGCGATTGGCGTGAGGGTTACGGAGCTGCCCATGACCCCACAAAGGATCGTCGAAAAACTGGCTGAAGGACATCACCATTGAATTAAATCTGTGGATCGGTCAGAAGATTCGTTTGAACAGAAAGGAGGAGAGTTATGAAAAAACGGCAAAGGATTTTGACCCTGGGGATGTGTCTCTCGGTCTTACTATTAGGGGTGACTGATCCTGTAAGGGCTGAGGAGTCGTTTCTGAAAGGGGCGGTATCTCAAGGGTGGCCCACCTTGGACCCGGGAGGGTGGACGACGTGTACCACGGGCCTGAGCCAGGTTTATGAGAACCTGCTCAGATTCAAGCCCGGAACGACGGAGGTGGAACCGTGGCTTGCCGAGTCTTACGAGGTTTCGCCAGACCAGAAAACGTACACCCTCCGTCTGAGAAAAGGGGTGAAATTCCATGACGGCTCACCTTTTAACGCCGAGGCTGTCGTCTTTAGCATTGATCGGGCAAAGCGGTATAAGGGCACAGGGTACACCTGGCTCAAACTGATCGACAATGCAGTGGCGGTGGAAGACTATACCGTGAAACTGAGCCTCACATCGCCTTCCCCGATTTTCTTGACCGCGTTGGCCCATCCCAGTGTTCTGAGGATCGTGAGTCCCACCGCAATAAGGGCACATGAGAAGGAGGGTGATTTGGCCAAAGCCTGGCTTGAGGAACACGACGCGGGCACGGGGCCTTACACAATCCAGAAAACAGCCAAGATGGATTACATCTATCTCGAGCGGTTTAACGATTATTGGCGAGGATGGCCAGGGAAACACCTGGACAAGGTGCTGTTCAGGTACGTGAGAGAGGCCTCGAGCCGAAAGATGATGCTCCTCAACAAGGAGGTCGATATTGCTGAAGATTTACTCTTCGACGATGTGGACGAGCTGAAGAAACTGCCTGCCCTCAATGTTAGTCTTCCCTCCACAAACACGGTGACGTTATTGCTCCTCAGACACACAGGAGGGAAAGACAATCCCCTTCGGAACAGGAAGGTTAGAGAAGCGATCGCTTACGCTGTCGACTATGACAACCTGCTGGAGGTCGCCATGAAAGGGGCAGCCCAGTGGTTGCAGGGCCCTCTGGCGAGCGGGCTCTTTGAGCATAACAACACGTTGAAAATCTACAAACGAGATGTGGAGAAGGCCAAACAGCTCCTGAAGGAGGCGGGGTATCAGGAAGGGGAGATCGAGCTCATCATTATGTATAACGTCGGCTACGAGTGGAAAAGACTCGTCTGTGAGACCCTGATGAATAACCTGAAAGAGGTGGGGATCAACCTCGACATCCACGCGACCACCTGGCCCCGCATGGTGGCTAGCATACAGAATGGAACGGCTCCTCCCCCACCCCACATGTACATCTATTATGCAAGCTCCATTGTCGATGGCTACACCGTTTTGAACCGCCTTTTCCATTCTCAATCGATTGGATCCCCACAAATCGGGGTGAGGGGGTGGAATCCGGGCTATTCGAATCCAGAGGTCGATCAGCTGCTGGACGCCGCCCAGGTGGCTCCCAATATGGAGAAATACAAGGAGCTCATGTGGAAAGGCCAGGAGGTCTTGCACAATGATCTGGCCACGATCCCTCTCTGGCAGCTGGTTTTCGTCTCGACAATGGCAAAAAGGGTGAAAGGCTATGTTCCCAGCCCCATCTGGGAGTGGGAATACAACCTCTACGACATGTATCTAGAAGAGTAGTCTCCTGGAGGGGAAGGGGAGGTGCTCCCCTTCCTTTTTTTGATGCCCCTTCTCCGTGATGAAGAGAATCCTTCTGACCCGAATCGGTCTACTGCCCATCGTTGTCTTTGGGGTGATCACGATTACCTTCACGATCTCTCATGTCATCCCAGGGGATCCGACCCTTTTGCTTCTCGGGCAGCTAGCCGGCAAAGATGAAATAGAACACGCGAGAAAACGGTACAATCTGGATAAGCCCCTGCCGACCCAGTACGTCCTTTACATCAAAGGACTTCTCCGGGGTGACCTGGGCGAATCGTTGATGACCCAGAGAGCGGTTATCGAGGATCTGAAGGCTTTCTTCCCCGCGTCTGTGGAACTCATCATTTCGGCTGTCCTCATTGCCATCGTCTTTGGTATTCCGATCGGGGTGATATCGGCCACGAAGAGAAATAGCCTCCTCGACCATTTCAGCCGATTGTTTGCGCTGAGTGGGGTTTCCATGCCCCAGTTCTGGTTCGGGATTCTTCTTCAACTCATTGTGGCCTTTACCTTGAGGATGTTGCCCGTTAGCGGCCGATCCGATTTCTTGTTGGAACCTGAGCACATCACAGGGCTCTACTTGGTGGATAGTCTTTTGACCTTCAATCTATCGGCTTTCTACTCAAGCCTTAAGCACTTGATCATGCCGGCTTTTGTCCTCTCCTTCAATTCCATGGCCGTTTACTCTCGCATGACTCGCTCTCAGATGTTGGAGGTGATGGAGAAGGAATTTATCCGGACAGCAAAGGCCGGAGGGCTGCCGCGATGGCTTGTCATCTACAAATATGCCCTGAAAAATGCGCTGATCCCCGTCGTGACCCATGTGGGCATGTCGTTGAGTTACCTGTTTGGCGCGACGGTCATGGTGGAGGCTGTTTTCGATTATCCGGGTCTGGGGCTCTACCTGGCTAAAGCCCTTCTTGATCTCGATTTTGCCGCGATCATGGGGACGTCTCTTCTGATTTCAATCATTGTGATTATCGTCAATTTCCTCGTAGACTTAACCTATCTGGTCATGGATCCGCGAATTCGATATGAGTAATGCGGTTAACTCTAGTATTACGTCTCAAAAGCAGTTTACAAAAGTTACACCAAAACTGATCGTAAATATGGAGATGTCAAAATTCAAAACTCGAAGCACGAAATTCGAAACCCGAAATGTTTCGACGAGCCGTTCGACAGGCTCACGGTCCTGAGCAGAGTCGAAGGACTCACCATCCTGAGCCAAGTCGAAGGACAATATCAAAACTCGAATTTTCTAATGTTCTAAACATGTTTGGG
>CAYGBW010000034.1:0-11101 GCA_964348185.1 uncultured Thermodesulfobacteriota bacterium | reverse complement strand
TTCTCTGTCAAAGCAGAGAGGATCTCCGCGTATCGGTGCTTCTTGGAGAACTTTGAATTCCTTCTACCCGAGACCCTGCAAGTGACGAAGAAGGTAACTCCCGGTCCGGTGGGGGTGGGAACGAGGTACACGGCGATCCCAAACCTCCTTACCAAGCCAGTGGTCCATGTGGAGATTACCTCCATGGAAGAGGGGAAAGGGTTGGTTTACGGATACCTGGAAGGAAGTCCTTTTGCCGGGAGAAATGCCATCGCATTCGAGGACGGCAATCTGGGAACTCAGATCGAGGTGACCCTCCGCTACCAGCTTAAGGATGTAGCAAATTGGGTTGGCTGGTTTATCCTCGGTGGGAAGAGGTTCCACAAGAGACTGGTCGTTGAGGGTGTCCGGGGGCTGAAGACCCTCTTGGGGGGGAAGAAATGAAACGAAGGAGTCTGGCCTGCCTGTTTTCGAGAATCGGGGGCGTTGCCTTTATCCTGATCGGATTGAGCCACTTTTTTGTGCCGACCCTGTTTAAGTGGAAGGAAAGCTTCAAGGGTGTGAGTTCTGTCAAAGTATTCAATGCGGAGATCTACAATCCGGCCTTCCTCTACCTCTTCAACGCGGACCTGCTGCTCTACGAAGTGATGTTAGGGGTCCTTTCCATCCTGGTTTCATTTCGTCTGAGAGCGGGGGCGCGGTGGGCGGCGACTTTCAGTATTTTCATCGGTGTGTTCTTTCTCATCCGGTCTCCCCTTCAGTTCCTGTACTTTGGATTCACATGGATCGATATCCTCCAGGCGATTGTCTCCTTTCTCCTTGCTCTCCTATACCTTTTTCCCCTGACAGGTCTTCAGGAGTTTAGCAAGCCGTAGGAGGTCTCGGCATGAATCGCAAGAGAAAACTGCAGCCGGGTTCGTCAGCGTGGGTAGGGTGTTTTCCATTTTTTGTCGACAGCCGATGTCTTCCCCCTTTTCATCATGAGGGAATTTGACAAGGAATAAGAACAGGAGGTGGTCAATGGTACCCTTCGACATGACCGTAAGCTTTGTGGCAGGCCAAACCCTAGCCCTATCAGCAAAGAACCAACTCAAAAAAGAGGATTCCCTCTGGTTCAACCGCCCCCTCTACATTTCACTCCTCTGGATGGTGCTGCTTTATGCCCCCTCTGCGATGTTCTTTTATCACGGCTGGACAGCATGGAATATCATGTATGTCTTCGACCCCTATCCCCCTCCGGCCAAGGATCCGACATTGGGCTCATCCATACTGATATGGCTCGATTCCACAGTCCTCACCCTTGTCCTCGTGGTGGGATTTGCTCTGGCCCATAGCTGGATAAAGAAGGGGAAGGAAAAACTCGCGATTATCGTCCCCGTCGTTGTCGCTCTGGCCCTGATTCTCTTTCTGGCCCTAACCTTTCACCGGAGTTTCACGGTCACCAGCTACACCGCATTCAAGGCGTCGGTCGACGAGGGGATCAAATTCACCTGGGGAGGGGACTCCTTCTGGGGACACGGCGTGTTCTGGGCGAATGTGGTGATCATGTTTATCGACTTTGGCCCCCTGGTCTATCTCTATTACTGGTTTCATAAAACGGGAAAGCAAGTGTGAAGGAGTCGGAAGGGGCTCTCACCTCCGAATCCTGTTCCCCTCCAGGTCCAAATCGACCCAGGGGGGCGGTCCACCCTGGACCACCAGGAACGGTATGAAATTACAGGGTATTCTCCAGGATCATTCGGAATCAAGAGGCGCCTCTTCGAAATCGGATGGTCCATTCCAACCCGCCCTGTCCCCAAGGATCCTAGGCCATATCTTCTAAGCCTCTATTTTCATGAGGTAAACTTAAATAGGACCTCTCTTGGCATGAAAATCGCTCCTTCTCGGGTAACACCGGAAAGGGGAGAAACCACGAAGCTCGGAGGACGAAAAGTAATGAAAAGAATCACCGCAGTGCTCATCGGTCTCGGCCTTCTGGCTTTCGCCAATCAAGGGTTCTCTGAAAGCCCCTTCCAGCATCAGTCGGTCCTGTGCGCTTCGGTGACCCACAGGCAGCCATCGGCCTGGGTCCTTCAGCGGCTGGGTCAGGACTTTTTTGATCAGGAAAGCACCCGAACCGTCAGCGACTACCCTGTTGCTGTCCGCTCGGTCTTTATCAAGGGGAAAGACAGTCGCATCTTTCTCGTCTCCCGGTGGTACGGCTTTGCCCCCCAGAGAACCTACACCTTTTCCTGCCAGTGGATCGACCCGGATGGAGAGACCCACGCCATGGACTCGGCCTCCTTCCGGACCCCTGAAACCCTCGATCCCGGCATCTTTTTTACCTATACAACTTTTATGGATCTCCAGCGCAACCTCAAAGAGGGCGAGTGGACGGTCTGTCTTCTCCTCAACGGCGACCTGGTCGAGGTCAAGGATCTCACCATCGCGTCAGAATAGCCATTTACCTCCAGTTCCTCCTCCCAGGGGCCTGGCTCGGTTTTTTTGACAGTCTGGCCCCCTTTTTTTTGCCTGGAATTCCCAGAGGGGCACCCTCCTGACCGGGTGGCCAGGCACATCCCAAGTGTCATCGTAGGCAGGATCATATGACGAAGGTTCTGAAGGAGATTCTCCCCCGGCGGCACATATCCTGAAGCAGGAAGCCATCGAAGTTGAGCAGCAAACAGGTAGATCAGCAATATGCCCAGCCAGAAGGACGGCATGGCTATTCCAAGGGTAGCGATTGTGCTCCCGACGAGGTCGATCCAGGAGTTCGGTCGAACGGCACTCGCAATCGCTATGGGTAGAGAGATCATCAGGGCGATGAGGAAAGCCAGTAAAGTGAGTTCGATCGTTACGGGCAATCGCTGGGTGAGCGCCTTGCTGACGGGTTGTTTTGTTTGGATCGACCGGCCCAGATCGCCTGAGAGACAATGGGTCAGCCATGACAGGTACTGTTGGTAAAGCGGTTTGTCCAACCCCATCTCTTCCCGCAGGGCCTGGATCATTTCAGGAGTGGCCTCTTCCCCCAACATCGCGATGACTGGGTCACCCGGCAGGAGGTGGATCAGAAAAAAGACCATGATGCTGATGAGAAGAAGCACTGGGACAGCGACGAGTAGGCGACGCAGGATGTAAGTCTTCATAAACGCCCTGGCTAAAGAGTGAGGTTACGGATCTAGTCTCCCAACCTTCATCTTAAGATGGCGCATCAGAATACGCTTAGCATCCGTGCGAGAGATTATGGAGGCTGTGTTGAACTTCTGACGCACTCTGTTGCATAGTGTGCAAAACAATTCCTGAGGCAAGAAAGATAGGCAAGTACATTTGTGGAACGGTCGCCTGTCAAGAGGCGGGTAGGGATCTCGAAGGTCCTCAACGACCCGGGTCCTCAGAATGCCTTAGATCTGCTCGCCCACGCCCAGCTCAGCGGCCAACCCTCGCAGGTAGGCCACCACCTCCTCGTGCAAGGGAATGCCCTCACGGCTTCGCTTTTTCTTCGTCTCGTGTTCAATGAGACCGGCGTAGTAGACCCGCTCCTGGCTTTCTATGGGAGGTGTGTGGCGCAGCATTCGAAGGTAGCCGTCCATTGTGGACTTGAACGCCTCAACAGGACGGAAGGCATCGATGCGAATGGCACCGAAGAAGTGGCCTACCGGGATCCTGAGTCCCAGGTTAAGGCTCATGTCGCCACCCGAGAGGACGGCGGATAGAATTTCCACCAGTACGGCCAGGCCGTAGCCTTTGTGGCTTCCCCCTTCGTATGTGCCTCCGAGGGGGAGGAGATTCTTGGATTCGTCAGCCACCTTTGGATCGGTGGTGGGCTGCCCCTCCGGGTCGGCGGCCCAGCCCTCCGGGAGTTTGACTCCCTCTCGACGGGCCAGCACGATTTTGCCCCGGGGCACGGTGCTGGTCGCCATGTCCAGCAGGAAGGGGGGCTCCCCTGCCGCGGGCACGGCGACACTGATGGGGTTGGTCCCGAGTCGACGCTCTCTGCCGAAGGTGGGAACGACAAACCGGTCACTGCTGGTCATGGAGAGACCGATCATGTCGTGGGCCAGAGCCATGAGGGCGTAATACCCTGCGGTACCGTAGTGGCGGCTGTTCCTCACCGTGACCAACCCCACACCCGTCTCCTCTGCCTTCTGAATGGCGAGGCCCATGGCGCGGGTTCCCACCACGAAACCCATCCCACCATCCCCGTCCAGCACGGCGGTCACAGAAGTCTCGTGGACCCTTTGAATCCGAGGCCGTGGATTGATCGAGCCTTCCCGAAGACCGGGGAGGTAGAGAAGCTCGATGTAGTTGGAGACACCGTGGGAGTCCATGCCGACGAGATCGGCGTACACCAGAGCGTCGGCGCAGATCCTGGCATCCTTTAGCGGCAGTCCCAGCTTCTGGAAAATTCCTGCTACCATCTCTTTGAGCTTTCCAGGTGGCACCCGCACCGTCTTCTCCTCTGGAGGGTGAAGTTCCTTCATCCCAGGGTCCCGCTCTTCCCTGACTTCTCATAGAGGCGACAGCCCTGTTGTCTGTCCCCTATCCGTCCAACCGTGCCTTGAGCTAGGTCGGTCAATCGTTCTAGAATCCTCAACGAAAAGAGCGTCTCAAGGCGCAATCGTCTCTCCATCCACAACCGACTGTTTCCCTGGATCGTTCTTCGCACCATAAACCCCCTCCTGGGGCTAGCTCTTGGGACTGATCGGTGAGTCGGTTCGGCCCTTATGGTAAAGGGAAACCTAGAAATTATCAAGGAGATACGATATATTCTACCTTTCACGAGAGAGGAATTGAGTGGACAATAAAAGGACAAGGGATCTCAAGCCCCTTCTCGTACCCGAATCCATTGCCGTTGTCGGTGCTTCAGAGAAATTCGGCGCGGGTTCTCTCGTGATCGAGAACCTGCGAAGTCTCGGATATCGAGGTCAGATCATCCCGGTCAATCCGAGTTATTCGACCGTCTCAGGTCTGCCATGCTATCCCTCCCTTGTTGAGGTGCCCCCTGAGAAGAAAATCGATTGCGTCGCGATCGTTTTGGGGTACAGGCAGGTCATTCCCGTGCTTGAGCAAGCCGCCGAGCGGGGGGTTCGGGGGGCGTGGGCCTTTGCCAGCGGTTTCGCCGAGACGGGTCAGGAGGGCGTCCAGCGGCAGGAGCAACTAAGGCGGCTCTGTCAGGAGAAGGACATCCTCTTCTGCGGGCCCAACTGTGTCGGATATGTCAACCTTCATGGCCGGGTCGGAACGTTCAGCGCACCGATTTCTCCAACCCTGCAAAGGGGAAAGGTGGGTGCTGTCGCTCAAAGCGGATCTGTTATTCTGGCCCTTGCCAATAGCAATCGGGGTATCGGTTTCAGCGCCCTGATCTCCAGCGGCAATGAGGCTGTATTGGACACGGTGGACTATCTGGACTATTTCCTGGAGGACGAGAACACGACGGTCATCATTGCCTTTCTCGAGGGCATCCGGCGGCCGGATGCGTTTGTTCAGGTTTGCGAGAGAGCGGGCGAACTCAACAAGCCGATCATTGCGGTAAAAGTCGGTCGTTCGGAGCTGGCTCAAAAAACCGCTGTCACCCATACAGGAGCCTTGACCGGGTCTGACAGAGTCCACGATGCCCTTTTCAGGAAACTCGGGGTGATCCGCGTGGATGATTTGGATCAGTTGCTCGAGACCGCTGAGGCCTTTGTTCATTGCCGGGATCGTCTGCCCAGGGGGGATCGTGTCGGCATGATCACGGTTTCTGGCGGAGAGATCGGTCTGATTGGAGACCTCGCAGAGAGGTTTTCCCTTTCATTCCCCCCCCTCTCAAAAACTGCTCGGGAATCGCTTGAGAAAAGACTCCCCCCCTTCAGTCCCATCGGCAACCCATTGGATGCTTGGGGAAGCGGCGACCTCAGAGAAACCTATCCGGCGTGTCTCGAGGTCTTGGCCAAGGAGCAGGGGCTTGACGTGATCGCTGTTTCACAGGATTCACCCCCAGGAATGGCTGAAAAACAGGTGGGTCAGTATGCTGATGTGGCGAGAGCGGCTGTGAGTGCTGCATCCAGTGGCAAGCCCATTGTGGTTTTCAGCCACGTATCGGGTGGGCTGGACCCGACCCTAAAGGGAATTCTGGACCGAGGGGATATCCCTTTCCTTCAGGGGACGGGTGAAAGCCTTCGGGCCATTCACCACCTCGTCGAATACGGGCGGTTCCAAAAAAGAAGGGACGTGAAACCGGAGGCTTCTGGAAGATCGCCGGCCCATCTGACCGAGATGATCGAGAACCTCCGGGGGGAAAGGAGGGTCCTCCCCCACGGTGACTCCACAGAAATCCTGACGGCTTATGGAATTCAGGTCGTGGCCGAGGCTCTTGCAACAGACGTGGAGCAGGGCTTGGAAGCTGCGGAGGCAATCGGGTATCCCGTGGTTCTCAAAGGACAATCGCCCCAGATTCCCCACAAGACCGATGCCGGCCTGGTCCGGCTGAATATTCAGAACCGGACGGAACTCCAGACCGCCTTTGAAGAAGTCTCGAGCCGGGCCCATGAATATGACCCCACCGCCACCTTTGAGGGGGTTTTGGTTCAAGAAATGGTCCCCCAACAGGCCACGGAAGTCATTGTGGGCATCTCCAAGGATCCTTTTTTGGGTCCGGCCGTAATCCTGGGGTTGGGGGGGACACTGGTGGAACTCTTGAAGGATACGAGCGTGCGCCTCCCGCCGATCAGCCTGGCAGACGCCTATTCGATGATCTCCGAACTGAAGGGGAAGTCCCTTCTTGAAGGGTTCCGGGGGAGGGAGCGAGGGGACATCGATTCCCTGGCCTACGCCCTGGTCCAGGTGGGGCAGATGGCCGTGGATTTGAGGGACGTCCTGTTCTCTCTGGACCTGAATCCTTTAATGATCCTTCCCGGAAAAGGAGGCGCCCAGGTGGTCGATCTGGTCATGGAGGTGGGTGGGGAAGGGGCTGGGAAGAACCAAAACACCCGATGAAAGAAGATCCCCATGCCCTGGGAAGACGATGAAGAGAAAGGAGTCAGGTTTCATGAAAGCCCTTCTTTCCGGGAATGAGGCCATCGCCCGAGGCGCCTACGAGGCTGGCATCCAGGTGGCGGCGGGTTATCCGGGAACGCCGAGCTCAGAAATACTTGAGAATGTGGCAAAGTACAGAGAAATCTATTCCGAATGGTCAGTCAACGAGAAAGTGGCCATGGACATGGCGGCGGGCGCTGCCTACTCGGGCCGCCGCGCTATGGTCACAACAAAACAGGTGGGAATGAACGTTTTATCTGACTCCCTGTTCTACACGGTTTACACCGGTTTGGAGGCAGGGCTTGTTGTCGTCACGGCGGATGATCCCGGCATGTTTAGCTCCCAGAACGAACAGGACAACCGCCACTATGCAAAACTGGGCAAGTTCCCCCTTCTCGAACCTGCAGACAGCCAGGAGGCCAAGGATTTTGTCACGAAGGGGATCGAGATCAGCGAAGTCTTTGACACGCCGGTCTTGATCCGAACCACGATGCGCACCTCCCACTCAAAATCCATGGTCGATCTCGGCGAGCGTCCACCAGAAAAGGGTGAAGTGGGGCCTTTTACCCGGAACATGGAAAAGTACAACTGTATGTGTCTCTGGGCACGAAAGCGACACCCTGTGGTGGAACAGCGGCTGATTGAGCTGGCCGGTTATGGGGAGACCTTTCCCTGGAATCGGATCGAGTGGGGGGACCGGGACTTGGGGATCATCGCCAGCGGTGTTGTCTATGAATACGCCCGGGAGGTGTTCAGGAGTGCCTCTTTTCTCAAACTGGGGATGACCTTTCCCCTGCCCAGCCAGTTGATTCATGAATTCGCTCAAGGGGTCAAGAGAATCGTCGTCATCGAGGAGCTTGACCCCTTTCTGGAAGAGCAGATCAAAGCGATGGGAATCGAGGTCGTGGGTAAGGATATTTTTCCTCCCTGTGGCGAGCTTTTACCCCAGACCCTCAGAACCGTTGGAACCAGGGAAGGATTTCTGCCGAAAATCCGAGACGAGGAGAACCAGGCCCCTGTCGCCAATGACCTGCCTGCCCGCAGTCCGGTCCTGTGCCCTGGGTGTCCTCATCGGACAAGCTTCTACCTTTTGAACAAGATGAAGGTGCCTGTTGCCGGTGACATCGGCTGTTACAACCTGGGGACGCTCCCTCCCTTCAGTGCGCAACACACCATGGGAGCCATGGGGGCGAGCATTGGCGTCCTTCATGGAATGGGGAAATCAGGTCTTCCTGAGCCTGCCGTGTGCACGATCGGGGATTCCACGTTCTTCCATGCGGGGATTCCCCCTCTGCTCAATATGGTTCACAATCATGGCATGGGCACGGTGATCATCATGGACAACAGTACGACGGCGATGACAGGACACCAGGACCACCCGGGAATCGACGTGACCCTGATGGGAGAAAAGACCCAGAGGGTGGATATCGAAGGGTTGGTCAGGGCGATGGGAGTGGAGAAGGTCTTGAGTGTGAATGCCTTTGATGTAAAGGCGATGGAAAGGGCCCTAAAGGAGTGTACGCAACACAGGGGAACGGCCGTCCTGATCGCCAAGGGGGAGTGCGTGTTTATCTCCAGAGATCCACAGCCTCCATATGTCGTTGATAGCGATCTCTGCACGGCATGTGGAGTGTGCGCCAGGATGGGGTGTCCTGCCATCGTCAAAGCCGAACAAAGACACCAAAAAACCAACAAGAAAAAGACTCGGATTGATCCCGTATTGTGCACGGGATGCGACGTCTGTCGTCAGGTTTGTCCCGCAGAGGCCATACAGAAACCAGAAGAACTTCAGTCCTAAACGGACAGGGTGAGGATATGTCAGAAAAGGGTTTGAATTTTGTCATTGCCGGGGTGGGAGGCCAGGGAACGGTTGTGGCCAGTGACATTCTCTCTGAGGTCGGAATCCGTTTGGGATACGACGTCAAAAAATCCGACATTCTGGGACTCGCCGTGCGAGGGGGTAGTGTTCTCAGCCATGTCCGGTGGGGCGAAAAGGTTCATGCCCCTGTGCTTGAAGAGGAGAATGCGGATTATCTCGTCGGATTCGAGTGGTTGGAAGCCCTCAGAAGACTCTCCTATGTCAAACCCGAAGGAACCATTATTGTCAATGACTGTCGCCTTGACCCGATGAGTGTGAGCTCGGGAGAATCCGAGTACCCTGATGTGAAGGAAACCCTCTCTCAGTTGAAAAAGGCGGCGAGAAGGGTGGATGTGATCCCGGGACTGCGGACCGCCCTCGATCTCGGGAACGCGAGGACCCTCAACATCGTTCTTCTCGGAGCCCTGTCAAAAGTGCTGGGAAGCAAACCGGAAGTCTGGAAAACCGTCATTCAAGAGCGGGTTCCCCCCAAGCTGGTCACCCTGAATCAGAAAGCCTTTGACAGAGGGAGATCATTGATCCAAGGATAGGACCCTGAACGAGGAGGGGGTAAGCCCTAACGTAAGCGATAATTGTTGTGTTATTAAGTAGTTCGGATAGTTTCATTGGGTTTCATGGGGTGTAAAATATCGAATATCGAATCACGCCACAGGCGTGATTGAAGGAGAGTAGAACATTCGTAAAAGCCGCTAGACAAAAGGACTGGAAAACCTCATGATTCGAAATTCCTTGTTCGATATTCGACATTGAATACATGCTTAAATTGACCTAGACGTTTAAGTTAGCGGTAATGGCGAGGGGCGAGAGGCAATGAAGATCCTGGTAATAAATCCGAATACCTCTGAGAGCATGACAGACCATATCCGGGAGGCGCTGGTTGAGATCAAGCGGTCCGACACAGAACTGACCGTTGTCTGTCCAGACAAAGGTCCCGAAACCATCGAATCGGCTTACGATGAGGCCTTTGCGGTTCCCCCCACCCTTGATCTGGTCAAGAAAGCGAATGAAGATGGATACGATGCGGTGATTCTGGCCTGTTTTTCAGATCCAGGATTGGAACCGGCAAAAGAGATATCGGACATACCGGTCATCGGAATTGAGGAGGCCAGCCTTCATGTGGCGGCCATGTTGGGCGCCAAATTCTCGGTGATGACACCCAGGAAACAGCGGATCCCCTCCAAAAGAGAACACGTCCACATGAGAGGCCTGGGCCACTTTCTGGCCTCCGTGCGGAGCCTTGATCTCACCGTTGCTGAGACCGATGCGGATCCTGAGAGGACGAAAAGGCGGGTCTTGGAAGTCGCCCAGGAAGCCGTTGAAACAGATGGTGCAGAGGTGATCGTCCTGGGATGTGCCGGAATGGCGGGTTATGCTTCTGAGATCGAGGAAAAGCTGAAGATCAAAGTCATCGACCCGACAGCCGTCGCCCTAAAAGTGGCTGAAGCCATGGCAGATCTGGGATTGGTCCACAGCAAGATCGGGCTGTTCTCCTTCCCTCCGGAGAAGACATTCAAATCATAAGGATCCAAAGTAGAATCCCGATTCGGGGGCAGATCACGGGGAGAAGCCTTTCCATGTGGCTCTGAGGTGGGAAAGGACCAGGGGCGCCTCTCTTTCGAGATTCATGAATCTCCTGTCCAGGTCCTCCACGCTGACCCGGTGGTTGTAGTGAATCCCCCACAGTCTTTCAAGGAACTCTTGAATGGGGTAAATAGGTAATTCGGTGGTAACGTTGCGGGCCTCACTCAGGCCTGGGACAACAGGAACCGGCATGTGGACATGGTATAGGTGTTCGCCCCCTTCGGTTACTGCGCTTACCGATTCACCGTCCGCTGTCATGTGATACAGATCGGCCAGCGCCTTGATCTCAGGTCTGCCTAGCTCCTGGGCGAGAGCAACCGCCTCAGGCACCGAGTTGATTACATTACAGCTCCTCCTCAGAATAGGCTCTATCACGACGATGATGTTGTTCTCGGCCGCCACGTCAGCGGTCATCTGCAAAAAGCGAATGAGTTGCTGGTGGGCCGCGTCCCGGGGGAAACCTTCGGGTATGTTTCTCGCACCCGGGCTCCCGAAAACAACCACTTTTCCCCCCAACTGGCCGATTCGATCGAGGGTCGTTCTGACATAATCGGTGACCTTGGCGAAATCGACGTCTCTACCCAAAACAGGGAGGCTTGCAGGCAAAAACCTCCTCCAAGCCTCAGGCTTAATCCTGAAACCGCTCAGCCGTTCTTTCAGCGTCTCAAT